>DASZMJ010000233.1:0-18579 GCA_035551935.1 Isosphaeraceae bacterium
GTCGATCAGGTGGCGCCTGAGGATGGCGACCTTCTCAGGGGGCGTGTAGTTCTTGCGGGGCTTTCGCATCGGAGAAACTCCTCCCGAGTTGTAGTATAACTCGGACATGGCGTCTCTCCATTTCCGGCTGAAGCAAAACACATGGTGCTTCAAATCCTCGAAGAGGCCGGCTGGATTCGGGCTACCCCGAACGTATGGTCCCTCACCAGTCTCGATGAGAACATTCCGCACTTCCAGGAGCTTTACGCGACCCTCGGGCAGCAGTGGTCCGACAGGAGACCGGGGGAGTTGGAGGCCGCCACGCTCAGCCTAGTCCAATCTCTTTCGGTCGTCCCGGAGCCGATGTCGTCCGTCGTCGCCTCGACCGGGCTAGGGCCCGAGGTTGTTCGGACCATTGTCGATATCGGAGAGTTGGGCGGCTACTTCAGAACCTACCCGTCCCCTCGTGACGGGATAGAGATTCTTTACACGCCACTCTTTATCGATGAGCACCCCGAATCGATGCTCAATTGCGTCGCCAAGTATCATGATCGGTATGGGGAGATCCAGGCGATTCTGCACGAGGCTCAAGCCTGCCCGGGCATCGCTGTCTCGAGCCTGGCGACGACGCATCCCCTCGTCGCAGAACTGGTGAACTCGAACGTGCTCTCCGCCCCCGCCGTCGATTCGTCGTCCGGGAGGCAGCACTTCTTGTTCCCGCACATCAGGACTGATGTCTCGAAAGTCGTCCTGGGGAAGGCGAGATTCCTCGTCTCCTGTCTACGCTACGGTCAGAGCTTCTCGACGATAACCAGGGTCGGAGACCCGGTCGAAGTATTGTCCAGACTCAAGCAACATAAGATGATTGGCCGCGTCCCACACTCGAACATTCGCACCCAATACGCCCCCGCGGCTGACGCTGGCTTGGGTTACTTCAAGGACCACGGCGGCCGATTCAGCTTCCACCTGTATGAGACGGAGGAGAACTTGAAGGCGGTGGATTTGGCCATCGTCATGTGCCGTGGGAAGACTGAGTCCGAGGCCCACCTTCTCCTTGACAAGAACGAGCTTCGGAAGAGCTTCGCCGACGAGCAGCCGACGGGTATTATCTTGCCGGCTTCCAACCGGGCGAATGCGAGGGGAGTGCTTGCCTCCCGCCGGCTTGACAGCAGGTCCCAGACCTACCAGCGGTTCAACGCCGCCCTATTCGACGATCTGCGTGGAGTGCACCGTGTCATCCGCTGACAAAGACTTTCCTTATAAGCTCATTGCGAAGCGGTTGGCATGGTCGCACGGCTATGTCCCGTTCCTGAACGTGCCCGTGCAGGTCCACCCCTCGGCCTCTCGGAGAAGTCGCTCGGACCTGACCGACGCTGATGTCCTCGGTTTTCGCTTCTCCGCCGACGGCCCGGTCGATCGATTCCTCGCGGACTGCAAGGCGACTCGCGGGATGGCCACGGACCGGGTCCTTTGGGTGAAAGGACTCGCCTGTTTCTTGGAGGCCGGGAGCATATATCTCCTCAAGTCAGAAATCTCGGACAACGCGAGGTGGCTCGCGCTGCAACTCGGCATCGTGCCGATGTCCGAGTTGGAGCAGTGCGAGCTTAGCGAACGACTCGCCCTTTTCTTCAAAGGACCGTATTTCGACCTAGCGGGATATGATGCACTCGTCCAGGTCCGCAACTCGTTCGTCCGCGGGACGAGATATCACGAAGTTACCACGTTTCTCCTCTACACCATCTGGTCCCTCCCCCCGGCGGTCCGCGTTCTCTCGCTTCTGGACCTTCTCAATCCCGAGGCGGTCTACAAGACCTTCAACCCCGAAGACCATCAACATCAGGCCTTGGTCCTACTGGGGGCCTTACAACTCGGCGTCTCGATTGGATTGACCATCTCAAGTCTCGACGTCGCCGACCTCCCCATCCTGGAGAGGAAGCTCAGGGAGACGCTGCACGACGGCCCCGTTGCCTTCGAGCAAAAATTAAAATATATGAAAGAAATTGGAAAACATCAAGGATTGAAGCTCCCCGACGATGAGGCCGCTCTCGACCTACATTCCTTCCCGCAACTGCTGGAACTCGTTGGCCGGCTCATCGTCCGGCGGAATCACCTGAACGACGCCATCAGGCTCATCGATATCGCAGGCTATTACCACGCTTCAGATCACCCTTACCCTCGCGCGCCAAGATGGCTTCTCGAACCCTACACGCAGAAGATAAGCATTGACATCCTTGAGCTGTTCGTTCGCTCGAACCGATTGGATGGGGCCTTCTTGCGACTCCTCAACTTCCCCATTGACGCTTCGTCTCAGGGCCTACCCTCAGGCCCTGAGTCGGGCAACAATTCGGGCCCGGGCGAAGACCGAGAGCGAGCAGTCACCGTCCCCGATACCAAGGATGGGCCTCAGCTAGTTCTACCGCTACCCGAGAGCACTATCACGCAGGGTCCAGACAGTCCCACCGCTCCCGACGAGGCAGGGCCCGCGGGCTAGCCTAGCCCAATCGCGGGTGGCCCCGGTTGCGAGCAACCGGGGCCACCCTGGAATGGCCGGAAGGCCTCAACAAATCGAAATATCACTCCGCGTCTAGGCTTCGGGTCGGGTCCTACAGCACCTTCCGCGAGGGCAAGGAGCGGAGGCCGTTGGCCTCGGGGTCGTCGAGGAATTCTTCCTTGGAGGGGTCGAGGCGGAGCTTGCGGTTGAGGAGCCAGGAGAGGGCGGCGGCGTGGACGGCGATGTGGGAATGGCGCATGACGGAGGAGTTGGCCGCGGGGGGGCGGCGGGAACGGACGCAGTCGAAGAAGTCGCGGGAGTGGGCGCCGACGTCGAGGCCGGAGCCGGAGATGCCCTCGAGGTTCTTGAGCTCGGAACGAAGAGAGGAGGGCTGGACCTCGATGCCGCCGCTGTCGCCGACCTCGACGGAGCCCTCGTCGCCGACGAACCGCACGGGGCAGGTGCCCAGCGACTGGACCCAGCCGGGGCGCTGGGCGAAGGGGGTCTTGAGGAAGTCGAGCACGAGCTTCACGCCGTTGGCGTAGCGGGCGGTGACGTTCGTGGCCGAGGGCTCGTACTCGACGGGCATGGTGTCGTCGGCCTTGTTGGCCCACTGGCAGAGGTCGACGGTGTGGGCGCCCCAGTCCATCAGGCGGCAGGCCGAGTCGAAGTCCCAGTAGCCGCGCCAACCGCCTTGCACATACGCCTTGTTGTACGGCCGCCAGGGCGCCGGGCCGAGCCAGAGGTCCCAGTCGACGACGTCGCGCGCGGGCGTCGGCTCGGCCGGGAGCCAGGCGGTCAGAGCCTCGGGGGTGTAGACGGAGGCGTAGAGCGTGTGCAGCTTGCCGAGCTTGCCGCTGTGCGCCAGCTTGATGGCGGCCTGGAAGTTGGCGACGTTGCGGCGCTGGGTGCCGGCCTGGAAGACGCGCTTCGTCTCGCGGATGGCGTCGTCGAGGGCCTGGCACCAGGCGATGGTCAGGCCGCAGGGCTTCTCGCTGTAGACGTCCTTGCCCGCCCGCGCCGCCAGGATCGACGCCGGCGCGTGCCAGCGGTCGCCGGTGGCGATGAGCACGGCGTCGACGTCGCGACGCGCCAGCAGGTCGTGGAAGTCGCGGTAGGTCTTGCAGTCGGCGTTGCCGTAGTGCTTGTCGACGAGCGCCTTGCCCGCCTCGCGACGGCCGGCCTGCACGTCGCAGATGGCCACGCATTGCACGTCCTTGTGCTGGAGCATCGCCTGGAGGTCGTACGTGCAGCGCGGGCCGATGCCGATGACGCCGAGCGTGATGCGCTCGGACGCGGCCGACTTCCCGCCCCGGCCCAGGGCGGCCGCGGGCACGATCCAGGGGGCGGCGAGCAGCGGCCCCGCCGCCGAGCGCCTCAGCACGTCGCGCCGCGTCAGACGATCGTTCGCTTTCATGGCCCGTCCCTCAAGGCGTTCCGGTGATCGATCGGCCCCCACGGTCGACGCTACCGCGCCGGGAGGGCGGTCGCAACGGCCCGCCGATCGTTGCGGACCCGGCGCGGGTCGTTGCGTCACGTCGCGGCGGTGGCCTCGACGGTCGGCGAGGGGGCCTCGCCCTCCTTAGCGGCCGGAGGTGGCGAAGAAGGCGCGGCCGATCAGGCCGCCGAGGGTGGCGGCGAGGAGGGCCCAGAGGCAGTGGCCGACGCGGTGGAAGAACTCGGGGGTCGGGGTCGTGAGCGACAGGTTGAACCTGACCATCGAGGGGGCCGAGCCGGAGGCCGCGGCCGTCGCCGGCGCGACGGTCGCGGTGACCGGGGCCGCGGAGCTGATCGCGTAGATCGCCGGGGCCGCGCCGCCGCCGCCGCCGCGCGAAATGAAGGCCGAGAGCCGGGCCTCCTCCTTCCGGGGCGGGTGCATCCGCTCGAAGAGGGCGTCGAGGGCCGTCGTCGTCGGCAGGTGGGGCGCGACCGCGTCGGCGGCCCAGGGGCCGAGCGAGACGAAGAGATAGCCCCAGCCGAAGAGGGCGAACCCCTGCCACCAGGCCCGACGCGCGCCGCGACGGTGGACGACCCCCAGGACCGCCGCGCCCAGCATCGCGAGCGTCCCGATCAGCAAGACCCCCGCCCAGAGCTCCGACGCGAATCGCAACGCCGCCACGCCGACGGCCGCGACGACGACCAACCCCATCAAGCCCGCGATCGTGAACCTCGGCGCCAGCATCGGTTACCTCCGGGTCCGAATCCTTTCGTAGTAGACCCGAAGGCGGGCCGGGCGGCAAGGGGGTCGAGGCCGGCCCCTGCTCAGCGGTTGTTGTACCAGAGCATCATCTGCATCCGCGCCTCCTCGCGCTTCTCGAACGGGAGGACCTGCGAGCGGACGGCGCCGCCGACGGGGGGAGGGGTGTACATCTCGTCGAACCACTGGCGGATGACCGAGGGGGACTGGCTGACCATGCCGCCGCGGGACATCAGGCCGCCGCGGAGGTCCTGTTCGAAGACGACGGCGTAGTACGGGATCGGGGCGTAATGCAGGCTATTCAGGTGCTTGGTGACCAGGCTGGCGAGGCGGGAGTAGTCCTTCTTGAAGGCGGCGCGGAAGTCGGCCAGGTGCTGCTCGGGGGTCCGCTCGGTGCCGGGCTTCAGGGCGCCCATCGCCTTCAGGAAGGCGACGAACTCCGGCCCGCGCCTCTTGGCGAGGTAGTGCGTCAAGGCCCAGGCCAGGGCGTAGTCGGTCGGCGTCAGGTCGGTCTTCATCACCAGCTCCTCGAGCGGGGGACGACGGACCGCCTTGCCGATGTTGCGGGCCTTGCGGCCCTGCCCTTGGAGGTGGAGGTCGTCGGGGTGCTGGAGGTCGCTGATCGTCGCCATGTGGAACGGGTTGACCTCGCCGAGCCGCTCCCAGTCGCCGAGGAACGCCTCGCCGCCGTTGTCGAGCGCGGGCCGGGGGGCCCGGGTCGTGCCGCAATACTCGGCCAGGCCCTCGACCAGCCACGGCGGCCAGGGGGCGAGCCTGGGGTGCAGGCCGATGTTCTGCAGGACCTGGTGGACCCCCTCGTGCGCCACCGTCTGCGGCCGTCGCATCGCCGCGACCTCGGGCGCGTTGCGGTCGTGGTCCGACTTCTCGTAGAAATAGATGCGATTCGTCAAGATTTCGTAATACGCCTGGACTTCCGGCGCGACTTCGCGGTGGGCGCGGAAGGCGCGCTCGGTGTCGAAGATGACGGCGACGAGCGGGAACTCGGGGGGGTGGACGTCGAGCTTGTTGCGCTCGAAGGCGGCGAGCAGGCCGTCGTAGAGCCGGTCGAGCAGCCGGCCGCTGCGGCGGGCGAAGGCCTCGGAGCCGGAGGTCAGGACGAGGTAGTGGTCGGTCCGCAAGGCGCGGAAGCCGGCGAAGGGGCCGGCCAGGAGGGCCTTCTCGACGTCGTCGATCGTGGCCGGCTCGAACGGCCCGTCGGCGGCGACGAGCTTCTGGCCGGACTTGAGCTGGCCGAGGCGGCCGTCGGGCAGGAGGGCATAGAGGCGTCCGCCGCCGTCGTACAGCCGGGCCACGACCGGCTTGCCCGAGTCGTCGGCGACCAGGACCCGCGCCGGCAACGCCTCCCGCGCCTCGGCCGGCCCCGTCGCGCGTGCGGGGGCCGGGGCGTCGGCGACGATCGGGCCATCGGCCGGCTTCGGCCTCGACGGCTTCGAGGCCGATCGCGGCGGTCGGGCCTGCGCCACCAGCCGGATCAAGGGGGGCAGGGAGGGTCGGGGCCGAGGGACGGGGGCGGGTCCGGCCGCGAGGGCGGAGGTGGGGCGCTCGCCCGGCGGGCGATCGTCGGGGCGGGTCCAGGCCCAGAGGGTAGCCCCGGCCAGCAGGACGAAGCCGACGAGCGTCGCCCCGCCGCGACGGCCGGATTTCGGCCCGGCCCCGGCCGGCGCCTGGCAGAACGGGCAAGGTCCCGCTTTGGGGTCGTCGCGCCCGACGCCCTGGACCTGGACCGTCGCGCCGCACGCCTGGCAGGTCCATTCCGCCGCCATCGCCGCATCCCCCCGGCTCCGCCGCCGCGCCCGCGCGGCTCCCCACATCTCAAACTAACCGACTTGCGTGCCGAACGGAAGTGGCCGAAGGAAATCGCGCCGATGCCGGCGGCCCGGGTCCGCGCGGCCCGTCGCGTTTTCCCCTTGCCGGGAGGGTCGGTCGCGGTTCAAATCCCGACAGGAGAGCGGCGGAGCCCTTCGAGGAGGGATGGCGGGACATGGACAAGGACGGCGCGCGGGGCCGACGGGCGTTGCGGTGGGCGCTGGGGGCGGCGTTCGCGGCGATCGTCCTGGCGCCGTACGCGGACCGGCTCCGGCACGCGAGCCTCTACGGCGACGACGTGGTCCGGGTCGCGCAGCTCCAGATGCACCCGCTCCGGGCGATCCTCTTCCTGCCGTTCAACGAGCACATGGCGCCGGTCTTCCAGACGATCTCGTGGACGGCCTGGAACGCGGCGGGGCACCGGCTCGTCGCCGCCCCGTGGGCGTTCACGGTCGCGTCGTACGTCCCGTTCGTGCCGTGCCTGGCCCTGCTCGGCCTGGTCGCGCGGCGGGAGACGGGCTCGACGGCGGCGAGCCTGGTGGCGGTCGCGATCTTCGCGCTGTCGTGGCTGCCGATCGAGGTCGTCTTCTGGTACTCGGCGAGCAGCTTCCTCTGGGCCTTGCTGTTCACGCTCACCGCCTGGCACGGCGCCGAGGCGGCGACCCGGAGGGCGCGGGGCGGGGTGGTCGTCGCGGCCCTCGCGGCGTGCCTGGCGCCGGCGTGCTCGGCGATCGGCCTGCTGGCCGGCCCGGTGGCGGCCTTGAGGGCGTTGCTGGCGGGCGACGCGACGCCGAGGGCGTGGCGGCTCGCGATCGCGGCGCCGTTGCTCGGCACGATGGCGTACCTGGCCGTGTCGAACACGCAGCAGTACCGCGGCATCGTGGCGCAGAGCGTCGTCGAGCGCACGCGGCCGATCGACGCGGTCGTGGCGATCGGCCTGGCGCCGGCCGATGTCCTGGTCCCGGCCCTGTTCGGGGTCCGGAACGTCGATGATCGGATGCCGAAGGGGCTCGCGATCGGTCTGGGGGCGCTGGGGCTCGTCGCGGCGCTCGCGATGGCCCGGCGGCGCGGGTCGAGGCCGTTGGTCCTGGGGGCCCTGGGCCTGATCGTGGGCGGCTACGCGTTGACCTACGCGGTACGATCGGCGCCGAACCCGCACTGGGTGCTCGAGGTCCAGCGCTACCACCTCTTCCCGCAGGCCGGCCTGGCCCTCGTGATCGCGGCGGCCTCGCGGCCGTGGCTGGCGCGGCTCGACGCGAACCCGACGCGCGCCCTGGCGGTCGCGACGGCGGTCGCGGCCTTGCTCTGGGTCTCGCACCGCGACGAGATGAAGGCACGCGGGCGGTTCTACCGCTATGCCGAGCAGGGCCGCACCCTCGCGGCGCTCGACCGCCTGGCCGCGACGTGTCGGACCAAAGGGATCACCCGCGAGCAGGCGATCCGGGCCCTCGACCCGGTCCTCACGAAGTGGTTCCCCTACGAGAACTTCAACGTCCTCGACCTCCTGCCGCGGACCGTTCCCACCCCGAGCGTCCCCGACGCGGACGTCCGGCGTATCCTCCTGGAGTCGATGGGCCAGGCCGATCGTGAGGCCGTCTGCGGCGGCATGGACGCCTCGCCCTACCTGAATCCCGACCAGCTCTTCGTCGAGGACCTCGTCGTCGCCGTCGGCCGACGCGTGCCGCCGACCGACGCGTGGAACCACATCCGCGCGGCGGGGCCCGGCCGCTACACGACCGACGGCTGGCCGTCGCACGTCGAGTTCGAGCTGGTCGCGCCGACAGGCCGCGCGGACGACGCCCGATTCCTCTGCATCCCCGGCGGCTCGCCCGGCCAGTGGATGGAGGTCTGGTGGGCCGGGCCGGCCGGCGCTTGGTCCGAGTCGCGGAGCATCCGTTGGCGCCCCGACCCCGCGCGCGAGGCCGCCGCGTGGTCCCTCGACCTCGCCCGCCTCCCCCACTGGCGCACCGACGACGTCCGCCGCCTCCGCGTCTTCTTCCGCAAGCCGGGCACGTACCCGCTCGGGGAGCCGAGGCTGATCGCGGAGTGAAGAGGGGGGGCTTCACCACGAAGGCACAAAGGACACAAAGAAAGAAAATCATTAAAAATTGGAATTTTTCGATTTCACTTTACTTTGTGTCCTTTGTGCCTTCGTGGTGAAGCCCTTCCCATGCCCGCCCCTCGATCCCGCGTGACGTGGTGGCTCTTGCTCGCGGCCCTGTATACGGCCGTCGCGCTGGCGGCGACGTACCCGAGGGGGTTGCGGGCGCGGTCGGAGCTGCCGTCGCTGGTGGACCCGATCCAGCACCTGACGGTCATGCGGTGGTACAAGTCGTGCCTCCTGGAGGGCCGCGCCCCGTGGGTCATGACGGGCATCCAGTACCCGGTGGGGGCCCCCTTGGGGAACTTCTCGCCGCTGGCGTTGCAGGGGGCGTTGTACGTCCCGCTGTCGTTCATAGAAGACGATATTTGTTGTTATAATATTCTCTGGTTCCTCGGCCTGGTCGGCACGGGGCTGGGGGCGGCGGCGCTGGCGGGGGTGGTCGTCGAGGACCGGGCGTGCGCGGCGTACGCGGGCGCGGCGGCGATGGCGAGCGGGCCGGTGCTCCTGCACGCGCTGGAGCACCTGGAATTGATCTACGCGGGGGCGATCGGGCTGTTCCTCGCGGCCTGGGTTCGGTTCGTCGACCGGCCGGGGCCGCGGCGGCTGGCGCCGGCGGCGGGGGCGTACCTGCTGACGGTGATGGCGGCGGCGTACTTCGCGCTGCTGGCGGCGGTGCCGGCGGCGTGGTTCGTGGGGTACAAGTTCCTCAGGCGCGACGACGGGGCGAGCCGGGGGCGTCGGGCGGCGTGGGTCGCGGCGTTCGGCCTGGCGGTGGCGCCGGGCCTGGCGCTGCTGTTCGCGGGGCCGATCTGGTCGGCGTCGCACGGCCAGGGGCTCCATCGGCCGCTCGCGGAGTTCCGCAAGTACAGCGCCCCGGCGTGGAGCTACGTCGTGCCGACGGGCCTGCACCCGCTCCAGCGCCTCCTCCGCCGCGACGCCTACGACGCGGCGGGCTACCCGACGATCGAGTGCGCTTCGTACCTCGGCCTCGTCCCGTTACTCCTGATCGCCCGCGCGGCGATCGGCCGGGCGCGGCTGAAGGACGCGGGCTACTGGTGGTCGGCCTTCGCGCTCTTGGTCGTGCTGTCGTTCGGGCCGGCGTTGCGGCTCCGCGGGTTCGAGGTGCCGATGCCGGCCGGCTGGCTCCGCGCGCACGTCGCGCCCTTCCGCCTGATCCGGGCGCCGTCGCGGTTCAACCTGCCGGCCGCCGTCGTCGCGGCGGTCCTCGCGGCGGCGGGGCTGCGGGACGTGCTCGGAGGGGCGCGGCGGCGGAACCTCGTGGTCGGCGTCGCGGTCGTGCTGACGGTCGCCGAGCTGGCGATCGTCCCGTTCCGGTCGCGGCCGGTCCCGCCCTTGCCCGCGTGCTATCGCCTGCTGACGGCCCGAGGGGGCGCGCCGGCGATCGTCGAGGCGCCGATGTTCGGGTCGGGGTTCGCCGAGGAGCTCAGCGCCCTGGGCGGCTACTGGCAATCCTTCCACGGCGCCCGGACGACCGCCGGCTACTGCGGCGTGCCCAACGCGGCCTTCGACGACCTCATGGTCCACGAGTCGCCGTTCAACGTCCTGGCGTTGCGCGAGCCCGACTTCCTCCGCGACCCGAAGGCGGCCCGGTTCGGGGTCGTCGCCGGGGTCGACCCGCTCGACTTCCTCTGGCTTTACATGACGGCCCACCGGCTCGATTCCGTCGTCCGACACCGCCGTCCCGGCGCCATCGACATCCCCCTGCCGGGCCTCGACCGGCTCGACCGCGTGCTCGCGCGCGCGAAGTTCTTCGAGGATGAAGCGACGATCGTCGCCGACCGCAGCCTGATCCCGACCCCGACCCGGCCCGTCGCGATGCCGCTGGACGGCTGGAGCGACGGCTGGACCGCCGGCAAGGTCCTGACGATGCGACGCGAGGCCCGGCTCATCCTGTTCGTCCCCGACGCGGCCCGGGCGTGCCGCCTCCGCCTGACCCTCCGCGCCGAACGGGAGCCGAGGTCCGTCTCGCTCCGCGCCGATGGCCGGCCGCTGGCCCGTTTCGAAATCGCCACGGGTCCTACCCGCCCGTTCACCACGCCGCCGCTTCGCCTCGACGCGGGCCTGCACACCCTGACCCTCGCCGTCGATCGCGGGCCGGAGGGCCTGACCCTCGCCGGGTTGGCCGTGGACGTGGCCGCGGGGCGGTGATGCCGGCGTCGGCCCCATCCTCGAAGGGAGGTCGCACGCATCCGGGCGACGGCAACGCCCTCCCCGCGTGGCACCCGGTGTGTTGACTTTCATACAACCGTCATGACACGATGACGTCCCGGGTCGCCACCGACCCCCGAGGCGGGGAATCGTGGCTGATTGGAAAAAACGACGCTCCCTTGGGATTGTTGTTGACTTCATCCACGGTATCGAATAGAAAATGGTCGGTTTGGTGCGTTTGGAGAGTGATCGCATCGCGTGAGTAAGGATAGAAGCTCGCTTTCGTGACAATCCTTGCTTGCGTGTTTGTCGAGAGGGGCCGACTCCCGGGGCAGAGGGAATCGGCCGGGCACCAATGATGGGCGGGGCCGGGCGTATCCGGCCTCGACGAGGCGGTGAGGAGTCCGACGGAGGAACTCTGAACATGCAACGCCGATGGAGAGTCTTCGCAGCCTTGGCCACGGTCGCCCTGATGGCCGGGCCCGTGGCGTCGCGTGCCCGAGCGGGCACGGTGTTCTCGGATGTGTTCTCGGCGCCGAATTCGGCGAACTACGGCAACCCGGCCTACCCGAAGGCGGAGCCCAACCTCTTCTACGACGGGCAGACCTACACGTACAGCAGCCACACCTACACGACGCCCAACGACCTGACCAACGGGGCGGCCGTCGTCGCCTCCGGCGCCCAGGCGCCGGTCGGCGGCTTCTATGACAACAACGCCGTGCCGAGCACGACCCAGTCGATCCTCGAGCACCTGAGCAGCGGTGTTCTGGCGGGCGACACGTTCACCCGCGTGGCGGACTTCGGGCCCGGCAACGACCAGCTCTGGAACCTCCTCAACGGCAAGTCGGGCACGGTGACCATCACCGCGCGGTGGGCCGGCGACGTCAGCCAGTTCGGCACCTACAGCAAGCCGTACACGCCGCTGGCCACCAGCTTCACCCCGGCGACCGACGGCAGCAGCAACCCGCTGTTCATCACGGGAACGGGTTACGGCGCCGTGTTCAACACCAAGGCCGACGGCACAGGCACCAGCTCGTCGACGGCGACCTATACGGGGACCAACCCCATCGCCTTCGGGCTCCATAATACGACCACCAAGACCTACCTCAGCTCGATCGACGCCCTGAACGCCGATGGCCTGGACCACATGGTGACCTTCGCCATCAACGGCGGCAAGGGCGGCTACCTGCTGGCCTTCGAGGATCGCCTGAAGAGCCAGAACGGCGACTTCGACCACAACGACGCTGTCGTCCAGATCCAGGGCGCATCCCCGACCCCCGAGCCGGCGACGATGATCATGGCCTTGACGGCGCTGCCGGCGCTGGGCCTGGCCCGGAAGCTGCGCAAGCGGGAGGCGACCGCCTGAACCGCGGTCGCATCCCCGATCCATCTCCCTCTCCTACTCGTCGCGGGGTGGCCGAGCCGATCGGCCGCCCCGCGGCTATTGACCTCATCCCCACGCGGCCCCGGGGGCGGAACCGGAGAACTCCGAGGATCGACGACTTGCCGGGACGAACGGCGGCCGCGTACAATCGCCCCATCAATTCCCGATCCGAGTCCTCCGTCCCGCGACGACCTGGAGGGCGACGATGACGATCATGCTCCCGTGCGGGGGATGCGGCCGGCGGCTGAAGGTCGCGGGGGCATGGCCCGGCGCGACGATCGCGTGCCCGCAGTGCGGCCATCGCTCGACGATCCCCGCGCCCGCGGCGGCCGAGGCCCGGCCGATCGACGCGGCGCCGGACCGGCGTCGCAGCCCGGCCGTGACCGCCGCCGTCGTCGGCGGCACCGTCGTCTCCGTCGTCGTCGCGGTCGGCCTGGGCGTCTGGTTCGTCCTGGAGCACGGCTCCCGCCTCGGGGCCGACCCGGGCAACCCCAACGACACCGTGGCGCCACTCTCGGCCGAGCTGGACCAGCAGGCCAGGGAGGGCCCCCTCCGCTTCGCCAGCCCCGAGCAGGAACGCGCCTATCTGGAAGGTATGAGGCGGCAGGAGGCCTTCGCGGGCCTGCTCGCCGAGGTCAAGGACCGGGGGTCCGCCGAGCGGCTCGCCCCGAAGATCAAGGACGCCTTCCGCGACCTGATCGACTTCGCCCGGGACCCGAAGAATCGGCTCGTCGGCCCGAGCCCGGCGGTCGACGAGCTCGTGCGACGCCACAAGGAGCGCGCCGATCGGGCCCAGAAGGCGATCCGGACGGAGACGGCACGCCTCGACAGGTCGGGCTTCGCCGGGCCGGTCGAGCGAGCGATGAACCAGGTCCTGCGCGAGCTCGCGCAGCGGGGGGTGGTCGTCTCGGGCATGTCGTCCCCGGCCCCGGCGAAGGGCCCCGCGGCCAAAGGGCCCCCGGCCGGGGTGCCGAAGTAAGCTTAAGATGGTCGTGCCTTGGCTGCGGAACGGGCGGAGCGATCGGAACCGTCGGAGCGTCGGAGGTTGTCGATGACGATCATCTTCCCTTGCGGCGGCTGCGGGCAGAAGGTCGAGGTCGAGCGCGAGTGGGCCGGCCGGCGGGTGGGCTGCCCCCGCTGCGGCCAGGTGCTGCCGGTCCCCGTCCCCCGCGCCCCGGCCGGTGCCCGGCCCACCCCGATGCCGTCCCCCGTGGCCCGGCCGGCGTACCCGCCCCCGCCCGCGCCCTCGGCCCGGCCGAGGATGCCGGCGGCCGACCCGGCGGTGGACCTGTTCGAGGACGACATCGACGACAACGACGACGACGGGTACGACGCCCCGCCGCCGATGCGGTTCTCGGCGCCGGCCGCGTCGTCGGCCTTCCGCGCCCGGTACGCGCCCCCGAAGCGGGGGGGCGACGGGTCCGCGGTGGTCGCGGCGATCGTCGCCGGGGTGGTCGTCGCCGTCGGCGGCCTAGTCGCCTTGACCGTCTGGCTCGCCTTCAAGTACGGCGGCGCCGGCGACGCCGACCACGGCGCCCCCGACGACCCCCCCGTCGCGGGCCGGGGCGCGGGCTCACCCACGGGCTCGTCGGCCAAGGGCTCGGCGTACGAGGCGGTCGTCGTCGAGATGATCACGTCCGTCGAGGGGCTCAACGAGATCATCGTCGAGGTCCAGGACGAGGCGACGGCCCAGCAGGCCGCGGCCCGGGTCGTCGGCCCCTGGTCGCGCTTCATCGTCGCCTGGAAGCAGGTCATCTCGATGCCACCCCCGCCGCCCGACGTGGACCGCGACCTGGAACGGCGCTACAAGGGCCGCCTGGATTCCGCCGCGGCGACGTTCAAGGCGGAGATGGAACGGCTCACGCCGCACGCGGCCAACGGCTACGCCCGGCCGATCGTCCTGGCGCTGGTCCAGGTCATGAATCAGCATCCCGACCTCTTCAACAACGGCCAGTTGGTGGCGGGCCCGGCCTGGCGTCCCTTCGGCGGCGGGATGCCCATGCCCGGCCCGCCCCCGACGCCGGCGCCGTCGGGCCCGAATGGCGGCCGGCCGGGGTCGGGCCAGTACCCCGGCACGTCGGCGAAGCCGCCCGGCTACGGCCCGTCGTACTCCGGCGGCCGGCCGAGCTACGGCTCCTACGGCACGCCGGGCGGCCCCGGCGCGAATTCCCCCGGCTACGGCCCGTCGTCGGGCGGCAAGGGGGGCACGAGCAAGGGCTACGGCAGCATGGCCCCCGGCCCCGATGCCCCCGGCTACGGGCCGTCCTCGGGCGCCCAGGGCGGCACCAGCGGCGGCTACGGCACCAGCGGCGGCTACGGCAATACGGCCCCCGGGCGCAATACCCCCGGCTACGGGCCGCGTTGAGGGCGGTGGCGCGGTCGGGCCTTGGGGAGGGCGGAGGCCAGGGCGAACGCACGTGTTTCGCAAATCCTTGTCCTGCAAGGATTTGCAATCTAGTGCACGGAATTCAACTAGTC
This sequence comes from Isosphaeraceae bacterium, assembly GCA_035551935.1. Classification (GTDB taxonomy): domain Bacteria; phylum Planctomycetota; class Planctomycetia; order Isosphaerales; family Isosphaeraceae; genus DASZMJ01. The sequence goes on from DASZMJ010000233.1 coordinate 14,630, forward strand.
GCAAGTTCTTTGCAGACAAGGATTTGTGAATTAGATGCGTTTGCCCTGGGGCGGAGGCCCGAGGACAAAGGCCAGAGGGCCGAGGCCAGAGGGCGGAAGGCCGATGACGGATCTCGATCCTGTCCTCTGTCCTCTGTCCTCCGCCCTCTGGCCTCGGCCCTCCCTCTCCGCCCGCCGGCCGGGCTCAGTCCCAGGCCAGCACGGCGCCGGTGTGGCCACTGGTGACGAGGCGGGCGTAGCGGGCGAGGTAGCCCTTGGTGACGCGGGGGGCGGGGGAGGTCCAGGCGCGGCGACGCGCGGCGAGCTCGTCGTCGGTGAGGCGGACGTCGAGCGTGCCGGCGGGGATGTCGATGGCGATGAGGTCGCCGTCGCGGACCAGGGCGATCGGGCCGCCGACGGCGGCCTCGGGGCTGACGTGGCCGATCGAGGCGCCGGCGGTCCCGCCCGAGAAGCGGCCGTCGGTGATCAGGGCGCACTTGTCCCCGAGTCCCACCCCCTTGATCGCGGTCGTCGGCGCCAGCATCTCCTGCATGCCGGGGCCTCCTTTGGGCCCCTCGAGGCGGATGACGACGACGTCGCCGGCCCGGACCCGGCCGAAAACGATGCCGTTGTACGCGTCCTCCTCACTCTCGAAGACGACCGCCGGCCCCTCGTGGATGAGCATCTTGGGGTCGACGCCGGCGGTCTTGACCACCGCCCCCTCGGGGGCGAGGTTGCCGTAGAGCACGGTCAGGCCCCCCTCGGGCGAGTAGGCGTGCGCGACGTCGCGGATCACGTCGCGCGGGTCGAACTCGTCGTCGGCCCGCACGTCCTCGAGGTCCTCGACGGCGGTCGCCGACCAGTGGTCGTCGCCGGCGACGCCGGCCACCGACCAGGCGTGGACTGTGCGCTTGCCGCCGGGCCGGACCCTCGTCATGGCGTGGGCGTGGTGGCGGGCGTCGTCGTGGCGGACGTCGTAGTCGGCGATATTCTCGCCGAGGGCCTTGCCGGTGACGGTCGGGCACGACAGGTCGAGCAGGCCCGGGCAGCCGCGGGCGACCTCGCCGAGGATCGTGTGGATGCCGCCGGCGCGGGCGACGTCCTCGACGTGGTACTTGCCCGAGGGGGCGACCTTGCAGAGGTTCGGCGTCCGCCGGCTCAGCTCGTTGATCCGCGCCAGGGAGTACGGCACCTCGGCCTCGTGCGCGATGGCCAGGACGTGGAGCAACGTGTTGGTGCTCCCCCCCATCGCCATGTCGAGGACCATCGCGTTGTCGAACGCGGCGCGGGTGGCGATCTCGCGCGGCAAGAGGCCGTGGCCGGGGCCGAGGCGGGCGAAGTCGCGGGCGAGCTCGACGACCCGGTGCGCCGCGCGGTCGAAGAGGTGCTTGCGGTCGGCCGACGTGGCGAGGATCGTGCCGTTACCCGGCAGCGCGATCCCCAGGGCCTCGGCCAGGCAGTTCATGCTGTTGGCCGTGAACATGCCCGAGCAGCTCCCGCAGGTCGGGCAGGCGGCCTGCTCGATCTCCTCGAGCTCCTCGGCGCTGATCTTGCCGTTCTGGCGCTGGACCGAGGCGACGAAGGCGTCGATCAGGTCCACCGTCTGGCCCGAGGCGGTCCGGCCGGCCTCCATCGGGCCGCCCGAGACGAAGATCGTCGGGATGTTGACCCGCATCGCCCCCATCATCATGCCTGGGACGATCTTGTCGCAGTTCGGGATGCAGACCATGGCGTCGAAGCGGTGCGCCTCGATCATCGTCTCGACGCTGTCGGCGATCAGCTCGCGCGACGGCAAGGAGTACTTCATCCCCTTGTGGCCCATCGCGATGCCGTCGTCGACGCCGATGGTGTTGAACAGGAACGGCACCCCCCCCGCGGCCCGGACGCGCTCCTTGACGTAGTTGCCGACGGCCTGGAGGTGGACGTGGCCGGGGATGATGTCGACGTGGCTGTTGCAGATCGCGATGAACGGCTTGTCCCAGTCGGCCTCGCCGACGCCGGTGGCCCGGAGCAGGCTGCGGTGGGCGGCGCGGGCGTCGCCGCGCTTGATGGTGTCGGACCGCATGGCGGGCCGGTGGTGGTCGGTCGGTGCTGGCATCGGGTTCGCTCTCGCTCGGGCTCGGGCTCGCGTGCGGGCCGTCCGGGGCGCGACCGGCCGACGGCCCGCCGCGCGACGATCCCCGATTCTACGCCCCCGGGCCCGACGTTTCCAAGCGTTGCCGTCGCGCCCGTACGAGGATTGCAAAGCCGTCGGCTTCGCGACACTGGACCCCCACCCCGGCCCTCCCCCCGTGTGGGGGAGGGCCGGGGTGGGAAGTCGCGGGGCCGGCTCGGGAGACTTTGCCATCCTCCTGGTCGTGCCCGATGGGCGCCCGGCGGGCGGGCGGTCAGACCTCGTAGAGCTCCTCGCTCCCGGGCTCGTCGCCCAGCCCGGCCGAGTAGGGCCCGGAGGGGATGTCCTCGGGCTTGTGCGCCAGGAGCGAGCCGTCGCGCGGGGCGGGCCGGTCGTCGCGGACGACGAGCGAGTAGAGCGACGGCACGACCAGCAGCGTCGTCACCAGCCCGGCCAGCAGCCCGCCGATGACCGCGCGGCCCAGCGGCGCGTTCGCCTCGCTGCCGCGCTCGACGGCCAGCGCCATCGGGATCAGCGCGAAGAGCGCCGCCATCGCCGTCATCACCACCGGCCGGACGCGAATGGCCGCGGCCTTGCGGATCGCCTCGTCGGGCGACAACCCGGCCTGGTCCCGCAGGCCTTGCGCGAAGTCGACCAGCAGCACCGTGTTCGAGACGACGATGCCGACCATGAAGATCACCCCGAGCAGCGACTGGACGTTGATCGCCGTCTCCGTGACGTAGAGCATCGTGACGACGCCGATCAGCCCGAGCGGCACCGCCGAGATGATCACCAGCGGCGTCACGAACGACTTGAACAGCGCGACCATCAGGAAATAGATCAGCAGCGCCGCCAGGACCAGCCCGACCCCGAGGTCCTGGAACATGTTCCTCATGCGTTCGTACTCGCCGCTGAGGACGATCCGCGAGCCCTTCAGCGGCACCTTCTTGTCGCCGGTGACGTCCGGGTCGTAGGGGTTCCAGCCGCCGCCGTCCTGGGTCGGGACGCCGAAGGCGGCGATCACCCCGTTGACGTCGTCGGAGACGTGGCCGAGGTCGCGGCCCGTCACGCCCATCGTCAGGTCGACCGTCGGCTGGATGTTGTAGTGGTTGACCTCGGAGGGGACCCGCGTCGAGGTGATCGTGACGAGGTTGCGCAAGGGGACCGGGGCGTTCTGCTTCGGGCTGGTGATCGGGATGTCCAGCAGCGTGTCGACCGACACGATGTCCTTCTCCGAGTACTGGACGCCGACGAAGTACTGGTTGTGGCTGACCGGGTCGATCCAGAAGTTGTGCTTGTTGAACTGGATCGACGAGTTGGTCGCCGAGACGACCGTGCGCATGACGTCCTCCTGGTTCAGGCCCAGGATCGCCGCCTTGGCGCGGTCGACGTTGATGACGTACTCGGGGTAGTCCAGCCGCTGGATGATCCGCGCGTCGACGACGCCGTCGATCTTGACGACCTTGGCCTTGATCCGGCTGGCGACCTTGTACGCCTTCGCCTGGTTCTTGCCGGTGATGCGGACGTTGATCGGCGTGCTCTTGCCCTCGTTCATCGCCGAGCGGACCATGCCGCCGGCGTCGAAGGCGAACTCGAGGTCGGAGAAGTCGGGGTTGCGCGTCAGCTTGCGGCGGAGGTCCTCGACGTACTGCTGCGCCGACCGGGTGCGTTCGGGGGTCAGCTGGACGCTGACGACCGAGTCCATCGGGCCGGCGTTGGGGGTGTAGGCGGCCGACCAGTCGGAGACGACGCCGATCTGGGAGATGAACAGGTCGAGGTCCTCCTTCTTGATCTCGTTGCGGAGGAACTCCTCGACGGCGGCGACGCGGTCGTTCATGATCTCGATGCGGGTGCCCGA
>DASZMJ010000234.1:0-25415 GCA_035551935.1 Isosphaeraceae bacterium
CCCCCCGGCCCGTTGGGTTCGTTTTCGCGCCGCGAGCCCGTCCGGGGCCGAATTCGAATAGACGAATCAAATCGTTCCAATGTCAGAATTTCACCTCCGTTGTCGCCGACATCTGGATCACCCGGATCGGGACGATTGTGGTCGAAAGTGGCATGGGTGGTCCCCCTCGGCGCGCAGGACGGACGGGGAGGGCCGATCGATCGACAGCCGACTTGTCAAAGAACGCCCGGCCCGGAGTGGGCCTCAGCCGCGGCGACGCGCCAGCGCCTCGCGGGCGCGACGTTGCCGGCGGTTGCCGGAGGACTGGGGCGGGGATGTCGCCGGCGCGGCGGGCGTCGGCATCGCGATCGTCGGCGCCGTCGCCGCGGCCGCTTTCGGAGCAGGCACGCTCGGCGTGCCGTCCGCGACCTCAACGCGTTCGGGTGCGGGAGCCGACGGCACGCCGTACGGGCTCGCGACGGGGGATGGGCGCGACGGCCGGGGCCGAGCCGCGGGCCGATCGGCCCCGCGGGCGCGGCGGCGACGGTTCAGGTCGGCGAGGCTGCGGTGGAAGATCCGATCGTTGGCGCGCTCGTAGCCCCAGAGCCGGCGGCCGGCCGGGCTGTCGTCGAAGGCGAGGCCCGTCTCGACGAGGACCCGGTCGGATTCGTCCTCGTCCTCGAGGTAGCCGTCGCGGCGGCCCTCGAGGTGCTCGATCTCCGCCCGCGCGATCGCGGCGAGGTCCTCGGCGGTCGCCTTGCCGTGGACGCGCGGATGGTGCTCGCGGTCGTCGACGGGCACGCCGAGCAGGTCGAGGGCCCGCGACCGACCCGATTCGTCCCAGGCCGTGCCCGCCTCGGCCGTGCGGAGCAGGCCGCGCCAGCGGTCGAGCAACAGCTCGCAGCCCTGGAGCGTCCGCCGCAGTTGCCGCGCGACGAGGCTCGGCCGCCTCGCGAGCCTGAGCGCCAGCTCCTCGGCGGCGACGCGGCGGTCCTCCGCCCAGCTCGACAGCGCCCGACCCGAGGCCTGGATGCGGCGGGCCGTCTCCATCCGGACGGCCCGTTCCATGCGGTGCCCCGCCAGGGCCATGCGGTCGATCAGCCCAAGTTCCTCGTCGTCCGCCGGCTTCAGGTCGGCGACCAACCTGGCCTTCCGAGCGGCGAGCTCGACCTCGTCGTCGGCCGGCAGGACGACCCCCTTGCCGGTCAGGCCATGCTTCAACGCATTCCTGCGCGAGTTCGCCTTGCCCCCGGGCGTCTTCGGCCCCTTGGCCAGCTTGGCGTTCTCCCTGTTGGCCGCGATGCGCCTCTCCGACGTCGCCATCGCCTCGGCTCCCTTCTCCCGCGCCATCGCGGGTCTCCATCCCAACCCCGCCGGGCGCCGTTGCCGCAGGCGGGACGTTGGGGAATCCGGGGCGGTGATGCCCCGCATCGATGATTATCGGGCATGTTGGAGGGATGTCAAGTGGCTCGTGGCGGGATCGGGCTGCGGGAGACGGGCAGAGGACAGAGGACAGAGGGCAGAGGATAGGGGAGAAATGGCGAAGGGCAGAGGGCAGAGGACTGGCACAAAGGACCAAGGACCAATCCGCCCCATCGGCCTTGCCAAGGGGGGGCGACTCGGGTACAAGGCCCGCACCTATCGCCGACGGGCGGGAGGCGGGCGGCCGTCCCAGGGAAGGGAACGGGCCCGACGGAGGGGGGGCGGCGATCGTGCCGCAAGGGTCCCCTCGCCTCGCCCGCGATCCAATCGGCCGGACCAAGTCAAGCGATCGCCGGGCCGTCGCCACGTCTCTCCCGAGCTCCGGGACCGGCGCGAACGGGCTTTCCTTCGGGATCGGTGTTCATGATGCCACGGTGCGCAGTGGACAGACCGTCGGCGCCGGCGAAGCGGCCGGCCGCGGCGGGACGACCGGCCGGGCGGCCCCGCGGGGCCCGCGCCTCGGCCCGCGCGACCGTGGCGGTCGCGCTGGCGGGGCTCGCGCTGGCCTGGGCCGGCCACCGCGGCGTCGCCGTCGGCGGCGAGCTGCCCACGGGCGACGTCGTCGAGATCCGGATCGAGGGGAACAAGACGGTCCCCGAGGCGAAGATCCGCACCAAGATCGTCCACACCAAGGTCGGCCGCCCCCTGACGCGCAAGGGCCTCCAGGCCGACCACGAGAGCCTCTGGAATACCAGGTGGTTCTCGTCGGTGACCCAGAAGTACACCCCCGCGGCCGACAACAAGGGCATCATCGTCTTCTTCATCGTCGAGGAGATGCCGCTGATCCAGAAGCTCCGGTTCGAGGGGATGACGAAGCTCTATCGCAAGGACGTCGAGAAGTCGACGCAGTTGAAGGAGGGCGAGCGCGCCGACTGGCGGCGGGCGACGATGGCCGTGGCGACGATCAACTCGATGTACAAGGAGAAGGGCTACGAGTTCGCCCGCGTCGAGCTGATCAAGGGGGGCAAGCCCGACGACACCGAGGTCCACATCCGGATCTTCGAGGGGCCGAAGGTGACCGTCGGCCGGGTCGAGTTCGTCGGCAACACGATCTTCGACGACGACCACCTCCGCGACAAGGTGGTCACCGGCGCCAAGTTCTGGGGCCTGATCCGCGCCAACTTCCAGCGCGACATCGTCGAGCAGGACGCGCAGAAGCTCAAGGACTTCTACCAGGGCCTGGGCTACCTCGAGGTCCAGGTCACGCCCGTCGTCCGGTCGGGGGCCACGCCCGGCGACCAGCTCCTCACGTTCGTGATCTCCGAGGGGGTGCAGTTCAAGGTCCGCGACGTCCGGATCGAGGGCAACACCAAGATCAAGTCCGCGGACCTGCTCAAGGACCTCAAGCTCCACTCGGGCCAGCCGTTCAGCGACGCCCTCCGCGAGGCCGACCTCAAGTCGATCCAGAAGAAGTACCGCGCGCTGGGCTACATGGACTTCCAGATCGCCGCCGCGCCGCGCTACCGCAAGGAGCCGGGCGTCATCGACCTGCTCTACCACGTCGAGGAGGGCAACCCGTACCGGATCGGCGAGATCATCGTCACGGGGAACCAGCGGACGCGGAGGAAGGTCGTCCTCCGCGAGCTCCAGATGGCGCACGTCTTCCCCGGCGCGGAATTCAACGGCGACAACATCGAGCTGGCCCAGAAGCGCCTCGGCAACCTCCGGTACTTCAACATGGACCCGCAGGGCAAGGGGAGCAAGCCGATCGAGATCAAGACGCTGAACAAGCGCGGGCCCGACCAGCCGTACTGGGAGGAGGACAACGGCCTGAACGCCCTCGGCCGGTCGCTCCAGGAGCAGGCGCGGTTCCAGAGCCCCGACGACGCCCAGGGGCCGGCGGCCGGCGCCGCGCCCGAGGGCCCGCCGGCGATCGCGCCGTTGGGCGACGGGCCGCTGGCCCCGGGCCGCGGCGGCGACCTGGCGCCGATCGAGCCGCCGGCGCAGCCGTTCGCCCCGCCGGCCGACGCCATGCCCGGCAACACCGCGCCGGTCGTCCCCCTGCCCCCCGGCGCCCCCGCGCCCGCGCCCGGGCCGCGGCCCCGGGGTCGAGCCGGCCGCACCCCGCCGCTCGGCGCCGGCGAGCCGCCGGGCTCGTTCCCCGACCTGCCGGGGACCAACGCGACCGACGTCGGCCCGGACCGCAACGAGCCGTTCCCGAACCGCTCGTTCACCTCGATCGCCCACGCCGTCGACCCGGGCCCCGACCCGCGGTCGTACGCCGACCTCGGCGTCCACGTGGACGAGGGACAGACCGGCTCGTTCATGCTCGGCGTCGCCGCCAACAGCTACCAGGGCCTGCTCGGCAACCTCGTGCTCAACGAGCGCAACTTCGACATCACCAAGCTCCCCACCTCGTTCGCCGACCTGATCAGCGGCAACGCCTTCCGCGGCGGCGGCCAGCAGCTCCGCATCGAGCTGATGCCGGGCAACCTGATCAACTACGCCAACGCCACGTTCACCGAGCCCTACCTGTTCAACCAGCCGATCGGCTTCAACCTCTCGGGCTACGGCTTCACGCGGACCTACCCCGACTTCCGCGAGCGCCGGGTCGGCATGCGGACCTCGCTCGGCTACCAGTGGGGGACGCAGACGTACATGGACGTGGCCTTCCGCGTCGAGGACGTCACCTTCAACGGCTTCCGGACCCCCGCGCCGGCCGACTACCTCGCCGCCTCGGGGCACACGCTCCTGGCGACGATCCGGCCGAGCATCCGGTTCGATACGCGGAACGACCTGTACATGCCCACGCGCGGGTCGTATGCCGAGGCGGCGTTCGAGCAGGGCTGGGGCAACTTCACGTTCTCGAAGTTCACCGTCGAGGGCCGCCAGCACTTCCTGCTGCGGAGCCGGCCCGACGGCACCGGCCCGCACATCCTGACGATGCGCGGGTTCTTCGGGATCACCGGGCCCGACACGCCCGTCTACGAGCGGTTCTTCGCCGGCGACATCCGGAGCATGCGCGGGTTCTACTACCGCGGCGTCGGCCCGCATGTGCTCGGCTCGAACATCGGCGGCCTGATGTCGGCGATCGGCTCGATCGAGTACCAGTACCCCCTGATGGCCAACGACATGCTCCACCAGGTCTGGTTCTGCGACTTCGGCACGGTCGACCGCAGCTACCAGTTCTCCGGCCTTCGGGCCGCCGTCGGCACCGGCTTCCGCGTCATCGTGCCGGCCATGGGCAAGATGCCGATCGCCTTCGACTTCGCCCTGCCCGTCTCCAGCGTCCCCGGCGACCACAAGCGCTACTTCCACTTCTTCGTCGGCACGTTCTGGTGATCGGCCGGTTGAAGCCGGTCCCGCCCGCGGCTATCCTGGCGTCACCACTTCGATCGACCCCGAGGGAGCCCGCGCGATGCTCGTGCATAACGTCTACTTCCGCCTCAAGGACCGCTCCGACGCCGCCAAGGGCAAGTTGATCGCCTCGTGCCGGAAGCATCTGGGCGGCCACCCCGGCACCGCCTTCTTCGCCTGCGGTACGTTGGCCGAGGCCCTCGACCGGCCGGTCAACGTCCGCGACTTCGACGTGGCGCTGCACCTCGCCTTCGACTCGATCGCCGACCACGACGCCTACCAGGACGACCCGCGCCACACGAGGTTCATCGAAGAGAACAAGGACAACTGGGACGTCGTCCGCGTCTTCGACTCCGAGGCCGAGTGACCCGCGATCGCGGGCCGCTCCGCCCCTCGTAGGGTGGGCACCGCCCACCTCTCACTTGTGCTGATATGAAGAGGTGGGCGGTGCCCACCCTACGAAGAGGGCCTTCGAGCCGCTGCCGTACGAGGAGGCGAGGTCGGCTCAATGCACCGCGGCGCCGGGCCGGGCGACGGACTTCTTCATGATGAAGACGAGCGGCAAGGCGGCGAGGGCCATGATGCAGTAGATCCAGAAGACGTCGAGGTAGGCCAGCTCGCGGGCCTGCCGCAGGACCATCCGCGAGAGCAGGCCGAAGCCCTGCTGCTCGCTGTCGGGGCCCGAGGCGCCGCCGCGGGACATGCGGAGCTGCGAGAAAGAGTCGAGCCAGCGGCCCAACGCCGGGTTGGGCCGCTGGACGTGCTCGGCGAGCCGGAGGTGGTGGAACTGGGAGCGGCGGTCGGACAACACCGCGAAGATCGCGATCCCGAGGCTGCCCCCCTCGTTCCGCAACATGTTGAACAGGCCGGCCGCGTTGTTGACCTGGTTCGGCGGCAGGTAGATGTAGGCCGAGCTGCTCAACGGCACGAACAGCAAGCCCACCCCGAACATCTGCACGAACCGCGGCAGGATGAACATCCAGGGGGATGTATATAGATCGAGGTGCGCCTGCCAGTACGAGCCGACGGCCACGGCGACCAGGCCGAAGGGGATGATGAGGCGGGCGTCGACCTTCTTGCCGAGCAGGAAGCCGACGACGGGCATCGTGGCCATGGTGACGAACGCCGTCGGCGACAGGATCAGGCCGGCGTGGAAGGCGTCGTAGCCGAAGAGCTCCTGGAGCATCTGCGGCGTGTCGACGTTGGCGCCGTAGAGCGCGGCGAAGGCGACGTAGATGATCAGGCCGCAGGCGAGGAAGTTCCGCTCGCCCAGGAGTCGGAGGTTGATCATCGGGTTCGGGTGCCGCAGCTCCCAGGCGACGAACGCGCCGAGCCCGAGTACGGTCGAGACCATGAACGGTTGCGCACGCCAGAACGGGTCGCCGAACCAGTCCCACTCCTGCCCCTTCGCGTACAGGACCTCCAGCGAGCCGAGCCCCAGCGCCACCAGGCCGAGGCCGATGTAGTCGATCTTCAGGCCGCGGCGCCGATTCTCCGCGACCTCCTCGGCCATCCCCGGCGGGTCCTGGACGATGAAGTGCGTCAGGACGAGCGAAAGTATCCCAATGGGGATGTTGATGTAGAAGATCCAGCGCCACGAGTAATTGTCGCTGATGTAACCGCCCAGCACCGGCCCCAGGATCGGCGCGACGACGACCGCGACGCCGTAGATCGCCATCGCCATCCCCCGCTGCTGCGCCGGGAAGACATCCACCAGGATGCCCTGCTCCGACGGCTGCAAGCCGCCGCCGCCGAGCCCCTGGAGGACGCGGAAGAGGATCAGCATCTCGATGTTCGGCGCCGCGCCGCAGAGGGCGGAGCTGATCGTGAACAGGAGCACGCAGCTCATGTAGAACCGCTTGCGCCCGAAGATGCCGATCAGCCAGCCCGACAGCGGCAGCACGATCGCGTTGGCGACGAGGTAGCTGGTCAACACCCACGTCGACTGGCTCCGGCCCACCGACAGGCCGCCGGCGATGTACGGCAACGCGACGTTGGCGATCGAGGTGTCGAGGATCTCCATGAACGTCGCGAGCGTGACCGTCAGCGCGACGATCCAGTGGTTGACGGGGGTCCGGACCCTCGGCCCCCCGCCGCGGTCGTTGCCGGCGCCTTGGCTCATGGTGCGGCCTGGCCCTTCGTGCCGCGGTTCTCCGGCCGCGCGCCGGCCGGTCCGGCGCCGAGGTCGGGGCCGCGCACGGTGCCGAAGCGGTGCAAGCGCTCCCCCGCGCCGGGGCCCGTCGGCCGCCCCTCGAGCTGGACGTAGGGGACGACCGACAGGCCGGCGAACAGCGGCGTGTCGGCCGGGTTCGGCCCGGTCAGCTCGATCCGGACCGGCAGGCGTTGCGTGACCTTCACATAATTCCCCGTCGCGTTCTCCGGCGGCAAGAGCGACTGCGAGAGCCCCGTGCCCGGGCTGAAACCGGCGACGCGACCCCGGAAAACGCGATGGGGATAGGCATCCACATAGATATCGACCGGCTGGCCGATGCGGATGTGCTGGATCTGGGTCTCCTTGTAGTTGGCGTCGACCCAGACGTAGTCGGGCCGGACCGTGAGCAAGGTCTGCCCCGGCTCGACGCGGTTGCCGGGGTTGACGTGGCGATCCTGCACGAAGCCGGCGACCTCGGCGCGGATCTCGGTCCAGCTCCATCGCAATCGGGCGTCGTCGAGCTCGCGCCGCGCCCGATCGACGGCCGCGCGCGCCACCTGGACCGCCGGGGCCTGCTCGACGACCGACTCCAGCCCCTCGCCCGCCGACTTGCCCCCCTCGGGGCGGAGGAAGTCCTGGAAGGCCCTCGCCTGCGCCGCGTCCTTGGGGTCGAACGGGATGCCCACCCGCGCCAGCGACGAGGCGACGTCGGAGACCGCCGACTGCACGGTGGATTGCTGGGTCTCGAGGTCCTTGGGGACGTCGAGCGGGTCCTTCTCGTTCGGCTCCAGGCCGATCGCGGCGCGCGTCTCCTGGATCGCGGCCCGCGCCTCCTTCTCGCGCTCGATGGCCACCTTCAGCTCGTTGTCCCGCTGGTCCAATTCGGATTGGGTCGCCGAGCCGCGCTTCACGAGGTTCGCGATCCGACGCTGCTCGACCTCGGCGAGCCAGCGGCTCGACTCGCGCGCCCGCAACGCCGCGAACTGCGCGTGGAGGGTCGCGACCTGCTGCCTCAGCCGCTCCTGCGCGTTCTTGCGACGGTACCAGTTCCCCCGAGCCTCCGCGATCTGCGACTTGACTCGCGCCCGCGCATCGATGAGGTCCGCCTTGGCCTCATCGAGCGACGCCTCGGCCTTCGCCACGGCGACGTCGAACGGCTGCCGATCGAGCCGGACGAGGAGCTGACCCGGCTCGACGCGATCATCCTGATCGACGAAGACCTCCGTGACGACGTCGTCGATCCGCGGGCTGACCTCGGTGATGTGCCCGGCCACGAAGGCATCGTCGGTGGAGACGGTGGTCCATGCGGTCCGGATGTGGGGCGCGGCGATCCAGGCCCCCGCGCCGAGGATGGCGAGGAGGATCAGCGCGATGACGATGCGCCGGGCCCAGTGCTTGCGGGGCGTCTTGGGTTGCTCCGACTCGGGCTCGGAGAGCCGCGTCCCGCGGGCGTCGGTGACGATCTGGGCGTCAAGGGTTTCCGGGCGTCCCCGCGACTCGCCGTTCGTGCCGTTTCCGTGCCCGCGGTGCTGCGCGGACGACTCCAACCAATGAGCCATAGAGGTCGACTCGTGCCCATGCCTCGACCCGCGGGCGGACGGGTCGCGGAGTCTTGCAAAGTCGTAGAGATTTGCAAACCCCGTGCCTTGTCCCTCAGATGTCTCCGACGGCGCGGCGGAGGCGGAAGAAGGCGCGGGCGGTGTCGTAGTTGGCGTCGTAGAGGTTCGTCAAGGCCTGGACGCGGCGGGTCTCGGCGTCGAGGACCTCGGTATACGTGCTGAGCTGCTGGCGATAGCGGTCGGTGACGACGTTGAGGTTCTCCTCGGCCAATGCGATCGCGGCCTTGGCGACGGCCAGGCGGCGGCGGGCCTCGTCGAGGTCGAGCCAGCGGGTGCGGACCTGGAGCGCGATGTCGGCCGCGGCGTCGGCGCGACGCTTCAAGGCGGCCGACTCCTGGAACCGCAGGCCGGCGGCGCGGCGTCGCGAGGCGCCGCCGTCGGAGAGGTTCCAGGTCAGCAGGAACGTCGCGGCGCCGATGCCCTGGGGGAGCTGGCGTTCGTTGCCGAGGTAGACGAACGCGCCGTTGAAGCTGAGCACGGGACGGATGTTGCCGAGCGTCGCCGCGGCCTGGGCGTCGAGGGCCCGGGCCTGCTCGACGAAGCCGGCCAGCTCGGGCCGGGCCCGCAGGGCCAACGCGGTCAGGTCGCGGACCTCGCCCTCGCCCGCCGCCGTGATCCCCGGCGCCGCGCCCGCGGCCAAGGCGTCGAGGTCGAGCCGCGCGGCGGGGATGTTGATGTCGATCTCCGTGAGGTCCGCCGTCGCGGTCAACGGGCGGCAGACGTAGCGGTTGTACGTCGCCCAGGCGGCGGTCAGCGCGTTGCGGGCCTGGATCTCGCGGACGCGGGCGTTGGCCAGCGAGACCTCGGCCGCCAGCTCGTCGCTGCGGATGGCCAGCCCTTGCTCGCGGCGGTTGATCACGTCGCGGGCGAACGCCACGAGTCGCACCACATCGCTCCGCGCCACCTCGAGCTGCCGCCGCGCCCGCAGGACGCCGATGTACGCCTCGGCGACCGTCAGCTTCAGGTCCAGGGCCGATCGGGAGACCTCGGTCTGCTGCGCACTCTGCTGGTGCCGGGCGGCGTCGATGTTCTGGCGGATGCGGCCGAACGTGTAGATCGGCACGGTCGCATACGTCACCGAGAACGGGAAGTCCGTCTGGCCGCTCCCCAGGATCGGGAACGCCCCGGGCAGCGCGGCGCCGAGCCCACCGGCACCGGCGCCCGTGGCGGCCGCCGGGAGGACCCCCTTCGTGGAGATCGCGGGCGAGTTGCTCAGGAACGAGTTGAACGTGAAGTTGCTGACCTGTGGCAGCCGCGCCGACCGCGCCGCGGCGGCATTCCGCTCGGCCGAGCCGACCTGCGCCTGCTGCGCCTGCAAGCCCTGGTTGACCCGCAGCGCGATGCCCCAGGCGTCGCGCAGGTCCTCGGCCCCGGCATTGCCGGGTGCGAGGGCGACCGCCCAGGCCGCCGCCGTGGCCGCGAGCGCGGCCCGGCCCATCGAGAGCCTCGACATGCGGCCTCCTCCCCTCCCTGGCGGCCCGACCCCGGCCCTCCTGGGCGACTCGTGGGGTGCGGCCTCGCCGACGACGCCGACGGTCGTCGGAACGTCCTTAGCCATCGGCCAGACCCGAGCCGGCGGTTGACGCCCCGAGGGCCTTGCCGGCATCCCCCCTCATCACGACCCGCGCGACCCGCCCAGCCCGAACCTCAAGCCCCTGCGCCCGGCGGCAATTCCCGCACAACCCGCCCATCGCCGCGGAGCCGGGCGAGGAGGTCGGCGGTCAAGGTGCCGGTGTTGTCCATGCGGGGGACCTTGTGCTGGCCGCCGAACTTCCCGCGGGCCTTCATCCAGGCGTCGAAACCCCCGGGCCGGGCCTCGACCATCGCCGGCAACGGCAGCCCGACACCCTCCGCGCGATGCGCCAGGTAGTCCGCGTTGCGACGGCCGAGGTCCGCGTCGAGCGCGGCGCGGAACGCGGCGAGATCGGCGGGAGGATTCAAGAATTCGAGGATGTACTGATGATATCCCAACGCCCCGGCGAACACGGGGCCGACGTGCCAGTCGCGGACGTTCGCGCCGGTCGCGGCCGAGGCGGCGGCGACGGCCCCCTCGACCTCCTCGCTGATGAGGTGCTCGCCGAAGGCCGAGAGCGTGTACTTCGTCCGCCCCGTGAACGTCAGCAGCGGCGGCGACAGCGACTCGAATCGCACCGTGTCGCCGATGACGTGGGACCACAGGCCCGCGCACGTCGACACGACGATGGCGTAATGGATGCCGACCTGAACGTTTCCCAGCCAGTGTCGCGCCGGCCGGGGCGATTCGAGGTCGGCGACGGGGACGAACTCGTAGAAGATGCCGTGGTCGAAGACGAGCCGGAGGAGGTCCGTCGCCGGGTCGCCGAAGGCGACGAAGCCCTCGGAGCAGGGATACGTCTCCTGGAGTCGGATGCGGTCGTCGCCGAGCACGGCGCGGAAGGATTCGCGATACGGGTCGAACTTGACGCCGCCGTGGACGACGACCTCCAGGGTCGGCCAGACCTCGGCGATCGTGTCCTTGTTGCTGAGGTCGAGCAGGCGCCGGAAGAGCATGAGGAGCCAGCTCGGCACGCCGCCGATGAGCGTGATCGGCAGCCTCAGGCCCTGCTCGGCGAGCCGGGCGAGCTTCGTCTCCCAGTCGGCTTCGAGGGCGAGTTCCAGGGGCGGGAACGTGTACGGCCGGAGCCAGGGGCTGACGCGGATCGCGGCGATGCCGCTGAGGTCCCCCTGCTCGACGCCGGGCGCCGGCCGCTCGAGGGCCGTCGAGCCGCCGAGGAAGAAGAGGCGGCCGCGGAAGAGGCGCGAGTCGGGCCGGTTCGCCAGGTGGTACGCCACCATCGTCTTCGACGCCTTCAGGTTCGACGCGACCATCTCCCTCGAGACGGGGATGTACTTCGTCGCCCCCTGCGTCGTGCCGCTGGTCAGGGCCAGGTACGGGATGCGCCCCGGCCAGGTCAGGTCGTCGAAGATCGGGTACTGGTCCTGGAGATACTGTCGCCACAACTCTTCATAGGTTCGCAGCGGCACCTTTTTCTGATAATCGTCGACCGAGCCGATGCCGCCGAAGTCGTGGTCGCGGCCGAAGCGGGTCGCGCGGGCGCGGCGGACGAGGCCGAGGAGGGTCCGCCGCTGGACCTCGACCGGGTCGCTCTGTTCCAGTCGGGCCACCCGACGCCGTGCGAACGCGTGGAAGCCCGAATTGACCGCCGCGCGCACCGGGCCGGCGCCGGCGAGGAGGGGGATCGGGCCGGACTCGACGGCGGCCGGGGACATTCAGGCGACGTCCTTGACCCCCCGGCAGATGTAGGCGCCCGCGGGGGGGAAGTTGCGGGGCTCGAACAGGAACTTCACGTCCTTGAAGTACTTCCGATAGAGCCGCTTGTAGACCCAGGGCAGCTCGGTGATCTGGTTGTACGTCCCCTCGGGCGTGAGCACCCGCTTCACGACGCGGAAGAGGTCGCGCTGGAGGTCGCGCGAGAACGAGGGGACGGGCAGGCCCGAGATCAGGTAGTCGGCGCGGTCGATCCCGCGTTGCGCGAGGATCTCGGCCAGGTCGCGCGCGTCACCCTCGACCACGTCGAAGTTCGGCCGGCCCGCGAACCGCTCGCGCAAGAGCCGCGCGAAGTCGGCGTCACGCTCCAGGACGATGACCTTGCAGTCGGGATGGGCCTTCTCCGCCAGCACCTTCGTGATCGGCCCGGTCCCCGCCCCCAGCTCGACGATCACCCGCGCCCGCGGCCAGTCCACGTTGCGGACCGTCGCCTCGGAGAGCCACCGGCTGCTCGGCGCCAGGCTCGCGATCTTCGTCCCGTGCCGGAGGAACTTGCCGAGGAAGAGAAAGAAATCGCTCATGGAAGAGGTTTGCCACGGAGATCACAGGGGACACAGAGGAAGAAAGAAAGAATCCCGGTTTCCTTAGATTTGTTCTTTCTGTACTCTCTGCGTCCTCTGTGGCACGAATCTCTTCGGCCTCAAGAATCGGGAGGGTTCGAGCGCGGGGGGGATGGCCTTGAGCTTGTCGCGGAGGAAGCGGTGGACGAGCTGGTTGACGAGTCGGGCCTTCTCGATCTGGGGGGCGTGGCCGCACTTGGGGATGACGACCTGCCGGGCGCGGAGCATCCGGTCGGCGGCGCGGATCGAGCCGGGGACGTCGGAGATGACGTGGTCGTTCTCGCCCCAGATCGCCAGGCACGGGTGCGGCACGCGCTCCAGCAGCGGCGCGACCGAGTGGCCGACGGTGCCGCGGAGGGTCCGCACGACCCCCTTCTTCCATGTCCGGTCCTGGAACTTCCGCTCGATGGCGGCGATCAGGTCGTCGGTGGCGAAGTGGCCGCGGTGGAAGACCGACTTGACGAGGGTGTCGTACTGGCTGCGACGGACGCCTTCCATCATCGGCAGGTTCTCGTCGCCGTGCAGGCCCGAGGGGCAGAGCAAGACGAGCTTGTCCACCTTCTCCGGGTGTCGGACGGCATACGTGAGGATGACCTGGCCGCCGAGGCTGGAGCCGACGAGGTGATACGGCGGGTTCTGCACGAACTCGTCGAGGTAGACCTCGAGGCGGTCGGTCAGGTAATCGACCGTGACCTCACCGCCGGCGTCGAGGTGGCGGTGCAGGGCCTCGCCGTTGTAGACGAGCAGCTCGGGCACCTTGACGTCGAAGTGTCGCGACCAGTGCGCGCGGTTGGCGAACCAGCTCTCGGCCTGCTCGGCCAGGCCGTTGACCAGCACCAGCGGCGCCGGCCGGCGATACGAGCGGACCAGCCGGATCTCGAAGAACTTCCGCACGTTGGGATTCATCGTCGGCCGCGACTCCCATCCCGGTTGCCCGCCCGAAGGCCGCCGTCGCATCGGTCGTTGGGATTCGTGCGAAACAGCGCGGATGCACCCCCGCCCACGTTTCTCGCGGGGTCCGCCCTCTTCGCCGCCCTCGCAACCCCCGGCGACGTCCCTAAAGATACCACCGCGCCGGCGCTTTTGCACCAAACCTTTTTCGGGGAGTCGGAGTGGACAAGTGACCTACCGCCTACGGCCCGGCGGTCATCCTCGCGATGCGAATCTTCAGGGCATTCAGGAGGTCGACGAGGTCTTGATGGACGCGTTGATTGGAGGACTGCCACTGGGCGACGTCCTTCGCCAGGTCGATCAAAGCTTCCTTCGTTGAGGAACCAGGCTTGTGTCGAGTCCGGTTGCAGATGCGACTCTCGACGTCTCGGAAGATCTCCTTGCCGGCGAACTCCCACCGCCAATCCCCGTCCGTGATCCGACCTCGGGCGTTCGCGTGGGCCTCGGACAGGAGACTGTGGACGTCGGCCGCCGAGGTCTTTCCGATCTCATCGCCCAGCTTCTTGAACCAGGGAGATTCGATGATGTGTGCCAGGGCGCGAGGCTCATCGATGTCGCAGGGAGGGTCCCTGATGAGATCATCCCGGAACCGATGTTTGACCTCTGCGACGACGTCTCGGCATGCGGCCCACCAGACGAGTCCATTGGCCCGCTCGGCCATGTAACCTTCGATCTGGTCCCGCGTCCTCCCGAGGTTGTTCGAGCGGCTGGCCTGGAGTGCCTCGGCGTCGAGCAAGTAGTTCTCGATCTCGTGGGCCGGCAGGACGAACGTCCGGAAAGTCTTCGTCTCCGACATCCACTCCGCCTTCCTCGGCAGCCCGAAATCCCGGTCGACCAGGCCGAAAACGTTCCGGAAGCCGGCGGCCTCGGCATCGTTGACGACCGAGCGGACCCCCTCGTTGCCGCCGGCGATGAAGAATGCGACGCTCGCGTCGCCCCAGAGGCCCGAGAGGTATTCTCGGGTGAGGTCGTCTTCGACCCAGAGGTTGATCGTCCCGCGATACAGTTCCGCCCGCGCGACGTCGCGTGGCATGATCGGTCAGACCTCGGCCCCCACGGGCCTCCAGAGCTTCGCTCGCGGGTCATCCTCGGGGACGAGGAAATGCCGCTCGTACGACCGCGCGGCGTCGTAGATCTCCGGCGAATGAGTGGCGACGATGAACTGTGCCACGGGCTGGAGACGGATCAAACTGCGCATGATCGGTCGGTGCCACTGCGGATCGAGGTGCAATTCGGGCTCGTCGATGAGAACGATCCCCGGTCGTGACTGGTCGTGGGCCAGTCCCGCGAGGAACAGGAACAACTCCAATTGACCGGAACTCAGATAATCAATCTCCAAGCGAGTCCCGTCGGGCGGGATGAGGAAGACATCGAACCCTGCGCCTTCCGGCTCGGCCAAGTCGACGTCGAATCGGCCGCCGCAATCGGGGTAGAAGTCGCCCCATGATTTGTTGATATTATCGATCCAAATCGTGTAATTCGCGAGCAGCGATGGGTCGCTCGGCCGGAACCGGGCCCTCGTTGCCGAATCAACCAGCAGTCGCTTGATGGCCTTGAGACGATCGGCGTGCTCCTCTATGGCCGGACGGTCGGATGAGCCCAAGGTCGCGCCCACGGGACCTACGAGGGAGGTCGCCCTCGACGAAGGGTAATACAAGGATCGGTAATAGGGGAAGATGCCTGCGTTCGACGTCACGAGCAGAGTCCGGCTCACCCCGGCCGCCTCACCGACCGCACTGATCTCGTAGTTATCCGCCCCCTTGCGGATCGCCGGTCGACCCCACGGGCCGACCGCGCGCTCAGGGGCACCCAGAGCGATCAACGCCGCCTCGAGCACGGCCGTCTTGCCGGAGCCGTTCGGTCCGGCGAGGACGACGAGTTGATTGGGGCGTCCGTCGGGGCCGCGGAAATCGAGGTCGAGATGGTCGATTCCCCGGAAGTCCCGGATCGAGAGCGAGGTCAGGGCAACGGTCGGGGTGGCCACGGTCGTCCTCGCGAGCAGGCCGGGCCGGTCGATGGCCCGGAGGATCAGCAATTCCCCTCTAACCTATCACAAGGGAAAGCCGGGGGCCATCGGAGGGTCAACTCCGAGAGGCGGCGCCGAGGATGGCCTCCAGGGCGGTCATCTGGGCATGGCCGTCTTCGGCGGGGAAGGGGAGCGGGCCGCCGACGGAGACGGCGTGGTCGAAGGCGTCGACCATCGCGGCGAACTGGTCGCGGCCGTCGAAGGAGAGCTCCTCGGGGCGGCCGTCGCGGACGAGGTGGGCGAGGGGCCGGGGAGGCGGTAAATAGGCGTCGGGGACGGTGAGTGTGCCGAGGGTGCCGACGAGCTCGTAGGAGCAGCGGAAGGGTTGTTCGAAGCTGCAATCGATGAGGGCGAGGACGTCGCCGGGGAAGGAGAGGGCGGCGGCGAGGCTCATATCGACGCCGGTGGGGCCGAAGTGGGCGTGGGAGGCGATCCGGGAAGGCTCGGAGCCGGCGAAGAGGCGGGCGGTGCTGAGGCCGTAGCAGCCGACGTCGAAGAGGGCACCGCCGCCGCGGGAGGGGTCGAGACGCCAGTCGCCGGGGTCGATCGGGAACGAGAAGGACGAGCGGATCAGCCGCAAGTCGCCGATCGCACCGCCCCGGACGTCGCGGAGGAGGTCGAGCGTCCGCGGCTGGTGCCGCCACATGAACGCCTCCATCAAGACTACCCCGCGGGCCCGGCAGTGGTCGACCATCGCCTTCGCCTCGGCGGCGTCGAGCGCGAGGGGCTTCTCGCAGAGGACGTGCTTGCCGGCGTCGGCCGCGGCGAACGTCCAGGGGCGATGCAGCTCGTTGGGCAGGGGGATGTAGACCGCGTCGATCATCGGGTCGGCGATCAGCTCGTCGTACGAGCCGAAATGGCGGGGGATCTCGAACTCGACGGCCCAGGCGCGCGCCGTGGCCGGGTTGCGGCTGGCGATCGCCTCGAGCCGGCCGGTCGCCGAGCCGCCGATGCCGGGGATCAGGCCCCGACGGCTGATCCGCGCGCAGCCGAGGATGCCCCAGCGGATCTCCCCCGAAGTCGATGCGGCCATCCGTCCGTCCCCCGTCGCGGCCGCGCGATCGCGAAGGCCAGGGCGAGCGCCGGCGGCGACCACGCGAAGGTGTCATTGTAGCACTTCGCCACGTTGACCGCGACCATCCCCGCCGCCGTCGCCGCCAGGGTCGCCGCGACGAGCCCCTCGCGCCACGTCGGGCCCGATCCCGGCCGCGCCAGCCAGGCGATGCGGTCGCGTGCCCCTCGATCGCCTCCGTTTTTCTCGAGGGAGACTTCGCTTCGTGCCATTCGCCCCGGACTTGTTCATTCGTGGTCGGGTTCGCCGTTCGAATCGAGGTCGTCGATGTGGTCGCTGGCCTCGGCGAGGCCGACGCCGTCGTCGAGGATGTGGGGGGGGTGGCCGTCGGCGGCGGGGGGAGGGGCGAGGTCGTCGGTCGCGGGCAGGTCGTCGCCGCCGGCGAGCTCCTCCTCGGGGAGCTTGGCGAGCGAGCCGACGGTGTCCTCCTCCTCGACCCGGATGATGCGGACGCCCTGGGTGTTGCGGCCGATGAGGCTGATGTCGGCGACGCGGGTGCGGATGATGATGCCGCCGGTGGTCGTCAGCATCACCTCGTCGGCGTCGGTGACCTTGGCGATCGCCACGACCGGGCCGTTGCGGTCGGTGGTCTTGATGTCGATCAGGCCCTTGCCGCCGCGGCCTTGCGAGCGGTACTCGGTCAGCGCGGTGCGCTTGCCGAAGCCGTTGGCGCAGACGGTCAGGAGGCTCGCCGGGTCGTCATCGCCGTTGGCGACGACCATGCCGATGACCTCGTCGTCCTCGGCGAGGCTGATCCCCTTGACGCCGAAGGCCGGCCGGCCCATGGAGCGGACGTCGGCCTCGTCGAAGCGGATGGCCATGCCCTGTCGGGTCGAGAGGACGACCTGGTCGCCGGCCTTGGTCCGGGCGACGCCGATGAGCTGGTCCCCCTCGTCGAGGCCCAGGGCGATGATCCCGCGGCCGAGGGGTCGGCGGAAGGCGGTCAGGTCGGTCTTCTTCACCGTCCCGCGCCGGGTGACCATCATCAGGTACTCGTCCTCGAGGAATTCGCGGACCGGGATCAACCCGGTGATCTTCTCGCCTTCGGCCAGTTGCAACAGGTTGACGATCGCGCGGCCGCCGGAGGTCCGGCCGGCCATCGGCACGTCGTAGACCTTGAGCCAGTAGACCTTGCCGCGGTCGGTGAAGAAGAGGATGTAGTCGTGCGTCAAGGCGACGAACATCCGCTCGAGGAAGTCCCCCTCGCGCGTGTTCGTCGCGGCGATCCCGCGGCCGCCGCGGTTCTGGGCGCGGTAGGTGCTGGGGGGGAGTCGCTTGATGTAGCCGTCGTGGGTGACGGTCACCACCATGTACTCCTCGCGGATCAACGCCTCCTTGTCGTAGTCGCCCAGCTCCTCGTCGGAGACCTGCGACCGGCGGCCGTCGGCGTACTTCTGCTTCAGCTCGCGGAGGTCGGCGCGGATCATGTCGAGGATCAGCCGCTCGTCGGCGAGGATCCGGCGGTACTCGGCGATCGCGTCGCGGAGGGCGACGTAGCGGGCGACGAGCCGGTCGGCCTCGAGCCCGGTGAGCTGCTGGAGCCGCATGGCGAGGATCGCGTCGGCCTGCTTGGTCGTCAGGCTCGACGACGCCTTGGCCTCGGGGTCGTTCAGGGCACGGCGGAGGATCTCGGCCGAGACCTCCAGGCCCATCAGCCGCGCCTTCGCCTCGGCCGGGTTGGCCGACGAGCGGATCACGCGGATGATCTCGTCGATGTACTCCAGCGCGATCAGCAGGCCCTCGGTGATGTGGGCCTCGGCCAGGTCGCGGCGGAGCAGGTACTGCGTCCGGCGGCGGATGACGTTGACGCGGTGCTCGATGAAGAGCCGGAGCAGGTCCTTCAGGGGGAGCGTGCGCGGCCGGCCGTCGACCAGCGCGAGCATGATGACGCCGAAGGTGTCCTGCAACGGCGAGAACTGGAAGAGCTGGTTCAGGACGACGTTCGGGTCCTCCCCCTTCTTCACCTTGACGACGACGCGGACCGGCTGCTTGCGGTCGCTCTCGTCGGCGATGTCGGTGACGCCGGTGATCCGGTCGGCGTTGACCAGCTCGGCGAGCTTCTTGAGGAGCGTCTCCTTGGTGAGTTGATACGGGATCTCGGTGAAGACGATGTGCGTGCGGCCGTCGCGCTGCTCCTCGAACTCGTACTTGGCGCGGACGAGGATGCGCCCGCGGCCGGTCTCGTACGCCTGGCGGGCGCCGAAGCGGCCGCAGATGGTGCCGCCGGTGGGGAAGTCGGGGGCGGGCAGGTGCTCCATCAGGTCGTCGAGCGTGGCGTGCGGGTCGTCGATCAGGGCGACGACCGCGTCGCAGACCTCGCCGAGGTTGTGCGGCGGGATGCTCGTGGCCATGCCGACGGCGATCCCGCCCGAGCCGTTGACGAGCAGGTTCGGGAACTTGCCCGGCAGGACGCGCGGCTCCTGGTACTTCTCGTCGTAGTTCGGCTGGAAGTCGACGGTGTCGAGCTGGATGTCCTCGAGCATCTCGGCGGCGACCGGGCTGAGCTTGGCCTCGGTGTACCGCATCGCCGCCGGGGGCAGGCCGTGGATCGAGCCGAAGTTGCCCTGGCCGCTGATGAGCAGGTGCCGCATGTTCCACCACTGGGCCATGCGGGTCAGCGTCGGGTAGATCGAGTTCTCGCCGTGCGGGTGGTATCGCTTCATCGTCTCGCCGACGATGCCCGCGCACTTGCTCGTGCTCGACCCCGGCGTGAGGCCCAGGTCGCGCATGGCCATCAGGATGCGCCGCTGCGACGGCTTCAGGCCGTCGCGCACGTCGGGCAAGGCGCGGCTGATGATGACCGACATCGCGTAGTTGAGGTAGCTCTCCTTCAGCTCCTCCTCGATATTCAGCGGGGGCGTCGGCAGGTGCCCGGGCGTGCCGGTCGGCGGTACGGCGGTGCTCACGTTTTCTCGGTCCTTCGAACTGGCGGGATCAGCGCAGGTTGATGGTCGCCCGACCTTCCGCGGCGGCCCTCCTGTCACAGGAATCGATTGTACACAATTCCCCCCGCCGACGCAACGCCTGCCGACCCCCGCGGTTCGTTCGCAAGCCAAGGTCATTTCAAGCCTTACAACGCCTTCGCCGCCGGCCTGCCCGGGCCCGGCCGGGTCGTGCTAGAATGAGGGCGCGCGACGGCCCCCCGGGCCGCGCGGGGGACTCCGATCATGTCCATCAGCCAGCACGACGCGACCGAGCTCGATTACCCGACCTCGGACGGCAAGCCCATGGCGGAGACCGAGCGACATCGCGATGAGATGATGGACCTGATCTGGACCCTCCAGCGTCATTTCGCGGGCGATCCGATGGTCTGCGTCTCGGGCAACCTGCTCCTCTTCTACGAGGAGGGGAACAAGCGCAAGCACATCTCGCCGGACGTCTTCGTCGTCCGGGGCGTGCCGAAGCGGGAGCGGCTCAATTACCTCGTCTGGCGCGAAGGCAAGGGCCCCGACTTCGTCATCGAGCTCACCTCGAAGTCCACCCGCGCCGAGGACCGCAAGACGAAGCTTGCCCTGTACCGCGACGTCCTGCACGTCTCGGAATACATCCTCTTCGACCCCCTGGCCGAATACCTCAGGCCGCCGTTGCAGGGCTTCCGGCTCGTCGACGGCGAGTACACGCCGATCGCGCCCGTCGCCGGCCGCCTGCCGAGCGCCGTGCTCGGCTTGCACCTGGAGCGCGACGGCCAATCGCTCCGCCTCGTCGATCCGGCCACCGCCCAGCGCCTGCTCACGCCTCGCCAGCTCGCCGAGGCGGCCGAGGCCGAGCTCGCGCGGCTGCGAGACGAGCTCGAGGCCCTCCGACGCCGGCCGGACGAGCCCTGATCGCACGGCGCCACCTCGCAGGTCAAAGCTCGGCCTCGGCCGGCCACGCGAGCGGATCGCCGACGCTGGCGGGAAACGCGGATTGAACCCCCTTGAGCCAGATATGGGTCGTGTCGATCCGCTCGGGATACACCGTCCGGGCGCCGAACGCCCCGCAGAGCAGGCCGATGAAGAACAGGATCGCCCCGCCCCCGCCGAGCTCCGGCATGTCGATGGGGATGGTGAGCACCATGCCGGCGATGCCCGCGAGCGCCAGGGTCCAGCCGATAAGGATCGCCGTGAGCCGGCGGCGGGCATGCCGCCCGCAGAGGCCGACCTCGACCTTGCCCGTCTTGCGGACGATCAGCGCGACGATGATGTAGATCAGCGGGCTGACCATGAGGATGTAGACCACCGGGTTGTGCCAGGAGAGGTTCCTCCGCAGGCGCTTGACGGCGACGTCGCCGCATTTGACGCAGACGTCGGGGAGGACGGCCCCCTTCGGCACGACCAGCGCATCCCCCTCCCACCAGATCTCCGCGCCCGGCCCGACCGGCCTCAACCTCGCCTTCGCCCCGACCCCGGCTTTGGGCGGCGCGAACGGATTGAACTCGTCCACGGTCCGATCCCCTTCGTTGGTCCATTGGCACTTCGACACGCCGCCATGATAGTATCATTCCGACGTGTCGCAACGACGATCCTGCCGTTTTTCGTCGAATCCATCGGTCGATCGCGGCCCGGCCGCAGGCGCAGGCCGGCCGGCGGAGGCTTGACTTCGACCTCGGCGCCGGTCATTTGTCAAGATCATGGTCCGATCTCGGAGCGGCATCCGTCGGCTGGAAAGGGGTGGGCCGATGTCACGACATCGGAGATCGATCTTCGTGGCAACGCGAGTCTTCGTCGGCCTCGGCGCCCTGCTCGCGGCGACGACAAGCTGCCTGGCCCGGCAGGAGCAAGGGAAGTCGGGCCTGGAGCCCGTCAAGCCGGGGGACGAGGCCAAGGTGCGGGACGCGGGCCTGATCGACCTGCTCGGGCCGGCCACGCAGCCGCCCGATCCCGACACCGTGGCCGGCTTGCGGCCGAAGAGTCATGCCCCGGTCCTGACCCTCCGCCGGGCCTACGACCTCGCCCTGGTCCGCCACCGCGCCCCGAGCCCGCCCCGCAAGGACGACCGGCTCGCCGCCCTCGACCCGAAGGCCCTCGACGCGCTCGCCCGCCGTTATTCCGTCGCCGACTTCGCCCGCTTCCGGCAGGACCTGTTCGCCCGCAGGGGGGACACCCTCGCCTTCCGCGACCCCGCCCCCGACTTCCTCGGCCTCCTCGTGACCTTGCAAAGGGTCGAGTCGGCCCGCCGTCGGGTCATGGAGGCCGAGCGGCTCATGGTCTACGATCGCGAGCAGCTCCATATGAAGACGGGGGTGACCCAGTTGCAGATCGATCGCGACGTGATCGACATCGAGCGGCAACGCGACCTCCTCGGCGACGCGCTCCGGCGCCATCGCGAGGCCCTCGACGACTTCAAGGTCGCGCTCGGCCTTCCGCCAGACGCCCCACTCGTCGTCGACAGTTCGGCGCTGGCGCCCTTCACGGATGCCTTCGATGAGGCCAGGCTCTGGCTCCGACAGCCCGACAGCGACCTGCAGGTCCTCGGCGCGATCATCCTGCGGCCCCCGGACGTCCTCGACGTCACGATCGAGGGCCGCTCGCTCATGAAGCTGATGCAACGGGACCCTCCTGTGCGCGACCCCGGGGTCCTCGAGGAATGGCTCCAATCGGTGACCCGCTCCGATCGGCTCGGGGGAGAGAAGCGGTCCCTCTACCTCCGCCGGCTGGCCCGCCGCCTCTACGAATTGTATCCGGCCAACGATGGCGATCGCGTGAAGTATATCCTAGCAGTAAGGATAGTGCATCAGACTATTGAGCAGATCTTTGCACCTCCGCCCGAGGGGGGTGGACCGGCGTTGAACGCGGTCCCGCTGGTGCATGATCTGGTCCGCGCGCGACGCGACGTTTTCGAGATGGAGGACCGGATGGTCGCGAGCTGGGCGGCCTACCAGTCCGACCGCCTGGCCCTCGTCCGCGAGCTGGGCCTCCAGGTCGGGCGCGACTGGGAGTCTTATCTGGCCGAGATTATCCCACCGGTGGCGCCGAGGGTGCTGAAGGCCGTCCCCGAGAAACCGGCCGAGCTTCCCGAGCCTCCACCACCCCCGCCGCCGCCCGGTCGTTGAGTTTTGGCGCAGCCCGGGGGACCGCCGTAGGAACCTCGCACCGTTGGGGACAAAGGACCGCACCGCACCCGATGGCTCGAGTCCGAGTCCGTCGAATCGAGAGGGGGTATGAGCCAATGTCACGACAACGGCGATCATTCGTGGTGCGGGCGCGGGGTGCGGTCGGCCTCGTCGCACTGGTCGCGGCGGCGACGGTTGCCTTGGCGCGACAGGAGCCGACGAAGGCGGTCCCCCTCCCGGACGATCCCAAGCTCCGCCGCGACGATTTGCTCGAATTGCCCGAGCCCGGCCCCTTGATCCCGGACGACGACGCGCTCGCCGGACTCCTCAAAGGCGGCCGGCTCCCGGTGCTGACCCTGCGTCGGGCCTACGAGCTCGCCCTGATCCGCCACCGCGCCCCGCGCCCGCCGGGCCCCGGCGATCGCCTCTCCGGCCTCGACCCGAAGACGATCGATTCCCTTGGGCGCCGTTCCGCCGTCGCCGACTTCGCCCGCTTCCGACAGGATTACCTCGCTCGCAAGGGCGATGCCTTCGCCTTCCGTGACCCCGCGGAGGGCTTCCTCGACCTCCTCGTCCGCCTGCACGCCGTCGGGGCCGCGCGGCGACTCGTGATGGGGGAGACTCGTCTCCTGAGTTATTATCAAGAACAAGCGGATGCAAAAGTCTTCATCACCCAGTTGCAGGTCGATCAGCTCGGGCACATCGTCGAGCAGGATCGCGTCGAGCAGCTCGACGCGATCCGACGTTATCGCAACGCGGTCGATGACTACAAGGTCCGGCTCGGCCTCCCCCCGCAGGCGCCGCTGGTCATCGACCGCGCGGCGCTGGCACCGCTGCACGACGTTTTCCGCGCGACGGATCAGTGGAAGCGGCGGCCGGAACGTCGGCTGGAGGAGTTGCCCGCGATCATCGTCCGGCTCCCGGCCCTGCCCGACATCACGATCGCCGGCCGCCCGCTCCTCGGCACGATCGAGCGCGACCCGGCGGCCCTGGAGTCGATGCTCCGGCTCGCGACCGAGGCCGCCGCGAAGGCCCAGGCCGGGCGGCCGGCCGACGATTCCAGGGCATTGCGGATCCGTCGCCTCGTCCGCGAGCAAATCGATCTGCGCCTGCGGTTCAAACTGGAGCAGCGGAGCTATGCGTTGGCCCTCCGGGTCGCGGACCAAATGGTCGAACAGATGGTCACAATTCATGTACCCGTGCCAGGCGAACCCGCGACGCCGGTCCTGACCATACTTGAAGTGATTCAGGCGCCGCGGAAGGCCTACGTCCACGAGGATCGGCTCGTGCAGACCTGGACCGCGTACCAATCGGGCCGGCTGAACCTCCTCCGAGAAATCGGCATCTTTCCGTACACCGATTGGGATTCGTACCTCGCCGATATCCTCCCGCCACCTGCTCCGAAGGCCCCCGAGGCCGCGGCCCCGGCGCCGAAGGCCGGGGCCGAGCCCCTGCCGCCCCCGCCGAACGACCGATAAGGCGCGATGACCCTTTGACCGGCCCCGGCATGGGGGTTACGATCGAAGTCGGTCACGCCGCGCGCACCCGACCCCGCGAACCAGGAACCGCCCGATGTTCCGCCTCGACGCGAACAAGCCCGTCCGCTTCTGCGACGGACTGACCCGCCGCGACTTCCTCCACGCCGGGGCCCTCTCGGCGTTTGGACTGGGCCTGCCGGGCCTCCAGGCGTTGACGAAGGCGGGGGGCGTCGCGGGGAACAAGGACGTCAACTGCATCCTCCTGTTCCTCGTCGGCGGGCCGTCGCAGCTCGACACCTGGGACATGAAGCCCGACGCGCCGGCCGAGGTCCGCGGGCCGTTCCGGCCGATCGAGACGAAGGTCCCGGGCGTCCGGATCAGCGAGGTCTTCCCGAAGCTGGCGAAGGTCATGGACAGAGTGGCGCTGGTGCGGACCGTGCACCACGAGGCGACGGCGGTCCACGACACCGGCCACCAGATGATGCAGACCGGCCGGCTCTTCACCGGCGGCATCGAACACCCGCACTTCGGCTGCGTGGTGTCGAAGCTCAAGGGCTCGCGCGGCGACGCGCCGCCGCACGTCCTGTTGCCCCGGCCGATCGGCAACACCGGCGGCAACCTGCCGCACGGCCAGAGCGCCGGCTACCTGGGCAAGACGTACGACCCGTTCGTCCTCGACGCCGACCCCAACGACCCGAACTTCAAGGTGCCCGACCTCTTGCCGCCCGACTACGTCTCGGCCGTCCGCGAGCGACGGCGGCGCTCGCTCCGCGAGGCGATCGACGGGTCGGTGAAGGCGTTCGAGGCGTCGGCCGACGCGAAGCTGCTCGACGCCAACTTCGCCCAGGCGTATCGCCTGATGTCCAGCAAGGCCGCCCGCGAGGCGTTCGACCTCGCCGCCGAGCCGGCGCCGGTCCGCGACCGCTATGGGCGGACCCGGTTCGGCCAGGGGTGCCTGCTGGCGCGGCGGCTCGTCGAGCGCGGGGTGCGGTTCGTGACGGTGAACATGTTCGAGACCGTCTTCAACGAGATCACCTGGGACATCCACGGCTCGGCGCCGTTCAGCCCGATCGACTGCTACAAGGACTCGGTCGGCCCGAACTTCGACAACGCGTATTCGGCCCTGCTTGAGGACCTGTCCTCCCGCGGCCTCCTCGGCAACACGATGGTGCTGGCCTTCGGCGAGTTCGGCCGGACGCCGAAGATCAACCCGGCCGGCGGTCGCGACCACCACCCCGGCTGCTGGACCGTCCTGTTCGCCGGCGGCCCGATCCACGGCGGCCGGGTCGTCGGCGCCTCCGACGAGATCGGCGCCGCCCCCAAGGACCGGCCCGTCTCGACGCAGCACATCGCCGCGACGATCTATCGAGGGCTGGGGATCAGCCTCGACACCGAACTGCCGGGCCCGCTGGGCCGGCCGCTCCGCCTCGTGGACCACGGCATCGAGCCGATCCACGAGCT
>DASZMJ010000235.1:0-1919 GCA_035551935.1 Isosphaeraceae bacterium
TGGCCGAGAAATCCTGATCGCCGATTCGATCTATCATCTGTCATCTGTCATCCTTCATCTGCCATCTGCCATTTTTGTCTTCGAATTGCACCAAGGACCGCCGTCTCCTCCGGATACCGATCGATGCTCAAATGGCTCTTACAGACGCTCGGGGTGGGTGACGAGTTCCTGGTCCGGCTCGACCAGGCGACGCTCTCGTGTCAGCGGCCGGGCGTCTTTTACGTGGGGCTGGCGCTGCTGGTCCCGGTCGCCGTGTTCATCGTCCGACGGCAGCGCCGGAGCCTCGGCGGCACGCCCCCCCTGCTCCGCGCGGCGCTGGCGTTCACGCGGGTCGCCGTCCTGTTGATGCTCGTCACGGTGCTCGCCGGGCCGTACCTGAGGATCGATTACGAGGTCGACAAGCGGCCGGTCGTGGCCCTCTTGTTCGACCGCTCGCAGAGCATGCAACTGCCGGCCGGCCCGTTCGAATCGGCCGACGAGGCGGAGAAGGTCTCGCGCGCCCTCGGCGAGAAGCGGTCGCCGGGCGAGGACGTGGCCGAGGCGCGGAAGGCGCTCGACCGGGTCGGCCGGGCCAGGCTCGCGGAGTCGGTCGTGCGGGCGAGCGCCGACGACTTCACCGCGCCGATGGCGAAGAAGTTCGACGTCCGCTCGTACACCTTCGCGCGTGAGCCGGCCGCGCTCGGGGTCGACCCCGCACACCCGGTTTTTTCCGACCCGCCCGACCCGGGGGGGCCGGCGACGCACATCGGCGACGCGATCGCCCGGGTGATCGACGACGCGGCGGGTCGGCCGGTCGCCGGCCTCTTCCTCTTCAGCGACGGCCAGAACACCGGCGGCCGGTCGCCGGCCGAGGCCGCCGGGGTCGCCGCTCGGCTCGGCGCGCCGATCTTCGCCGTGCCGGCCGGCTCATCGACCCGGCTCAAGGACGTCGCCATCGTCGACGTCTTCACCTCCGGCCTGGTCGCCGTCGGCGACACCGCGAGCGTCTCCGTCACCGTCGAGTCGGAGGGGTTCGACGCCCGCCCCGTCAAGGTCGAGCTGCGCGACGGCGGGAAGCTCCTCGACACCAAGGATTTGACCCTCCGCGACGCCGAGCAGCAGAAGGTCGAGCTGACCTTCAAGGCCACGGAGCCGGGGGCGAAGTACCTGACCGTGACCGTCCCCCCCTTGCCCGAGGAGCCCGCGCACCTCCGGCCGAATAACACCGACGTCGCCTTCGTCCGGGTCAGCGACGAGAAGCTCCGCGTTCTCCTCGTCGACGGCCTCCCGCGGTGGGACTTCCGGTTCCTCAAGAACGCGATGCGGCGCGACCACGGCCTCGGCGGCCGGACCAGCAAGGACCAGCCCGATATCGTCCTCGAAGCCGAGCTGCGCCGGCAGCCGGCCGAGGCGAGGGCGAAGGCCCTGCCTTCAACGGCCAAGGAACTGGCCGAATACCACACGGTGATCCTCGGCGACGCCTCGCCGCAGTTGCTCGACGCGCGGTTCGTGGCGATGCTCGACGAGGCGGTGCGCGAGCACGGGCTCGGCCTGATCGTGGCGTCGGGGCCGCGGTTCATGCCGCAGGGGTTCGACGAGAAGTTCCGCGCCCTTTTGCCCGTCCGGGTCCGCCCCGGGTCGTCGGGGATCGACGCGCCCGTGTATAAGCCCTTCCAGCTAGAACTCAGCCCCGACGGCGCGGTCCACGAGGTAATGCGTCTCTACGACGACCCGGGCCGGAACCAGGCCGCCTGGGCGCAGATGCCGCCCTTCTACTGGTGCTCGGCGGTCGAGCGGCCCGCGCCGGCGGCGACGGTCCTGGCCTGGAACCCGAGCGTCGAGGGGCGGTTCGGCAAGCTGCCGCTGATCGCCCAGCACTTCGCCGGCCGGGGCCGGGTCCTGTTCGTCGGCACCGACTCGACGTTCCTCTGGCGCCAGAA
>DASZMJ010000236.1:0-1531 GCA_035551935.1 Isosphaeraceae bacterium
GGCGGGTTGCATCGTCGGTCAGGGTAGACGCTTTCGGCCGCCGGTCGCGTATCCTTTCAGCGACTGCGGCTCGCTACGCCCTTCGCGAAGGAGGTAGCCTGCACCGGCACGCAGGGCCGGGTAGCGATCGACGTGGCCCGAGGGCCAGGTGACCTCGACGGATTCGGCGCGGGCGGCCTTGCCCAGGCCGAAGTGGAGCCGCGGGTCGGACGACGACTGGAAGCTGCCCCCCCCGGACCGGCCGGCGACCTGCCGGCGCCCGCCGCTCGTGACGACCACCCGCGCGCCGACGCCGTCGCGGTTCGAGGCGGTCCCTTCGAGCCGGAACGTGACCGAACGGCCGCCGACGGTCCGGTTGTGGAAGAAGGCCAGGGGGCTATTTTGCGCGACCAGGACGAGGTCGGCGCGGCCGTCGTTGTCGAGGTCGCCCGTCGCCAGGGCCCGGCCGACGCGGGGGACCCGCCAGGGGGGGCCGGCGACTTCAGAAACGTCGGAGAGGCGGCCGTCCGCGCCGCCGATCAGGAGCTGCGCGGGCATCGCGTACGGGAACTTCGGCCGCTCGTCGATGACGTGGCCGTTGGCGGTCGCCAGGTCGAGCCGGCCGTCGTCGTCGGCGTCGAGCAGCACGATCCCGAAGCCGAGCAGGAACCGGCTGGGCGCGGCCAGGCCGATCGCGGCGGTCTGGTCGCCGAAGGCGAGCCCGCCGAGGTTCTGGAAGAAGCTGGTCGATTCGCCGAGGAAGTTCGTCACGAGCAGGTCGAGCCGGCCGTCGCCGTCGAGGTCGCCGCAGGCGGTCCCCATCCCCGCCTGGAAGGCGCCGTCGGCGTTGCAGGCGACGCCGGCCGAGAAGCCCACCTCCTCGAACTTCATCCCGCCGAGGTTGTGGAACAGGTAATTGGCGGTCGTGTCGTTGGCGACGAACAGGTCCACCCGGCCGTCGTCGTCCAGGTCGGCCGCGACGACGCCCAGCCCCCGGCCGTCGCGATCGACGATCCCCGCCTCGGCCGAGACGTCCACGAACCGGCCGCCGTCGTTGCGGAACAGGTGGTCGGGCAGGGCGGGGAACGGATGCGGCATGCAGTAGCTGTACCGGCGCCCGGCGCCGGCGCCCGGGCCGGGGTCCGTCGGGCCGGGGCAGAGGGTCGGGTGCTCGGCGTCCCACGCGAGGTAATGGCAGACGTAGAGGTCGAGGTCGCCGTCGTTGTCGAGGTCGGCGAACGCGGCCGACGTCGGCCAGTCGCGGTCGCCGCCGAGGCCCGCCCTCTCCGTCGCGTCCTCGAACGTCCCGTCCCCCCGGTTGCGATAGAGCGCGTACGACCGCCAGCGGGTGACGAAGAGGTCGGGACGGCCGTCGTTGTCGAAGTCGCCGACGGCGACGCCGTGGCCATATCCCCGGGCCATCCGGCCGATCCCCGCGCGGTCGGTGGCGTCCTCGAACGTCCCATCGCCCCGGTTGCGATGGAGCGCATACGAGCCGAACCGGGCGACGAAGAGGTCGGGATGGCCGTCATTGTCGTAATCGGCTACGGCC
>DASZMJ010000237.1:0-9403 GCA_035551935.1 Isosphaeraceae bacterium
CCTGCGACGAAGCCGGATCGGCCGTCCCTCTTCCTCGTGCCGTCCGCCAGGACCCAAAGACCTTTGTGGTATTGCGGACGGCACGCGGAGCGTGCCTGCTACGGAGGCGGGCCGACGGCGGACACCCCGACGGCGTCGCCCCGGCCGCACAACCATTGTAAGACTCGCGACCGTCCGGAGCCGAAAGGAAGAGGAGGAGGACCGCGCGGGCGAGGAGGGGCCGGGGATGCGGATCAGGCGCAAGACCTGGGCCATGCTGGGCATCGGCGCCGTCGCGGTCGTGGCCGCGGCGGTGCTGGTCGTCCGCGCCTGGGTCGTCCCGGCGGTCATCGTCCGGCAGATCGAGGCGAGATACGGCGGCAAGGTGCGGGTCCGGTCGTGGTGGCTCGGCCGCAACTCCTCGGGAATCAACGGGTTGGAGCTGCACGAGGGGCCCGGCGCGGATTCGCCCGTCTGGGCCAAGGCCGAGCGGGTCGAGACCGACCTGTCGCTCGGCGACCTGCTCCACGGCCGCACCAGCCCCGCCCGGCTCGTCGTCGACCGGCCGAACGTCACCCTCCGGCTCAGCCGCGACAACCATTTCCTGACCGACATCCCCATCCGCTCCGGGGGCGCCTCGGGCGGGGGATTGCCGCCGATCGAGGCGCGCGACGCGACCTTGACGTTCCGCCAGGAGGGGCGGCCCGAATTCACGATCCATCACATCAACGCCTCCCTCGCTCCCGAGGCCGGCGGCGACTCGGCCGCGACCGCCCACGCCGACGACCCGGTCTGGGGCCCGGTCTCGGCCTCCGGCCGGTTCGCGCCGGGGTTCGCGACCGGCCGGTTCGACCTCGACGCCGGCCGCATCCCCGCCGACCCCGGGAAGGCGGCCTCGGTGCCGTACGTGCCGCCGACGGTCTGGAAGCACGTCGAGCCGACCGGCCCGCTGGCCGTCCGGCTCAACCTCGGCTTCGGCGGCAAGGACGGGGTGACGTATCGCGTCGAGGTCGCCAGCCGCGGGGCGACGCTCGCCCTGCCGAAGCTGGACGTCGCCGCGCGCGACACGGCCGGGTCGATGGTCTACGACAGCGAGGTCGCCACGCTGAAGCACGTCCGCGGCGACTCGCTCGGCGGCCGGCTCGACGTGGACGGGACGCTCGACTTCAACCCCGTCCCCGCGCGGTTCGCCCTGGCGTTGCGGCTGGAGACGATCGACGTCGCCCAGACGCCCCGGTCGTGGCGGCTCGGCGACGCCGGCATCACCGGCCGGCTCACCGGCCGCGCCGACCTGCGGATGGCGTTGCGACCCGAGGGGGTCGACCTCAACGGCACCACCGGCCACGCGACCGTCAAGGACGCCACCGTCGAGGGCATCCCCGCCAAGGCCGTCCGCCTCGACCTCGAAGGGACCGGCGGCGACCTGAAATACGAGTCCGAGTCCGATTGCGGATTGCGGAATTCGGATTTCGGAATCCTGAGGGCTGTTTATCGAGAGCCCAATCCTGACACGTTGCGGATCGCGCAAGGAGGGGCCTCTTCACCGCAATCCGCGATCCGCGATCCGCAATCCAAGCAATCCGAGCGATCGGTCGGGCGCGACGGCGTCATCATGCCGAAGTCGATCACGACGCGGGTCGAGCTCGACGACGTGGACCTGCGCGACGTGGTGAAGCGGGCCGAGAAGTCCGGGGTGAAGGTGCCGGTCGAGGTCCGCGGGCTGGCGAGCGTGAAGGCGGTCGTCACGGTCCCGTTGGGGGCGTTGAAGTCGCTCCGCGACTACCGGCTCAAGGGGACCGTGACGCTCGACGACCTCTCGGTCGGCGGCGTCCGGCCCGGCCCGCTCCGCGCCTGGGTCGACCTCGACCGCGGCGTCCTCGCGCTGAACGACCTGACCGGGAGGCTCGTCGATTCGAAGGATGGCAAATCTGTAGATGGACAGGTTTCCGACGAAACGCCTCACGATTCCAGGACGTTGGCCGACGCGACGCCGTTGCCGCCGGGGGGGTTCCGGGTCGACCTGCGGGC
The DNA here is from genome assembly GCA_035551935.1 of Isosphaeraceae bacterium. Taxonomy (GTDB): domain Bacteria; phylum Planctomycetota; class Planctomycetia; order Isosphaerales; family Isosphaeraceae; genus DASZMJ01. Next base: position 2,008 of record DASZMJ010000237.1, read on the forward strand.
GGAGCTCGACCCGGCGGGCAAGCTGTCGGCGAAGGTGGAGGGCAGGGCGTTGCCGCTGGCCAGGCTGGCGGCGGCGGCGGCGACCAGGAACGTGGCGGGCCTGGCGGGCGCGGTCGACGTCCGGGCCGTCGCCGAGGGGGACCTGGAGCACGCGAGCGACCCGAAGGCCTGGACCGTGCGGGGGAAGGTCCGGGGCGACCGGCTGGCGATCGAGCGGCTGACGCTCGATCGGGTCGCGGCCGACGTGCGGCTCGCCGACGGCCGGCTCACGCTCGACCCGATCGCCGCCGACCTCGACCGCCAGCCGCTCCGCGCGAGCGTCACCGCCGAGACGAGCGAGCCCTTCGCCTTCGAGGCGAAGCTCGACGTGGCCGACTGGGACGTCGCCCGCCTGGCCTCGGCGGTGCCCGCGCTGGCCCGTGGGCCGGAGCTCGCCGGCCGCTTCCGGGCGAAGGGGACGGCCGAGGGGACCTTGCAGCCGCGCGAGGTTCGGACGAGGGGGGAGGGCCTCCTTCGGGGCGCTCGGGCGGGGGACGTCGACGTCGGCGACGTGCCGTTCGCCTGGCGGACGGAGGGGGAGACGATCCGGCTCCGGATCGACCGCGCCCGGGTCTTCGGCGGCACGCTCGCGGGCGAGGCGACGGTGCCGGCCGGCGGCGGGACGATCGAGGGCCGGGCCGCCGTCGCCGACATCGACCTCGGCGAGGTCACCCGGGTCGCGACCGGCGGCGGCTTTCCGATGGCCGGCCGGGCCGGCGGCACGGTCCGATTTCGAATCCCCGAACACCCCGAGGACGAGGGGGCCGACGGCATCCTCGACGCCGACCTGACCGCCCCCGACCTGACCGTCCGCGGCACGACGGCCACGGAGCTTACCGCGAAGGCACGCCTGCGGCGCGGGGTGGTCTCGTGCGAGGTGAACGCCAAGGGGCTCGGCGGCACGCTCTCGGCCTCGGGCACCGCGCCCGTGTCGGCCCTCAACGGCGGCCGGGCCGGGTCGTTGGCCGGCGATCTCCGCGCCCGGAACATCCGGATCGAGGGGCTCTGGCCGGCGCTCGGCCTGGCCAGGCCGCTCGGGCCGCTCCACGGCCTGGCCAACTTCGCCGTCGACGTCCGGCCGTCGGCCGTGAAGGCGGCGTCCTCGCGGTCGGTCCCGGTCGTGACGGGCGGGTTCGGGCTCGGGGCGTTGACGTGGGGGCGGAACTGGCCGCTCGGCCGGGTGCAGGGGCGGTTCTCCTATGGGCCGGAGGGTTGGCAGCTCGGCCTGGTCAACGCGAGCCTCTTCGAGGGGGAGACCACCGGCTCGATCCGGGGGACGACCGACGCCAACGGCGTCAGCCGGGCGACCTTCCGCGCCGACATCGAGCGGGCCCGGTTGCACCAGGTCCTGGCCGTCGCCCCGCTCCTGGGGGGCGGGTTCGAGGGCTTCGGCTCGATCCACATAACCGGCCAGGTCGACGGCTCGGTGCACGCCGACGCGGCGCTGGACATCGGCGCGGCGCGGGTCTTCCGGATCCCGCTGGCGCGGCTCGAGGTGCCCGCGACGCTCGACTACGCGCCCGACGTCGGCTCCGGCACGCTCCGGATCCCGCGCTGGTCGGCGCGGGTGGCCGGCGGCCGGGCCTGGGGCACGGGCCTGCTCCGCCTGGGGGCCGATTCCAGACACGCCGGCACCATCGAGTTCGCCGCGCTCGACCTCGAGACCCTCGCCCGCGCCGCCGCCTTCCCAGGGAGCCGCGCCTCGGGCAAGCTCAACGGCAAGATCTCCTGGACGGGCAAGGACCCGTCGCGGTTCCGCCAGCTCCGGGGCGTCGTCGACCTGGACCTCGACGACGCCGAGCTCTTCGAGATGCCGGTGCTCCGCCAGATCGGCCAGTTCCTCGGCGCCTCGCAGTCCGGGGTCTTCAACGACGGCGACCTCCACGGCGTCCTCGACGACGACCGGCTCATCGTCGAGGACTGTACCCTGGCGGGCCGGCTCGTCCAGCTCCACGCGACCGGCACGGTCGGCTTCGACGGCCGGCTGGACCTGATGGTGGTCGTCAACACCTCGCAGATCATCACCGAGACCGGCCAGGCGCTGCTGAACCTCATCCCCGGGCTCCGCCGTCAGGGCCGCCGGCCCGAGGTGCTGGACCGGTTCGGCGGCTTCCTGTCGAACCGGCTCCTGAAGTTCCGCGTCACGGGCACGGTCTCGCATCCCTCGGTCAACGCCGACCCGACCGTCCTCGTCACCGAGGGCGCCGTCAACTTCTTCGCCGACGTGCTGAAGCTCCCGTTCAACCTGCTCCGCTGAGGCCGCTCCTTTCTTCCGGACGGCCCTTCCGGATGGCCCCGTCGCATCGCCGAGATCCGACGGGGGCCTCGGTCCAACGTCCCGGGACGCCCGACGTCACGGGAGGACGGCCGGCGGGTCGGGGGCCGGCTTGGGCTTCGGGATCGGCCTGGGCTTGGGGGGGTCGGACTGGCGGATGGCGCACTGGGGGTGGATGCCCGAGTTGGAATAGACGGGGCCGCGACAGACGGGGCAGCGGGCGCGGGTCGATGCGGGAGGGGGGGCGTGGAGATACCTCGGCGTCATCGGGGTCGCCTTTCGGAGGGGGTTCGGGGGGGCGGTCCCGGCCCCCCCGACGGTTGGACCGAGGATGAAAGGAAGCGCGATCGGGCGCGGGCGGTCAATAACGGCCGCCGCCGCCACCGCCGCCGAAGCCGCCGCGACGGCCGCCGCCACCGCCGCCGCCGCCGCGATCCTCGCGGGGCTTGGCCTCGTTGACCGTCAGGCGACGGCCGCCGTACTCGTGCTCGTTGAGGGCGTCGATCGCCGCGCGGGCCTCGGCGTCGGAGCCCATCTCGACGAAGCCGAAGCCCTTGGAACGGTTCGTCTCACGATCGACGATGACCTGGGCGCTCTGGACGGACCCGTAGGGCGCGAACAGCTCCTGGAGGTCGGTCTCGTTGACGTTGTAGGTCAGGTTGCCGACGTACAGCTTCTTGCCCACCGTGGATCTCCTGGCGGACGTGGGACGACCCGCGGAGGCTTTCCGGGTCGAGAAGAAAGGGGCCCGGCGCAGGCCCTGGTGGCGGGAACGGCGAGGGAGTGGAGCAGGACCGGATCGATGAGAGCCAGAGTGCTACTCGGTCGTCAGACCAACCGCCCCCTACTATATCGCAACCCGACGGCGACGGAAAGGGCCCACCGATCCGACCGGTCCCGGGTCGTCAACTCGCCTTGCGACCCGGCGGGCCCGCCCCTACGATGGAGGGCTCGGAATCGGCCGGGAGGGGAGCGGCGTCGGCCGCGGAGGGAGGAGCAGGGCCCCCATGTCGTACAACCCGGCCAACCCGCTCATCGTGCAGGGCGACCGCACCGTCCTGCTCGAGGTCGACAACCCCCTGCACGCCGAGGCCCGCGACGCCCTGGCGCCGTTCGCCGAGCTCGAAAAGAGCCCCGAACATATCCACACGTATCGCCTAACCCCGCTGTCGCTCTGGAACGCGGCGGCGGCGGGGATGCCGGCCGGCGAGATGATCGCGGCGCTGGAGACGTACGGCAAGTTCCCGCTGCCGCCGAACCTCGCCGCCGACGTCCGCGAGCTGGTCGGCCGCTACGGGCGGGTCCGGCTCGGGCGCGACGGCGACCGGCTCCGCCTGAGCACCTCCGACCGCCCCCTGCTCGAGGAGCTCGCCCGCCGCAAGGAGGTGCGCGGCTACCTCGGCGAGCGGCTCGACGCGACGAGCTTCGCCGTCGCCGACGCCTTCCGCGGCGTGCTCAAGCAGGCGCTCATCGCCGTCGGCTACCCGGCCGAGGACCTCGCCGGCTACACCCCCGGGGCCGACCTGCCGATCGCGTTGCGGGCGGTGGCGACGAGCGGCCTGCCGTTCCAGGTCCGCGACTACCAGCGCATGGCCGTCGACGCCTTCCACGCCGGGGGCGACGTGCGGGGCGGCTCGGGCGTGATCGTCCTGCCCTGCGGCGCCGGCAAGACGATCGTCGGCCTGGCGGCGATGGCCCGGCTCGGGAAGCAGACGCTCATCCTGACCACCAGCACCACCGCCGTCGCGCAGTGGCGGCGCGAGCTCCTGGACAAGACCGACCTCGACGAGTCGACGGTCGCCACCTACACCGGCGACTCCAAGGACATGGCCCCGGTGACGATCGCGACGTACCAGATCGTCACCTACCGCGCGAGGAAGGACGGCGACTTCCCGCACTTCCGCCTCTTCAACGAGCGCGACTGGGGCCTGATCGTCTACGACGAGGTCCACCTGCTGCCGGCGCCGGTCTTCCGCGTCACCGCCGAGATCCAGGCCCGCCGCCGGCTCGGCCTGACCGCCACGCTGGTGCGCGAGGACCACCGCGAGGAGGACGTCTTCAGCCTGATCGGCCCGAAGAAGTTCGACGTCCCCTGGCGCGTGCTCGAGCAGAAGGGCTGGATCGCCGAGGCGCTCTGCCACGAGGTCCGGCTCGCCCTGCCCGACGACGCGGCGCGGATGGAATACGCCGTCGCCGACTGGCGCGACAAGTTCCGGATCGCCAGCGAGAACCCCGCCAAGGAGGGCCTCGTCGCCGCCCTGCTCGACCGCCACGACGCGGCCGAGGACCGCGTCCTGATCATCGGCCAGTACCTCAAGCAGCTCCGGAGCATCGCCGACCGCTTCGACCTCCCGTTGATCACCGGCTCGACCTCCAACCCCGACCGCGAGGACCTCTACGGCCGGTTCCGACGCGGCGACCTGCGCCGACTGGTGCTGTCGAAGGTCGGCAACTTCGCCATCGACCTGCCCGACGCCAACGTGATGGTCCAGGTCTCGGGCACCTTCGGCAGCCGCCAGGAGGAGGCCCAGCGCCTCGGCCGCATCCTCCGCCCCAAGGACGGCGCCGAGCCCGCCCGCTTCTACACCCTCGTGACCCGCGACACCCGCGAGATGGACTTCGCCCACCACCGCCAGCTCTTCCTCACCGAGCAAGGGTACAGCTACGACATCCTCGACGAGTCCGACGTCCTCGCCGGCCAGTTCGGCGCCTGCGCGCCGGACGGCCGGGACGGCGGCGAGCCGTCGGGCAACGGTTCGACCCATGGATAAGGCCGCGCCGCCCGGCACGGCCGGAGGAGCACGGGTTCGCGGCCGAACCCGTGGCGCCCGAGGGATGGTGCCCGGATCGGAGCAATTCGCCTATGGCCCTCGCACGGACGCCGATCAAGCTGCACCGGCAGGTCGCCCTGTTGAGGACGGCCGAGCCGATCATGACGGAGGAGCTGCTGGCGCGGAAGAACCTGGCGCGGCTGGTCGTCGGCCGGCTGTCGCCGACGGTGTTGCTGGTGCAGCCGGAGGAGGAGGACGCGCTGCTCGACGAGCTGCGCCGGATGGGCCACACGCCGAGGGTCGTGCGATGAGCCTCGCGGCGCCCGAACCCGAACCCGAGCCCGTGCCCGAGCCCGAACCCGAGCCCGTGCCCGACGCCTACCGCGAGGCCCTCCGCGCCCGCGACGCGACCTCGCTGGCCGCGACCCTCCTCGCCCTGGGCGAGGAGCCGCGCGGGCGGCGGCCGGCGGCGTTGGCCGACGCGATCGCGGATCGGCTCGCCGAGCCGGGCGCCGTCCGGGGTGTCCTCGAGACGTTGCCGCCCGGGGCGCGGCTGGCCCTGGGCCTCTTCCCGATGGTGGATGAGGCCGCCTGGCCGGTCGCGGGCCTCGGGCTCGGCGTGCGATGCCTGGGGGTCGAGCCTATGCCCGCCATCGCCGCCCTGATCGCCTCGGGCCTGCTCGTCAACCGCGCCGCGGCGGACGGCCACCACGACGTGATCCCCCACCCGTCGGCCCTCGCGGCGGCGCGGCCGGCCCTGCCGATCGCCGAAGGGCCGCCGAAGGTGTCGCGCGTCGCCCAGGTCCGCGAGGCCGACGGCCTGGAGCCGATCCTGCGGCTGGCGGCGCTCTGGCAGCGGGTCGACGAGCTGCCGCTGCGGCAGACGCAGCAAGGGTCGCTCTACAAGCGCGACCGCGAGCGCCTCGAGGACGACCCGGCGCTGGCCGGGACGATCGCCGACGCGCTGGAGCCGTTGCCGGACATGGTGCCGCTCTGGCTCTCCTGGGCCCGCGGCGTCGGCCTGATCGCGCCCGAGGCCGACTCCGACCGGATCGTCGCGGCGCCGGCGAGCTCCTGGCCCGAGCACGCCGCCGACCTGCCGGCATCGCTCGCGGCGCGCTGGCTCGGCGCGCGGGCCTGGCACGAGCGCGTCGGCATGCAGGACGCGGGGGCGGAGACGCCCCTGGCATTGCCGTTCGTCCGGCCGGCGGCCCTGCTCTGGCTGGCGACGCTCGACGGGGACGAGTGGCTGGCCGTCGACGACCTCGCCGCCCACTTCGACCGGCTCGCCCCCGGCTGGGACCGCGCCGGCCTGGCCGGCCCGCCGGTCGCGACCCACGGCGGCGACGACCTGATCGCCGCGATGCTGCTCGGCCCGGCCTATCAGCTCGGCCTCGTCCGCGCCGCCGAGGAGGCGCCGGGCGGCCGTCGCGTGGCGCGGCTGACCGACCTGGGCCGGTCGGTGCTGGGGCTCGGGCCGGCGCCGAGGACGGGCGAGGTGCTCGAGAAGTTCCTGTACATCCAGCCGAATTTCGAGGTCATCGCCTACCGCCAGGGGCTCTCGCCGCTCGTGATCGGGCACCTGACCCGGTTCGTGCGGTGGTCGCGGCTCGGCGGGGCGATCGAGCTTCGCCTGACGCCCGAGTCGGTCTACCGCGGGCTCGAAGGGGGGCTCTCGCCCGAGCAGATGCTCGACCGCCTGGCCTTGCACGCGGCGCGGCCGTTGCCGCCGGGCGTGGCCGGGGCGGTCCGCACCTGGGCCTCGCGGCGCGAGCGGGTGGCCTACCATGCCGATGCGACGTTGATCGAGTTCGCGACGGCCGAGGCGCTCGAGGCCGCGCTGGCCGACTGGCCCGCCGACGGCCGGCCGGCGCCGGAGCGGGTCGCCGAGCGGCTCGTGCTGGTCGAGGACCCCGCGACGATCCCCTGGGACCGCTTCCGACTGGCCGGCTCGCGGAGCTACCGCCAGGAGCCCGAGACGTGCGTCGAGGTCGAGCCCGACGGCGTGACCCTGGCGCTGGACCTCGGCCGCTCCGACCTCTTCGTCGACGCCGAGCTGGCCCGCGTCGCCGACGAACTGCCCCGCGCCAGCCCCTCGCGTCGGCAGTTCCGCGTCACCGCCGAGACCCTCGCCCGCGCCGCCGCCGAGGGGATGGCGGCGGCGCAACTGGAACGCTGGTTCGAGCGCCGCGCCGGCACCGGCCTGCCGCCGGCGATCCGGCTGCTCTTGCACGCGATGGCTCCCCGACCCGCCCCGTTCGCGACGAGCCGGCCGGTCGTCCTCCACGCCCCCACGCCCGAGCTGCTCGAC
>DASZMJ010000238.1:0-6857 GCA_035551935.1 Isosphaeraceae bacterium
ATTATTTCAATGAGCCCTGGAAGGAAGTGTTCGCCGACCCGCTCTACAGCTGGCGGCAGATGACCTACAACCAGCTCTACACCGGCCAGAAGAACCGCGATTACGGCCTTTATCACACTCCGATGCTGATGATCGACGGCGAGCAGTCGGTCAACGGCCGCGACCCCGCGGCGGCGGACGCCGCGATCCGCCGGGCCATGGCCAAGAAGCCCGTCGTGGGCATCGACGTCGGCCTCGACATCAGGGCCGACGGGCTCTCGGGCACCGCCACGGTCCGGGTGAAGGGCCGATCCGCGGGCGCCGAGAGGTCTCCGCTCCTGGCCTGCGCAGTGCTCCGCGAGGATGGGGTGGCCACCGACATCCTCTCGGGCGAGAACGCCGGCAACACCCTCGTCGCGCGCTTCCCGGCGCGACAGACGAAGTACGAGTTCCTCGAGCTCGACGGCGAGTCTCCCTCGACGCAGCGGTTCTCATTCGCGATCGAGCCGGCATGGAACCGGAGGAAGCTCCTTCTGGCGGTATTTGTCCAGGACAAGCGCACCGGCGTGGTGCATCAGGCGACCGACCTCGCCTGGCGAGCAACCCCGCCCGACGCCAAGTCGGCGACTCCGGCGGCGGCCCGAGCAGCGTATGCGATGCCTTAGAGCGGTTCCCTATTGCCTGTAGCGATTGATTGTGCCATCCTCCGGGTCAGGAGGGCCCTGGGGGATGGATACCTACTCGATGGACCTGAGGGAGCGCGTCGTCTCGGCCTGCGACGAGGGCCTCGACACCCGCGGCGAGATCGCCGAGCGGTTCAGCGTCAGCGAGAGCTGGATCCGCCGCCTGCTCCAGCGGCGCAGGGAGACCGGCTCGATCGCGTCGAAGCCCCACGGCGGTGGGCGGCCTGCGGCCTTCGACACGGAGCGGGCCGAGCGGCTCCGCGAGGCCGTCGTCGACCGGCCCGACGCGACGCTCAAGGAACTGGCCGAGGCCGCTGGCGTCGCCTGCGGGACCTCGGTCGTCGACCGGGCGCTGCGGCGGCTGGGCCTCACGCGCAAAAAAAGTCGCAGCGGGCCGCCGAGCAAGACCGGCCCGAGCTGAAGGCCGCGCGCCGGGCCTGGCGTGCCGAGTTCGCCGGGGTCGACCCGGTGCGGCTGGTCTTCGTCGACGAGAGCGGCACGACCACGACGATGACTCGCCGCTACGGCCGCGCCCCGCGGGGCCGGCGGGTCGACGGGCCGGTGCCGCACGGCCACTGGAAGGTGATGACGCTCGCGGCGGCCGTGCGGCTCGGCGGCGTCGGCGGCTGCCTGGTGCTGGACGGGGCCGTCGACGCGATGGCCTTCGAGACCTACGTCGAGCGGGTCCTGGCCCCGGCGCTGCGGCCTGGCGACGTGGTGGTGATGGACAACCTCTCCAGCCACAAGCGGGCCGAGGTGGCCGCGGCGCTGGCCGCCGTCGGGGCGGAGGTGCGCTACTTGCCGCCGTACAGCCCGGATCTCAACCCGATCGAGAAGATGTTCTCCAAGCTCAAGGAGTATCTGCGCAGTGTCGCGGCTCGGACGATCGAGGGGCTGATCGACGCGATCGGGGCGGGCCTGCGGACGGTGACGGATCGAGATATTGGCGGATGGTTCCGTTCGTGCGGATACCGCTACACGCAATAGGGAACCGCTCTAATGCTACTCCGTTAGAAGTATGGGTTGACTGGGCGAGTTGGGCGATCCATCGCCGGTGAGGTAACGTCCAACCCCCCGTTGATGAGCCCCGAGGACTCCTCGGAGCAACCCATGGCCGGGGTCGAGTGATTGTAAGTCATTAGCGGATAATAAGTTGGGAAGTTAACGGAGTAGCACTAAGCTTGCGGCCACTGAGAGAACCGCCGGCGCCCATCGCAAAGGAGGCGGGGCGGCCCAGACGAAGCGGCTGACATGAAAGTCTTATCGCCGGTTGTCGGCCTCCCGCCAGAGGTCGAGCGGGAGGGCCCTACGTTCCTCACCTCCATCTACAGGGAGCCGGTCGGCCGCCGATTCTAACAATCGCGAACCCAGCTCGTCTGGGCCCAGACCTCGTCGACGAGCGCGGTCATCGGCCCGACCCACGCCGCCGGGATGCTGCCGAACTCCCACGGCTGCATCACGACCCAGTGCCCCGCGGGCGGCGGGTCGAAGTTCGGCGGCCACTGGTGGCGGACGTGGACGACGTCGGCCCGCTCGGAGCGCTCGCGGACGCACCCGGCGAGGGCCGGGTGGATGACGATCGGCCCTCCCCCCTCCCCGTGGCTCCCCGTGGGGATGACCGTCAGGTCGTGGCCCCGCGCGAGGAGCCGGAGGCAGAACTCGCGGTTCGACAGGGCGAACGAGTGGATCGGCCACTGGGGGCCTTCCCAGACAACGCCCGAGCCCCGCGCGGAGGCGGACAATGGTTCCTTCGACACGTCGATGGTGATGGCTCCGACGGCGCGGCCGATCGGCGACGGTCCGCGGCCGAAGGGGGGAAGTATCATTTCGGGCCGGCGGCACGTCCTATTGCGCCGACATGGGCCGACTTGGTCAAAGGGCCCTGCCGTTTCACGCCAGCGGCCCGGCGGGCTGCGGGATGTGCTCGTCCAGCGAGCACCAGGGCGGGCCGGCGGCAGGCTCGCGGCACTCATCCCGGGGCGCTCAGATCCGTTCGACGGACCGGAAGAGCTCGGAGATCTCCAGCGCGAGGGCCTCCGAGAGGCGCTCGATGTTGATCAGGCTGACGTTGCGCGTCCCGCGCTCGATGTCGCTGAGGTAGGTGCGGTGTATGCCGGCACGCTCGGCGAACTCCTCCTGCGTCAGGGCCAGCGCCTCGCGCCGGTCCCGGACCGCGTCGCCGAACCGCTCGCGGATGTCGCGCCTGGACCGCCTCGTCATTGCATCCAGGCTAGGGGCGTGTAGACTATCGGTGTATCGACGATGAGTGACAATCCCGACCGAGTCCCCACGCCCGATCTGCCTCGGCGTGCTCTCCGGCCGGGGGGACGGGCCGCCGGCGCAGACGGCCGAGGAGGGGCGCCATGCCAGGCGGAGGTCGAACAGGATCGGGTCGCCCGACGCAGGGCGGCGTCCAGCCCGTCGCTTTGCTCTTGGCGGGAATCCTCGTCGCCTTGGTCGCCCTGATCGTCGTGCTCCTGACCCAGCGGGGTGACGGCGGGAATGCGCCGGCCCCCTCCGCCGATCGCACGGCCACGGCCGTCGCCGACGGCCAGGTGGCCCGGCGGTCGGACCTCGCCTCGCCGCCCAAGCCGCCGAATCCCCTGGACGACCCCGACCGCATCCGCGAGGCTCTGCAGAAGGGGCGGACCTACTCGTCCGTCCTCAAGGTCGGGCTCGACGCCCGGGCCGAGGACAAGGCGTGGGCCGTGAAGAAGGTCGTCAGCCTCGCCTACGCGGCCGAGCTGGCCGTCGACCGGACGATCGAGGAGAACGACGGCCGCCGCGTCGTGGAGCTCCGGCACTTCGCGCGCTCGCGGAACGTCAAGCTCCTCTGCGACGTCGAGAGTGTCACGATCGAGCTCGGAGTCCGCGGCACGCTCCTGCTCGGCGCCCTCGACGCGATCCTCCCCGGGACGGCCGCGGCGGCTACGGCGGCCAAGCCGATCTTCGAGGTGCTGCTCGGCTATGGGGCGGACGCGGCGGCGCGGGCCGGGGCTGCGACGGCCGTCGCCCACGTCGACTCGCTCCAGGGCAAGCGGGTGCGGATCGCCTACGTCGATGGCGTCGGCGTCGAGTCGGTCGCGCCGATCGGCTGTGCGCTGTCGGCGGAGGAGCGGGACTTCGTGTTCGCGACCGCCGTGCTGTCGGACTGCTACCTCTGGGACCTGAGGAAGGCGCCAGGCGAGCGCTGGTCGGTCGACGGGTCGCAGCTGGGGGGCCTGCTCGACCCGTCGCTGCGCGGGGCCGGCTCGGGCGAGGTCCGGCTCGTCCGCGACCCCGACGGCTCCGAGGGGGGCCGGCCGTACGCCGCGCTGCGGATCGAGGGCGGCACGGTGACGATCGTCGCCTCGGACGACTCGGCCCGGCGGGTGGGCAGCTTCACGCCCGAGGGGACGCTGCGCTTCGACCTGGCCGAGAAGTTCGCCACTCAGGCGTCGCTGACCGGCCGGTTCGCCGTCGACGAGGTCTCGACCGACCACATCCTCTTCGAGACGAGCTTCCGCACCCGCCCGACGCTGAAAGTCGAGTATTCCTGCACGGTCCGCTGACGGGGGGGTAGACGTCATCGACGCGACGCCCGGAGACGCCCCGGACTTCCTCGCGGCCTCCTCGGCGCCCGCCGTGGTGGGCCGGTCGGCCGACGCGGCGCTGCGCCTGGCCCACCCGACCGTGTCGCGGCGGCACGCCACCGTTACCCACCGCGACGGCGGTCTCGCGGTCGAGGACCACGACAGCCGGCACGGGACGTTCGTCAACGGCGCGCGGGTGCGGGCCGCGCGACTGCGGCCCGGCGACCTGGTCCGCTTCGGCGCCGCGGCGGCGTACAGGGTCGAGCCCGGCGGCCTCCGCCGCGACGACGCGGCCGAGGGCGTCACGTTGGTGGCCGAGGGCCTGGCCCTGGCCCCCGCGGACGCGAGGGGTGCCGGCGCCCCGAGGCCGCTGGTCGAGGGCCTGTGGCTCGCCGTCCGCCCCGGCGCCTTCCTCGGGCTGATCGGCCCCAGCGGCGCCGGCAAGAGCACCGTGCTGGCCTGCCTGGCGGGCCGGCTCACGCCCGCGGCGGGCCGGCTCGGCTTCGACGGCGGCCGCGACGCCTACGCCGACCCCGAGACCTACCGCGCCCTACTCGGGCTCGTGCCCCAGGACGACGTCGTCTACCCGGGGCTGACTGCCCGGGAGAATCTCGAGGACGCGGCGCGGATCCGTCTGGGGGGCGGCCCCGGCATCGGGCCCGCGGTCGAGGAGGCGCTGGGGCGGGTCGGCCTGGCCGAGCACGCGGCAAAGCCGGCCGGCATCCTCAGCGGCGGCCAGCGCAAGCGGCTCAGCGTCGCGATCGAGCTCCTGCGGCGGCCGCGGCTGCTGCTGCTTGACGAGCCGACCTCGGGGCTCGACCCGGCCGGCGACGCGCGGCTGATCGAGGGGCTGAGCCGGCTGGCGCGGCAGGGGACCACGGTCGTCTGCACGACCCACCAGATGGAGAACCTCGGCCTCTTCGACGAGGTCGCGGCGCTGGGGGTGGTCGGCGGCGTCGGCCGGCTCGCCTACCGCGGGCCGCCGGAGGGACTGCTCGCGCATTTCGGCCGCCGGTCCCACGCCGACCTCTACGAGGCCCTCGACGCGGGCGAGTTCGAGCCGATCGGGCTAACACCCCCCGACCCGGCCCGCGACGGCGACCGCCAGCCGCCGCCGGACATGCTTCCGGTTCCTCGCGCTGTCCTCGGGGCGGCCTCGCCGGACGGCATGCGAGCGGGCGCCGCGGAGTGGGGCCAGGCCGGCGTCGTCGCCCGGCGCGACATGAGGCTCCTGCTCCGCGACCGGGGGCTCGCCGCGGCCCTGTTCGCCCAGCCCGTGGCGCTCGGCCTGCTCGTCTGCCTGGCGCAATACGACGCCGACAAGCCCCTCCCGCTCCTCTCCTTCCTCGTCGTCGTCGCGATCTGGCTCGGCCTGAACGGCTCGGCCCGCGACCTGGTCCGCGAGCGGCGGAATTACGCGCGCGACCGCCTGGCCGGCCTGCGGCCCGGTGCGTACCTGGGGGCGAAGGCGGCGGTGCATGCCGCGGTCGGGGCCGCGCAGGTCGCGGCCCTCCTGGTCGCCGTCCGCCTCGCCTCCGGCGTGACGCTCCGGCCCGACGCTGCAACGCGACTGGCCGAGGTCCCCGCGGCACGGCTCCTGATGGTGCTCCTCGCCTGCCACCTCGGCGGCGTCGGGATGGGCCTGCTCGCCTCGACGCTCGCCCGCACCGAGGAGTCGGCCGTGGCGGCGCTGCCGCTGCTGATCCTGCCCCAGCTCCTGCTCGGCGTCGTCGCCACGGGGGCCTACGCGCTGCGTTACGACGAGGAGCGGCCGTTCCGGCCGATCGTCGCGACCCTGCGGGGCGGCCGCACGCCGCCGGGCGCGGCCGCTCTCGTGGATGGGCTGTCGATGGCCTGCCTGTCGCGGCCGGCGACGCTCGTCGCAGAGGCGCCGCGAGTCGCCGCGCTCGGCCGATCTGCGTGGCTCGGCGACGCCTGCCACCTGGCGATCCTCGTCCTCGGGGCCTGGTCGCTGCTGCTCGTCGCCTTCGCGCGCGCCGAGCGGCGCTGGATCGGCCCGGGCGCCGCGTGAGGTGTGTCCGCCATGTCGACCGACCCCCCCGACCGCCGCGCCGCCGGGCTCATCCTCCGCGTCCTCCGCCCCGTTGGTCCCCTCGAGGAGATCTACGTGACCGATGGACTGACGATCGGACGGTCCGAGGCCAACGCGGTCGTCCTCGACGACCGCGAGGCGACGGGACGCGCCCACGCCCGCATCGACATCGACCCCGGCGGGGTCGCCTTGGTCCGCTGCCAGGGGCCGGATATCGTGGTCGCGACGCCCCACGGCGACGTCCGCGAGCTCCCCCTGGGGGAAGGGACCCGATTCCGCATCGGCCGCACCGACTTCGAGTGCGTCGGGGCCGGGTCCCGTGTCCCCGAGGCGCTCGGCGACATGGCGTCGGGCTGTCCGTTCTGCGGCGCCGTTCAGTCAAACGGGCCCGACGTGGCTGGCCCACGCCCCTGCGTCCGATGCGGCGAGCCCGTGCTCGCGATCCCGCCGACCGCGCCGGGCGAGGCGGCCTTCGTCGTCCCCATCGTATACGGCGCCTTCCGCGCCCTACGCTTCGCCGCCCGCGGCGGCATGGGCCTGGTCCTGGAGGGTGCGGCTTCGGGGGGAACG
>DASZMJ010000239.1:0-29805 GCA_035551935.1 Isosphaeraceae bacterium
CGACGAGGGCAAGGCCCGCGCCGCCAAGAACGCGCTCTTGCACGGCCTCTGCTCGCTGGCACCCGTCCTCCCCGGCGAAGATCCCGCCGAATTCGAACGGCTGCTGGCGCTCTGGATCAAAGAGCAGCAGCCGGCGACCGAAGAGGAACGCAATCTCGTCTTCAACATGTGCTGCGCCACCGTCGCGATGGGACGTGTCCGCAAGGCCGACGCCGCCGCGGCGGCGGCCCGCATCCGCCAGGCCGGCGAGGCGTTCGACGCGGACCGCGCCAGAACACTTACGGAGACGACCGTGCTCGTCGGCCGCGGCCGGCAGGACCTCGTGATCCCGCTGCTGGCGCGGGCCGACGGCGTGCGCTGGCTGATCGCCAAGTGGGACGAGCTGGACGAGCAGCTCACCGGCAGCGGCCACCTCTGCCCCGACTGGCGCGGGCGGATGCTGGCGATGCTCGGCTGCGCCCTCGGCGACCTCGACGACGAGCGGGCCCGCGTGGTGCATGGCCTGGGCATGGCGCTGGACGTGGCCTGCGACGCGCACCTCAAGACCCACGCCCGGTACACCGAGAAGGGCATCGCGATCGACGCCGACCGGCCGATGGAGCGGCTCCGCGCCATCATCGCCTCGGAACTGGAGGCGCTTCAGTCGATCCTGCCGGAGCTGGAGGCCGAGGAGGCCGAGCAGCGGCAGCAGGTCCTCGACGCGGCGGCGGTCGACACGTCGGATGAGGGGTCGCGGCGGCATCGCTACCTGCAAGATCACCAGCGCAGCTTCCGCCAGCTGTCGACGGCGCTGATCGCGTGCAAGAACGCGCGGCTGAAGCTCTACGGCCGGATCCTCTCCAGCAGCGAGAACGAGCCCGCGTGGACGCCCCCGGTCGAGACCCCGCCGGCCCCGCAAGTGCCGCCGCGGAACGAACCGAAGGATGATGCAACTTACGACTACGTCATGGTCTTGGATGAGATACCCTTGCCCGCGACGCCCCGGCCGGCGTCCTCGGTCGTCGTCGGCGTGGCGCCGACGACCCCGACGGCCCCGCCGCGACGCTTCTGAGGCCCGGTTTCGGGCCGCGGAGCACCGCAACGCATCAGCGAAAGCCGATCCGAAAGGGTCGGCGGCGTCCGGGGTGCGCCGTCGGAAACGGGTCGTCGGCCGCTCGCTCGGGCTCCGAGATGGGGACCGGGGATGCTGCGCGAGTCTTGCATACCCGACGGCCTATCGCGGGCGGGCGAACGGGTCGAGGGGCATCCGCAGGTCCCTCAACTGGAGCCGGAAGTCGGATCGCACTCGGCCGTCGACGACGACGGCCGTCGGGTTGCGACGTCAGGGTCGTCGGGCGAGGCAGGCCGCGTGGCCGAGGACCGCCGGGCCGTCCTTGAGCGCCGTGGGCGTCGGCCCCCAGCCGCGCTTGAGGCGGGCGTCGAGCAGCTCGTCGGGGCTCGGCGCGTGGTCCCAGATGGCGACCGCCATCACGTCGCCCAGTCAGGTCGTGTCGAAGACGAGGAAGGTCGAGGCCGAGAGCCGGACGACGACGTCGCGGGTGTACTCGTCCATCGCGACCGCGTCGACGAACTCGGCGCGGGGCGACCGGGCGGCGGCCCACCTCAGGACCGCCCCCAGCGACCGCAGCGGCTCGACCTTGGCCCGCAGGCCCGCGCGCTCCACGTCCATCGCCCTCGGTCTCCCCTGTCGATCCCTCCATCATAATCCGGCCACGACCCCGAGGGGAGGGTCGGCCCCGGGCGACCTCCGTGCGATTTCGGGCACATCGGGTTGCATCGCACGGATGGACACGCTAGCGTGCTTGGCAGGGAGATCGTGGGTGTGGGTGACCATGATGTTCGAAGGGATGGGCCGGTTGAGTCCGCGGGTGGCCCTGGTGGTCGTGGCGACCACCCTCCTCGTGGTGGTCGGCCGCGCGGTGCCGGCGCGCCTCGGCCGGGCGGTGCTGGCGCTGGGGATCGTCGCGGCGCTGCTGGGGACGGCCGCCCTGATCGAGGAGTGGCTCAGCGAGTCGAATGGGCCCCGGTCGGACTTCCTGCTCTTCCGCGAGGCCGGCCTGGCGGTCTGGGCGGGGACCGACCCGTACCGCAACCCCCGGTTCGTCAGCCCGCCGACGGCCCTGCCCCTGTTCGCCCTCTTCGCGCTGGCGCCGCTGCGGGAGGGGACGATCGCCTGGTGCCTGGTCAACTCGGTCGGCCTGCTCCTCCTGGTGCCGCTGGCGCGGTCGGCCCTGGTGGCGCAGCGGGGACTCGACGGCGACGAGGACCGGGCCGGGCTCGACGCCGTCGGCGCGGTCGAGGTGGGGCTGCTGACCGCGGCCGTGGCGCTGTCGGACGGGGTGCGGTTCGGCCTGGAGCTGGGCCAGATGGCGGTCCTGACCGCGGCCTGCCTGCAGCTGGCCCTCCGGGCCCAGGGCCGCGGCCGGCCGGTCGCGGCGGGGGTCTTGCTGGGGCTGGCGACGATCAAGGTGGGCACGATGCTGCCGTTCCTGCTCCTGTTCCAACGCCGCGTCGACCGGCCGTCGTGGGCGGCGTTGGCCGCGACGGTGGCGCTGCTCTGCCTCGTGCCGGGGCGGCCGGCGGCGTTGCCGGGGGAGTTACGGGCGGTGCTCGACCACATCGCCTGGCTGTCGCAACCGGGCCGGGCCAACGACATCACCTTCCTCGGCCCGCAGTCGGCCTCGATCCTGGGCCTCGACCACGCCTCCTAC
This sequence comes from Isosphaeraceae bacterium, assembly GCA_035551935.1. Taxonomy (GTDB): domain Bacteria; phylum Planctomycetota; class Planctomycetia; order Isosphaerales; family Isosphaeraceae; genus DASZMJ01. The sequence goes on from DASZMJ010000239.1 coordinate 2,712, forward strand.
CGCCTCGGCCTCCGCCGGCCGCCGGGGCCGCAGGTCGCGCAGGGAGTCGCCCTGGTCGCCCTCGGCGGTATCCTGGCGGCGGCGATCCGGCGGCGGCGGGTCGCCCGGCCGACGGCCGTGGCGCTCGTCGCGTTATTCTGTATCATATTTCTTTATCATAGACATTATGATGCCGTGATCTTCGCGCCGGCGATGGTCGTCGCGGCCGGCCGGGCGCGGACGCTGCGGGGCCGGCCGCGGTGGGCGGCGGCGGGGGCGTTGGCGGCGATGCTGGGGGTGCTATACCTCCGGGCGGGTCGCCTGAAGAGCCTCAGCGACGCCGCCCCGGCCTGGGGGCTGGCCGGCCGGGTCGTGCAGGCGGTGGTCCTGCCTTATGGGACCTGGCTGACCTTGCTGGCGATCGCGCTGGTCTGGGCGTCGGACCGGGCCGTTTCGGCTACGCAGCCGGTCGGCCGTGCCGTATGATCGGGGCCATGCGCGGGCGGGGCATCGGGACGGCGGTTCTGGCCTCGGGGATCGGGCTGATCGCCCTGGCCCCGTGGGCGGCGGCGGTGGTCGACCGCGGGCCGTCGGGGCGGCTCCGCGCCTCGGCGTTGGACCTCGCCCTGGCGACCGGCTGGGACCCCTTCGCTCGCGACTGCCTCCGCAACAGCCTGGCGATCGCCGGGGCGTCGGCGGCCGGGTCGCTGGTCGTCGGGGTCGCGCTGGCAAGGCCCCTTGCCCGGCGGTTCCGCGGTCGGGGCGTGGCGGCCTCGGTCGCGTTGCTGGCGACGGCCGTCCCCCCCCTGGCCGGGGCGATCGGCCTGCGATGCCTCTGCGACCGGCTCGGCCTGCCGTGCGACGGGCCGGGTTGGGTCGCGTGGGGGGCCTTGGTGGCGCTCGGGGTCTTCGGCGGCGTCCCCCTGGTCGCGACCGCGGCGGCCGATGCCTTGGCGCGGATCGAGCCGGCCTGGGAGGACGCGGCGCGGGCGGCCGGGGCGTCGCCGCGTCGGGTCTGGTGGTCGCTGGCCTGGCCCCTGGTCCGGCCCGAGGCGGCCCGCGCGGCGGCCCTGGTCTTCACGGTGTCGGTCTTCGAGCCGGGGGCGCCGCTCGTCCTCGGCCTGCGGCGGACGCTCGCCTACCAGGCCCTCGCCGCCGCGACCCGGCCCGACGACCGCCACCGGGCCGCCGCCCTGGCCGTGGTGGCGACGGCCGCGAGCCTGCTCGTCCAGGGGTTCCTCCGGGTCCGGGGGGGAGCCACTCCCGTCCGCGACCTCGGCCCCCCGGCAGGGCACCGGGGCCGTGGCGTGGCGAATGCCTTGATGCTGATCGGTTGGGGGCTCGTCGCCGCGACCCCCCTCGCCGGCCTGGTCCTGGCGGTGGCCGGCGGCGCCTCGGGCGGGGAGTCGGGGATGGGTCCCTGGGTCATCCGATTCCTGGGCGACCCCGAGGCCCTCCGCGTGCTGGGCAACTCGGCCCTCCTGGGGGTCGTCGTCGCGACGGCCTGCCTGGTCCTCGCCCGGGCGACGGCCGGCACCGGCCGGGGGATCGAGTCGGTGCCCCCGGTCCCGCCCCTGGCCCTCGGCCTCGGCGCCTGGCTCGTCCCCTGGCTGCTGCGGCTCGCGGCCGAGGGCCATGGCTCCGTCGGCCCGACTCTGCGGCGGCTGGCCGGGGCGATCGACCCGTACCGCGCGCCGGGGTTGTTGCTGGCCGTCGCGTTGGTGGCCGTCCACCTGCCCCGCGCGGCCCGCGCGGCCGGGCGGGCCCGGCGGATGCAACGACCGATCTTGATCGACGCCGCCCGGACCCTCGGCGCCGCGCGCTGGCGGGCCCGGCTCGCCGCCGGGCCCCTGACCCGCTCGCCCCTGGCCGCCGCCTGGGCCCTCACCTTCGCCCGCGCCGCCGCCGACACCGGTCCCGCCCTGCTCTTGCTCCCCCTGCTCGACTCCCAGACCCTCGGCCCCGCCCTGCTCCGCCTCGACGCCCTTCCCGACGCCTCCCGCTCCGCCGCCCTGCTCGGCCTCGTCGCCGTGCTGGTCCAGATCCCCGCCCTCGCGGCCTCGGCTCGGCGAGACGTAAGTCTCTCGTAGCTCACCCGGGTGACGAAGAGGAGACACCGCGCGAGGCCCAGGCGAGGAGCCCCGCGAGGACGACCAGCGCCGCCGCCGTGAGCCAGAGGCCGAGGGTGACGGAAACGGGCTGATATCGATAAATGAGCGTGTGGACTCCCGCATCGACGAGCGCCCCCCGCATGGCGCGGTTGGCGCGGAGGATCGGCGCGGGTCGGCCGTCGACGGTGAGGGTCCAGCCGGGATAGAAGACGTCGGCGAGGAGGACGAGGCCGGGCCGCTTCAGGTCGGCGCGGATCTCGACGCGGGTCGGCTCGTAGCGGGCGATCGTCACCGAGTCGGCCGGGTCGGGGGGCGAGCCGGGGACGAGGGGGACGAGCGGGGCGGGCTCGTCGGTCTCGGCCCAGGCGACGGCGCGGAGGTCGGGGACCTGGCCCGGGTCGTCGGGGAAGAGCATCGCGCGCATCATGGCCTGGCGCTCCTCCCGGCTCATGCCCCGGATCGGCGGCCAGAGCCGGACCGCGTGGACCGCCCAGGCGCGCGGGAAGGCGTCGCGGTTGCGGACGACTAGCCAGTCGCCTTCCTCGCTCTTCGCGACGACGTCGGCCCGGCCGCGGAACCACTGCGTCGCGCGCGACACGTCGTTGGCGGCGACGGCCGGCAGCACGAAGTACCGCGTGCCCCAGGCGTCGAACCCGTTCCGTGGGTAATAGACGATCGGCCGGCTCGTCGGCAGGCTCAGCGCGCGGGCGACGGACTTCGGCAGCTCGAAGGGGTTGACGAACCATTGATAGTCATAGAGCTCCGCCGTCCCTTCCGAGAATGTGTATTCCAGGCCGTACGGGACGCCATATTTCGGCATCAGCGTGTCGTGCTCCCAGGCGACGACGTCGCGATAGCTCGGCGCCCCGCGATCGATCCAACCGAGCGGGTGCCACGGCGTCATCCGGTGGACCCGGTACGGGCCCGGCCGGGGGTGGCGCCGCGCGTCGGCCTCGATGATGTCGAGCAGCTTCGGCCGCGCGTCGAGCAGGGACTGCGGCACGGTGATCACGTCACGCGCGTTGGCGCAGGCCAGGTCGACGGCGAGGACCAGGACGGCGACGCCGCCCGGCCAGCGCGAGCCCCGCCGCAGCACGACCCACGCCGCGACCGCCGCGATCATCCCGTGCAAGAGCGCCCGGCGCAAGTCGGCCAGGGCGCCGGCGGTGTCGAGCGGGCCGAACAGGTGCGGGACCGCCGGGCCGGACTGGAAGAACCTCAAGAGGCTCGTCGCCAAGAGGACGCTGATGACCAGGCCCGCCGCGCCGGCGGAGGCCGCGGCCAGCGCGATCCGCCGTGCCCGTCGCGAGCGGCCCGAGGCGGCGTCGTCCCAGCCGAGGCCGGCGAGGCCGGCGAGGCCGAGGGCGGCGAGGGTCAGGAGCTTGCTCGGGTATCGGAACGAGCCGAAGACGGGCAAGGCGGTCGCGAGCAGCCAGTAGAGCGAGCCGTCGCCGTCGCGGGGACGGCCGTCGGCGCGGACGGTGGGGGCGTCGGGCTGGTCGTGCGGGCCGACGAGGCGCGCCGCGACGGGGACCTCGCGCAACCACCAGAGCGGGCCGCCATACTCCCCGCACGACGCCCACAGGCCCAGCACCGCGACCCAGGCCAGCCACCGCCTCGGCCGACGGTCGGCCGTGCCCCGCACGCCGAAGGCCCCCGGCGCGAGGACCAGGGTCAGGCCGCCGAGGTAGAGCGAGGGGACCCACATCTTGTGCGCGCCGGCCGGCGGCAGGCGGTCGAGCCAGTAGCGATTGGCCCGCAGGTTCTCGCCGAAGAACCCCGGCCAGGCGAGCTCGACGACGCGATACGGCTCGAGGCTGAACGGGTAGATGTCGTGCGGGCCGACGTCGGCGGCGCGGGCGCTCCGCGAGGTGAACTCGGCCGACGGCAGCAGTTGCACCGCCGCCAGGCCCCCCGCCAGCGCGCAGGCCTCCGCCAGGCCGACGAGCCCCCGCGCCCTCGGCGACCTCCACTTCCCGCGCCGCCAGCGATCGAGCACGAACAGCCCGACCAGGCCCCAAGCCCCCCAGAGGATCGGCCCCAACGGCAAGGGGATCGGCGCCGGTCCCTTGGCCGCGCCGAGCATCCGCCGGACCTCCGGCCAGGTCGCCGCGACCGCGACCGTGGCCGCGGTCCAGGCGAGCAGCGCCCAGAGGACGAGCGCCGGCGTCCTCAGCAACGCCAACCGACCGCCCCGGGGTCGGTCGGCTCCAGCCTCGGGCACCGGCCCGGACCGGGCCGCGAACCAGGCATAGCCCGCGGCGCAGAGGGCCGAGAGGTACGCGGCCTGCGGGTCGCCGCCGAGGACCTGCATGGTCAAGACGCCCGTCAGCTCGACGATCCCGAAGCGTCGACCTTGCCTGATCCAGCGGTCGGCGGCGCGGAAGGCCAGCGGCATCCACGCGGCGCCGACGAGGAAGACCGAATTGCCGTACTGGAACAGCACCGGCCCGCCGAACCCGTAGGCGATGCCGCCGATCATCGACCCGGCCCCGCCGACCCCGAACGACCGCAGCAACGCCCGCATCGCCGCGACGGCCAGGAGGACATGGCCGATCAGATACGCCCGCATGGCCCAGTCGAACGGGAGGACGGCGAAGAGGAGTTTCCCCGGGTACAGGACGGCGGCCGTCGGGTTGCCGAGCAGGGGCATCCCGCCGTTCTCCTCGGGCTCCCAGAGCGGCCAGCGGCCCGCGCGCCACTCCATCTGCACGCGACGCTCCAGCGGGCCGTAGAAGTGGCCCGCGTCGCGGAAGGCGAACTGCTCGCCCCCGGCCAGTACCCCGCCGAAGCAGGCCAGCACGAGGACCGCCACCCCCGCCGCCCCGGCCCAAGGTCCCATCCCCCGTCGCACGACGTCCGCCCTCCGCAACGCCGATCGACTCGTCCGGCCCCATTCCCGTCCTCTCCCATCCTATCGCACCCGACGGGGGACGGGAGGGTCGGGCCGGGCCGACGGAGCCCCGAGCAGGTGCGATCCGATCGGTCAAACCTGGCGCCGGATCACCGCGAACCACGCCCGCGGGCCGCCCTCGCTGAACGATAGGCCCTCCATGTCGGACCGGACCTCGAACCGCGACGGCCGGACCTCCTCGACGGCCCAGCCGCCCGCGAAGGACCCCCGAAGCTCTGGCTCCGAGACGCGCCTCGGGCCCTGAGTGCCGGGCTCCTCGTCGCTGAAGCAGAGCAGGAAGAGCCGGCCGCCGGGTCTGGTCACATGAGTCAGCCCGGCGACGTATCGGGCACGGTCGTCGTCGGTGAAGACGTGGAACAGGCCGCTGTCGAGCACGCTCTCGAACGTGCGGTCGAGGTCGGAGAGCGCCAGGGCATCCCACGGGAGGAACTCGGCGTTCAGGCCACGCTCCTCGGCCTTCCGCCGGGCCAACTCGATCGGGCCTTCGAGGAAGTCGATGCCGAGCACGGGGTGGCCCCGCCCGGCGAAGAGGAGCGCGTTCTCGCCGGTGCCGCAGCCCGCGTCGAGGATCGCGCCCTCCACCCGGTCGGCGACCTCGACGAAGGCCGGTTGCGGCCGGCCGATGTCCCAGGGGGCCTTGCCGGCATACATCGACTCGAACGTCTCTCGCGTCGGCACGTCGCTCATCCGATTCCTCCTCGGGTACGTTGGCGACGACGGCCGATCGCGCCGGCTCGACGTCGCCCGGGGGCCTCGACCGATCTGCCATCGCCCTGGCCGCCCGACTCGCGGAGCGGCGGCGGCCAACCAGGGGTTCGACGACCTGCAGGCGTTGCAAGGGCCGCCGGCCGAACGGTGCCGGTGGCGGATGGCCCACCCGGAGGTCGTCGGCGGGGTGGTCGGATCCCGCCGGGCCGCGTCCCTCCATGGTAAGTCATCCAGGCGATTCGGTGTCAGTCGGCGTGGTCGTCGGCGGCCTCGGTCGCGGTAAGCCCGCCGAGGCCCCGCGTCCGCCGCATCCAGGCGCTAGTCTGCCAGTTGTCCACAGGCGCCGTCTCCGGCAGCACTGGCGGCAGGTCCAGCAGGAAGTGCCGCGACAGGGCCGCGACGAACGGCTCGTACATGCCCCGCAGCTCGGCGAACTTCCGGTCCGCCGCCGCGCCCTCCCGCAGGGCCAGGCCCGCCGCGGCCAACTCAATTCGCAGCCGCCGGAGCCGGTCCGCGGGCAACCGATCCGGCTCGGCCACGGTCGGCGGCGCCCGGTAGACCTGCGCCAGGTCCACGACCGCGTGGCGGGCCATCGCGAAGGTCAGCCCGGCCTGGTACGGGTCGGGCCCCTCCACCACCGCCAGCACCAGCGCCGACGTGTCGAGCGCCGCCGTCAGTGCCGCCAGCCACGACTGGTTATCGTGCTGCGAGCGGAAGTAGCTGAGCATCGGGAACGAGACGTGGCTCTCCAGGACCGCGGCGGCCCACCGCTCCCAATCCTCCAGGAGCCGGTCCGTCGCCGCGAGCTTGCGGCCCCGGGCCAGCCGGATCAGCAACTGCGCCGCCGTCGGCGGCGAGCCGGCGCGGGCGTCGAGCAACGTGATCGTCACCTCCCGGCCCGAGAACGCCTGGTAGAGGACCGGCAGGTAGCTGATGACCGCGGCGAGGAAGCCGAAGCCCAGGCCCGCCTCGGCGATCGCCAGGGCGCGCCCCAGGGGGTCGGCCGGCGTCACGTCGCCATAGCCGAGCGTGAAGATGGTCGCCCCGCTGAGGTAGAAGTAGGTGCCCAATCCGGTCGCCCCGTCCGGCCCGTGGAGCCGCGAGCCGACCGCCCATTGCAGCAGGGCGAAGCCGGCGACCAGGCCGGCCGCCCACAGGCCGATGAGCCCGAGGACCGAGAGCGGCCCGAAGAGGCTGAGGAAGGTGTTGCGCCGCTTGCCCGGCCGCATGCGTCGCGCCACGGCGGCCCAGGGCGTCCAGGCGTAGACGTAGTAGAGCCGGGCGAAGCGGAGCTGCCGAGTGACGCGGCGGGGCAGCAGCACGGCCTCGAAGGCGTCCCAGAGGACCAGGAGGATCAGGGCCAGGCTCGCCGCGGCGACCAGTGCCGACATGGGGCCTCCTTGCGCTCCTCGGCGGCGGTCGCGTTCACAGGAGCTCCGGCCATCGTTCGTCCGGTCCGTCGCCCGCGAGCAGCCCGGTCGGCAGGCCCGCGCCGATCGCCGGCGGGAGCGTGACGGGGCCGGCCGGTTGCGGCCCCTGCCAGGCCCGGAACGTGCGCCTGTCGTGCTGTTTCGGGTCGGTGTGCACGACGGGCCCACCCCCGCGCCCCGGCGATCCTCCCCGACTGTAGCCGGGCCCGGGGCGTCGGTCCATGGGCGACCCGGCGTCGGGCGGCGCGGGGCGCGGAGCGGCCGACCCGACGTCGAGGATTGCGGGCCCTCGATCAGTGACAGCAACTCCCCCCGTGCCCCCGCTTCGTCGACGGCGGGACGTCGTTGGCGGGGTTGGCGGCGAAGAACCCCGCCGGCTTGAGCGTGAAGCCGATGTAGGCCGTCGGCATCACCGGATAATCCTCCGGTCGGGGGATGTGGGTGTGGCCGAACGTGTACCAGAGGACGACGTCGGTGTCCTCGATCGGGCGATCCTGCTCGGTCCAGCGGATCAGGCCGTCTCCGCCCCGGCTCTGGTTCGGGAAGTCCCCGGCCCCGAAGCGCTCGTCGGGGCGGTAGGGCGTCACCCAGACGTGGTGGTCGACGAACCGCGCCCGCTTGCGCCACCAGGCGTCTGGCGCGGCGAAGGGAAACGAGTTGTCGCCGGGCAGGAGCCTGTAGCCCACAGGCTCGCCCACGTGATTCTTGACGCCCGGATTGACCACCTTCCACGTCCGCGCCGTCTCGAGGTTGAGGTGCCCCCGCGCCTCTTTCTCGGACCTCAGCGGGGTCGCCCTGGCCTGGAAGGCGTTCGCAAAGGGGTTCTCCTCGCCGAGGGGATCGGGCACCACGTCGACCCGGTGGACGGAGTTGGTGGTGCCGTCGAGGTCGAAGTCGAGTCGCATATTGAAGAAGTGCTGATGATTCGGCGCGTAGAGCTGCGGCGCGACGAGGCAGCCGTGCGGCGGCGTCTCCCCGGGCATGGCCGCGCCCAGCGAGAGGATGCCCGTGAGCTTGACCTCGAACTGGATGGTGCCGTCCTGGTAGAGGTACCAGAAGAAGCCGTACTCGTAGTTCTCGACCGTCGAGATCGAGGAGACGACCAGCCGCCGCGACCGGCGGACCTCCGGGGCGTCGGGGAGGCGCCGGTCGGTGTGCTTCCAGAGGATGCCGTAGTCCTCCTCGTGCATGCAGACGGCGTTCTTGATCGTCAGCGGCCCGCCCCGGCTGTCGCAGAGGTGGGCGTCGAAGTAGCGGATCAGGCCCAGGCAGTCGCAGCCCAGTTCCAGGCTGTTGGCGCACATGCCCATGCCGTACTCGCCGACGTCGAAGGCGTTCTTCCGCCGCTGCGTCGGCCCTGGGTCGCCGTAGGGGACGACCATCTCCGTGAGCGAGCCGCGATACAGGATCGAGCGGTCGCGGTCGCCGTCGCGATAGCGGAGGTGGTGCAGCGTCAGGCCCTCGCGGGCGTTGAACCCGATGACGAAACGCCAGTTCTGCCAGGCTACCTGGTTCCCCTCGACCTCGAAGCTCGGGCCGTCGGGCTGGACGATCTCCAGGGTCTTGATGTCCTCGCGGACGCGGGCGACGCGGCCCGCGGCGTAGTTCGCCTGGCCCGGCGGGAGCGGCCAGCGGCCGTAGTCCTCGACCCGGACGACCTGCATCGTGTTCAGGTCGACGACGGGGCGTAGCCCTTCGATCGGGCGGACGTAGCCGTTGTCGGTCGGGTCGGCGCGGACGAAGCAGAGCGGCCGGGCCAGCCGGCGATGGCTGTCCTCCTCCGCCCCGTAGTTGCCGGCGCTCCAGATGTCGACCATGACGAGCGCGGTGTCCGCGATGCCGGTGTGCGCCTCGAGCGCCGCCCGGAATTCCTCGCTGGCCAGGACGGCCCGCTCGCACTCGACCTGCTCGTCGATCGTCATCGTCGGCTGCACGCCGGGGACGTGTTCCCAGGCCAGCAGCGCCCCGTCGGTCAGCGAGAGTGTCGCCTCGTAGCAGGCGTTCGTGGCGTTGTCGAAGAGGACGGCGAAGGCCTCGCGGGGCGGCGACGGATCGCCATCCCAGCCGTGGACGAGGCCCTTCTCCGGCTCGCGCAGCGCGACCGAGACGAAGCGGGTGGTCGGCGTGACCTTGCCGGCCTCCCGGAGCAATTCGACCGACCGACTCACTTCTCGGGCGCTCAGCGGCTCCAGGGGGTGAAGGGCCGGGAGGACGGCCGCAGGCTTGGCGGGCGTGATGTGTAGGAGTTCGGACATGGGACCTCCCGTTGCGCGAGGGACGTGCAAGACCCTCCCCCCGCGCGAGGGGACGGGCTCTCCGGGAGAGGCGGAGGAATCGCCATCATAACTCGAGCGATGCCGCCGGGGATGACCCTGTCGGCAGTTCCGGCGTCGGCCGCGGTGGCGCTCACGTCGGCGCGATCGGGTCCGGGGACCGGCCGAGGCGGGTGCGGCCGGTCGTTGTCGTCGATCCGCGCCGCCCCCGGCGGTTCGCTTGTGGCGCCGAGCAGGAGGCCCGGGTTGTGGCGCGGCGCCGCCAGATGTTGGGCACACTCGTCGTCAATCGAGTGGACGCTGCTGGACTCGAACCAGCGACCCCCACCGTGTGAAGATGGTGCTCTAACCAACTGAGCTAAGCGTCCGTGTCGCGATGCCTTGGCGTAGACCCTTGATCAAGAAGGATTTAGGCTCGGCGGCTGCCGCCGCGTGAGGATGGCGCCTGACCGCCGAGTCAGCCGCCCGGCTCGGGGATGGTTCAGGATAGCGTGCGGTCGAGGGTGTTGTCCAGCCCGCGGCCGGGCGGGGGAGAAGGTTAATCGAGGGAGACGCGGGCGACGGAGACGGCGCCGGGGCGTTCGGTGAGGGCGAAGGCGACGTGGCGGCCGTCGGCGGCGAACGCCGGCGCGATCGGCGCGCAACGGTCGGCCACGACGGCGACCGAGTCGGGGTCGATCGCGGGCCGATCGCCCGCGGTCCGGAAGCGGCCGAGGCAGCCGCGCCAGCGGCGCTCGCCGGGTGATCGGGCGAGGAAGGCCAGGGCGAGCGTCCCGTCGGCCAGGCGGCCGACGGCGGGGTAACGCTGCTCGTCCCGCGGGCGGACGTCCGCGGGGAGGAGGGGGCCGGCGGCCTCGATCTGGGTCGCGTCGGGCCCCAACGCCAGCCAGTGGAGGCGGGCCGGGGCGGGGCGGTGGGCGTCGGCCGACTCGGCCGGCCGCGCCAGGGCCACCAGGGCGTGGCCGCCGAGCGCGGCGTCGGCGCGCCAGCACGGGTCGGCCAGGACGACCGGCGCGGCCGGCTCGGTGCGCCAGGCGATCGGCACCGGCCGGCGGTCGTCCTCGCCCGCCTCGGGACGGCCGTCGAAGTTGAGCCGGTAGAGCTGGCCGTCGCCGGCCGCGAAGAGGACCCGGGCCGTGGTGTCCGGGAACCAGCAGGGCGCCCCGCTCGGCAGCACGCCGGTCGAGAGCCGGTCCAGCGGCTCGCCGCCCGGGAATCGGAAGCGAGCCAGGCCGGCGTCGCGGAGCGTCGAGTCGGTGGCCGTGCCGGCGACGGCCGTCCAGCGGCCCACGACCTGGAGCGATCCGCGCTCGTCGCGCCAAGGGGAGACCGCCCGCAACTCGAGGCGCTCGCCGGCCGGCATGGGCATCTCGACGGCCCGCCCGGTGCCGAGGTCGAACAGCGGGCCCGAGGCCGGCATCGGCCGCGGTCGGGCCCCCTCGAGGTCGAGGAACGGCGCCGGCTCCAGCCGCCGGAACGACGGCTCGCGCGGGGCCAGCCGGCCCAGGCCGACGGCGGCGGCGCAGGCGCCGAGGCCGGTGAAGGCGATCAGTCGAAGGAGCGAGTTCAGCGACAGTCTCATCGTTCGTCGTCTCTCGCCACGAGGCCCCCGCGCTTCCCGCCGTGACCGGCGCGCGACCGGGGCGGCGAGGGCCCTCGGTCGGCCAATCGATCGGTCGGGGGATCCCGTTGCCGGGGGGTCGGCGAGTCGTTCCGGCCCGGGGGTTCCCGGGCCCTCGCCGCGGCAACGGCCGGCGCGAGGCGGGTCGTCGTGGTGGGTCTTCGGTCGGCCGGGCGGTCGTGAGGGACCTGCTCGGCTCGAGTCCAAGGGACACGGCGGGGTTCGTCGGCCGCGCCCAACGTCCTGGACGAGCGGCCGTCCGGGGGGAGACCCGGTCGGCTCGGCTCGCCGACCCACTCTCTCACAAATCCGGGGCCAAACGCTCGCCGAGTGGGCGGTACGCTAGGCTCGTCGCCCGTATTCTACGCATCCGTCAAGTTGCTTTGACGAGGTTTTTTTGTGATCCCGATGAGGATTCCGTCGAAAGCGGTATGGGGTCCGTGATTACGAGTCCGACACATCGAGAATGACCTCGGAGCGGTTGACCGTCGCCAATTCTGTGCGCACGGACTGCCTGATCCTTGGGATGCAATCGAGGGGGAGTCGACAATGTTTGGCGCGTCCGGTACGCCGGGAGGGGCAGATCATTCCGGTGAGCCCGAGGCGATCGCGCGAGGCGAGGCGCCGCCGAGGTGGATGCACGCCGGGACCGGAACCGGGTTTGACGGCGGCGACGACCTCGGCTAGCATCCGCCCGCCGGGGGGGCCGGAGGGGCCCTTCGAGGCGGAGGGAGTCGCCCCGTGCGAGCCGAGTATGCGCGTCGCTATCGGGAGCTCTGGCACGGCCACTGGTGGTGGCGCGCCCGGGCGGCCTGGCTGCTCGGCTGGGTCGATCGCCTCGCCGGCCAGGACGGCCGCCTCAGCATCCTCGACGTCGGCTGCGGCGACGGCCTCTTCTTCGACGACCTCGCCCGTTTCGGCGCCGTCGACGGCCTCGAGCCCGACGGCGCGCTCCTGGGCGACGATCGCTGGCGCGGTCGGATTACCGTCGCGCCGCTGGACGGTCGCTTCCGGCCCGAGGAGCCGTACGACCTGATCCTGATGCTCGACGTGATCGAGCATATCGAGGACGACGCCGAGGCCCTCCACGCCGCCCGTGAGGCATTGCGGCCGGGCGGCCTCCTGCTCCTGACCGTGCCGGCGCTCGCCTGGCTCTGGAGCCGGCACGACGAGGCGAACGAGCACTGCCGCCGCTACGAGCCCCGCGGCCTCCGCGAGCGGCTGGAGGGGGCCGGGTTCGTCGTCGAGTCGCTCCGCTTCTTCTTCGCCTGGACCGTCGTCCCCTTGCTCCTCCGCCGCCTGCTCGCCCCCGCCGGCCGTGGTCGTGGGACGGCCGACTACGACGTCGCCATCCCCCCCACGCCGATCAACCGCGCGCTCGAGGCCCTCAGCCGCCTCGACCTCGCCCTCGGCCGCGTCGTCCCCTGGCCACTGGGCAGCTCGCTGATCGCGGTCGGGAGGGCCGGGGGGATTTCACCGCGGAGGACGCGGAGGGCGCAGAAAAGCAGGAGGAATTAATCATTAAATCCATATATTTTATGATTATAAATAATAATTATTTATTATAATAGTATTGACTCTGCGATCTCAGCGTCCTCCGCGGTGAAGTCCCCCTCCAGGAGCCCCGCGATGCCGACGAGCGAAGAGCCGAGCCCGGGGCGTCGCCGCGCCGACCGAGATCGGCGAGCGGGGGTGGAGCTGTCGGTGGTGGTGCCCTTGCAGGACGAGGAGGGGGTGCTGCCCGAGCTGGCGCGGCGGCTGGCGCGGGCGATCGACGGGCTGGGGGTCGCGGCGGAGGTGATCCTCGTCGACGACGGCTCGGCCGACGGGACGCTCGCGGCGATCGCGCGGCTGCACGAGGAGGACGGCCGGTTCAAGGGGCTCGCCCTGTCGCGGAACTTCGGCCACCAGGCGGCGATCACGGCGGGCCTGGCGCACGCGAAGGGCGACTCGGTCGTCGTCATGGACGGCGACCTCCAGGACCCGCCCGAGGCGATCGCGACGTTGTGGGAGAAGCTGCGCGAGGGGTTCGACGTGGTCTACGCCGTCCGCGCCAGCCGGCCCGAGCCGGGTTGGAAGCGGCTGTCGTACCGGGCCTTCTACCGCCTCCTGGGGCGGTCGTCGGCCGTCCCGATCCCGCGCGACGCGGGGGACTTCGGGATCATGTCGCGGCGGGTGGTCGACCACCTCGCGGCGATCCCCGAGCGGCGGCGGTTCGTCCGCGGCCTGCGGGCCTGGGTCGGGTTCCGCCAATGCGGGCTGCCGATCGACCGCGCCCCGCGGCGGTCGGGGCGGCCGAAGTACACGGCGACGAAGCTCGTGACGCTGGCGCTCGACGGCCTCATCGGCTTCAGCGAGGCCCCGCTCCGATGGGCCGGGCTGCTCGGCCTGGGCGCGGGCGCCGGGGGCGTCGTCGCGTTGCTCGCGGCGACCGCCCGGGCCGTCCTCGGCGCGGTCGTGCCGGAGTGGGGTTGGGTCGGGGCGCTGGCGCTGGTTTTCGCGGGCGCGCAGTTGCTCGCCTTGGCCATCCTCGGCGAATATGTCTCCCGGATCGCGCAGGAGGTCGGCGGGCGGCCGCCGTACATCGTCCGCGAGCGGATCGGCCTGGGGGCCGACCGCGGGGCCCGCCGGGGCCGGGCGCGATCGCGCGAGAAAATGTACGAATTCTTCTGAGAATCCCCCATCTTCAGCTCGCCATGATCCTCTGCATCACGCTGAATCCCTGCCTCGACAAGACGCTGACGGTGCCCGATTGGCGGCCGGGGGACAACGTGCGGGGCCGGTCCCTGCGCGAGGTCGTCGGCGGCAAGGGGAACAACGTCGCGCGCGCCCTGACCCGGCTCGGCCGATCCGCCCGGCCGGCGACGTTCCTCGGCGGGGCCGTCGGGGCCCACTGCGAGTCCTTGTTGCGCGACGCCGACGGGCTCGACCCGCTCGTCACACCGACCTCGGCGCCGACGCGCGTGATCCTGACCGTCCGCACCGGCGACTCCGCCGAGCAGACCGCCTTCTTCGACCCCGACCCGGCGATCGAGCCGGCCGAGGCCGAGGCGCTCTATAACCGCGTCGAGGGCGCCTTGATCGAGGGGGGGATCGAGGCCGTCACGCTCTCCGGCTCGAGCCCTTCGGCGACGTCGCACGGCCTTTATGCCGGGATCATCGCATTGGCGCGCGCCCGGCGCGTGCCGGTCTTCCTCGACACGTACGGCCCGGCCCTCGCGGCGATCTGGGGCTTCTGGCCCGACGTCGCCCAGGTCAACCGCCGCGAGGCCGCGGCGCACCTGGGCCTCGGCCGGGCCGCCGAGAAGGACGTGCTCGGCCTGCTCGCCCGCTGGGAGCGGCACGGTGTCGCCTGCGGCGTCGTGACCGACGGTCCCGGCCCGGTCCTGATGCGATACCGCGGCCGGCTCCTCCGCTCGACCCCGCCGGCCATCGAGCCGGTCAACCCGATCGGCTCGGGCGACTCGCTGCTCGCCGGCCTCGTCGACGGCTGGCTCGCCGGCCTCGACGCCGAGGCCCTCCTCCGTCGCGCCGTCGCCTGCGCCGTCTCCAACGCACTCGTCTGGGACGCGGGCGCCATCGACCTCGACGCCGCGCGACAGCTCGAGGGGCAGGTTGCCGTCGAGGTCGTCGCGGGCGGATAATCGAGGGGGACGATCCGGCTCCGATCGCGGGAGAGTGCCGATATGACTCTGAACCTGGAACTCTCGCCCGCCCTTGAGGCCCGCCTTAGCGAGGAAGCGGCCCGGCGCGGGATCTCGACCGAGGAATACGCTCGGACGCTGCTCGAAGGCGCCCTCGGCTGGCCCGCCGCCACGCCCGAGGGGGGCCGGCCGTTCTACGAGACGGCGACCCCCGAGGAATGGGAGCGCGAATTCGACGCGATGATCGAGGAACTCGGCGACGAGACGACCCCCGTGATTCCCATGGAATTGCTCAGGCGAGAGCATTTGTACGAGGACCGTGGCCTTTGAACTATCTGGTCGACACCAACGTCCTCCTCCGGTGGGTCCAGCGCCGTGCCCCAGAGCACCCGATGGCGCGCGGGGCGATCAAGATTCTTCGGGGCCGAGGGGATCAGCTCGTGGTGACGCCGCAGAACCTCGTCGAGCTTTGGAGCGTCGCGACACGGCCCGTCGCCGTGAATGGCGTGGGCAAGGATCCGTCCTGGGCCGAGCGGATGGCTGTTCGCATCGAGCGCGCGTTCCCCCTCTTGCCCGACATCCCCGCGATCCACGCCGAGTGGCGACGGCTCGTGGCCTTGACCGGTGCACGGGGGCGGCAGGTGCATGACGCGAGGATCGCGGCGGTGATGAGGGCACACGGGGTCGGGCACATCTTGACGTTCAACGGCGGCGACTTCGCGCGGTATCCGGGCGTCGTGGCGGTCGATCCGGCGAGCCTCGCGGCCGGGCCTTGAGGGCGGTCGGGACGGGGAGCCATGGGCGAACTCGCCTTCATCGGGATGGGCAGCAACCTCGGCGACCGCGCCGCGACGATCGGCGCGGCGATCGATGCGCTCGACGCCGCCGAGGGCGTCGCTGTGCTCCGCTCCAGCATGCTCCACGAGACCCCGCCGGTCGGCGGCCCGTCCGGGCAGGGGCCGTACCTGAACGCGGCTTTGAAGGTCGAGACGACGCTGCCCCCCCGGGACTTGCTGGGCGTCTTGCAAACGATCGAGCGGGACTCGGGCCGCGTCCGGGCCGCGCGCTGGAGCGCGCGGACGCTCGACCTCGACTTGCTCCTGTACGGCAACTCGGCCATCGACGAACCCGGCCTCAGTGTGCCGCATCCGAGAATGATGGTCCGCCGCTTCGTCCTGGCGCCACTGGCCGAGGTCTCCGCGGAACCCATCGCTCCCCTGAGGGGCCGACCAATATGCAGCCTGCTCTTCGACCTCGATCGTCGGCCGGGAGGCGTCGTCCTGTGCGGGCCCGACCCCGACGATTCAATTGCGGCCCGGGTCGTGGAGGGGCTGGATGCGTTGGATCTCCGATACGGTTCCGCGGGATGGAACATCGATCATCTCGAAGGAGGCCGTTGGATTGTCCATTCGCGGTCGTCGCTCCGCTCAATGTGGGCGATCCGGAGTGATGTACGGCTCCTTCCGAACTTCTCCGCGACCTGGGGCCCGGAATCGGAGGAGTCACCGGCAGCAAGCCAGATGGCGAGACTCGGTCGTCACGGTGAGATCGGACTTGGCGGTCAACTCCTGCGGATCCGGGCGCCCGAGGGGGGCGAGGCGACCCGGGATTGGATCGTCGCCGAGATCCTCGCCGCGTGCGCGTCGAGCCGGGTGCCGACGCGGGTGGTCGGTTCGCCTTGACCGCCGCGGGGGGCCGGCGCAGAATGGCCGCCGACGCGAGGTAGGACGCCTCGGCGACGACTCTCGACAGGGATGGAGACGAGTCGATGACTTCGAAGCGGCGCCTGGCGCCGGCCGCGGGCCTCGGCCTGCTGGCCCTGGCGGCCCTGGTCGGTCGGTCGTCGGGGCAGGCGCAGGACCGGGCCGCCCGCCGGACCGAGCGGACGACGGCGACGCCCGCCGCGTCCCAGCCGGCCCCCGCGCCCGCGGCGGTCATCGGCACGATCGACCTGGGCGCGATCCTCGAGGGTTACGACAAGTACCGGGCGGCGCTGGCCCGGTTCAACGCCGACGCGCAGGCGCAGAACCGCAAGCTCGTCGAGATCCAGGACCAGCAGAAGCTCGTCGCCGAGGCGATGGCGCGGCTGAAGGCCGACAGCCCCGACCACCGCCAGCTCGTCGCCCGCGAGGCCGAGCTGAAGAATAGCTTCGAGAAGACGCGCGAGCGGCTCCAGGCCGAGTTCGCCAATCGCGAGGCCGACATCTACGCGACGACCTGCGCCGAGGTCCGCCAGATGGCCGCGGCCGTCGCGCGACGGCACCGGATGAACTTCGTGGTCCAGGTCGCCGCCGACCCGGCCCAGGGGGCCGATCCCAAGACGGTGCTCGACGCCTTGCGGCGGCACGTCGTCTGGGCCGACCCGGGCGTCGACATCACCGCCGAGGTGCTCCAGCGGCTGAACAACCAGTACCGGATCTTGACCGGCGGCGCCTCCGGGACGGCGCCCGCCGGGCCGAGGGCGCGGTGAGCCAGGCGCCCGACCGGGCCGAAGGGCCCGCTTCCAAGGATGGTGGGGTGGGCATGCTCACGGCAAGGCGGCAGCGCACGATCGCCCGCGACGCGGCGGTCCAGGGCGTCGGGTTCCTCACCGGCGCCGACGTCCGGGTCCGGTTCCGGCCCGCCGCGGCGGGCACCGGCGTCGTCTTCGTCCGGGCCGACCTGCCCGGCCGCCCCGAGGTGCCGGCGCACGTGCGGCACGTCGTCCCCCGCCAGCGCCGGACCACCCTCCAGGGGCCCGGCGACGGCGCCGGCGCGACCGTCGAGATGGTCGAGCACGTCCTCGCCGCCCTGGCCGGCCTCCGCGTCGACAACTGCCGCGTCGAGGTCGACGCCGGCGAGACGCCGGGCCTCGACGGCTCGAGCCTCGCCTACGTCGAGGCCCTCGAAGGCGCCGGCGTCGTCGAGCAGGAGGCGACCCGCGAGGTGCTCGTCATCGACCGGCCGATCACCGTCCGCGACGGCTCCGCGACCCTGACGGCCCACCCCGGCGCCGGCGCCGACCTGGTCGTCTCGTACAACCTCGACTATGGCCCGGACAGCCCGATCGGCAGCCAGAGCCTCTTCCTCGACGTCTCGCCCGAGCGGTTCGCGACCGAGCTGGCGCCGTGCCGGACCTTCCTGCTCGAAGACGAGGCCCGGGCCCTCCGCGCCGCCGGCATCGGCGCCCGGACCACGGCGGCCGACCTGCTCATCTTCGGCCGCGACGGCGTCATCGACAACGCCCTGCGGTTCCCCGACGAGTGCGTCCGCCACAAGATCCTCGACCTCGTCGGCGACCTCGCGCTGGCCGGCCGCGACCTCCGCGGCCACGTCGTCGCGCATCGCTCGGGCCACGCGCTGAACGCCGAGCTCGTCCGCGCCTTGCTCGCCGCCGCCGCCGAGGGGCCGAGGCCGTCGCCGACCCTGGACGTGGCGGCGATCATGCGGATCTTGCCCCATCGTTACCCGTTCCTCCTGATCGACCGCGTCGTCGAGCTCGACCCCGAGAGGCGCGTCGTGGCGATCAAGAACGTCTCGTGCAACGAGCCGTTCTTCCAGGGCCACTGGCCGGGCCGGCCGATCATGCCCGGCGTCCTGATCCTCGAGGCGCTGGCGCAGGCCGGCGGGGTCATGATCGGCCACTGGGTCGACCCGGCCGAGTGGGTCGCCCTGATCGCCGCGATCGACGACGTCCGCATCCGACGCCCCGTCGTCCCCGGCGACCAGCTCCGCCTCGACGTCTCCTGCCGCCGCCGCAAAGGGCGCTTCGTCGAGATCGACGGCGTCGCCCGCGTCGACGACCACGTCGCCGCCGAGGGCAAGTTCCGCTTCGTCCTCGTCGAGGCCGCCAACGCCTCGTGAGGGCGGAGGGCCGAGGATCGAAGGCAGACGAATAATGACAGATGAAAGATGGCAGATGAAAGATGACAAATGAAAGATGAGATTCATTTTCTATAATTCCGCATTCCGAAATCCGGAATCCGCAATCCAAGGGGCGAGTCGATGGCGACACTGATCGCGGACACCGCATGCGTGGACCCGAGGGCGGAGCTGGCCGACGACGTCGAGGTCGGGCCGTACTGCATCGTCGGCCCCGACGTGCGGATCGGCCGCGGCACCCGGCTGATCGGCCACGCCTGCATCCTCGGCGTGGCGACCCTCGGCGAGTTCAACGTCGTCAGCCCCTTCGTCGTCATCGGCGGCGACCCGCAGGACGTCTCGTACCGCGGGACGGCGACCCGCGTCGAGATCGGCGACCACAACATCTTCCGCGAGGGGGTGACGATCAACCGCGGCTCGGAGAAGGAAGACGGCGTCACCCGCGTCGGCAGCCACAACTTCTTCATGGCCACGTCCCACGTCGCCCACGACTGCAAGGTCGGCGACCGCGTCACGATGGCCAACGGCTCGATGCTCGGCGGCCACGTCCACGTCGAGAGCTTCGCCAGCCTCTCCGGCGGCGTCGCCGTGCACCATTACGTCAGCATCGGCGGCTACTGCTTCGTCGGCGGCCAGTCGCGCATCTACCACGACGTGCCGCCGTTCATGCTCGTCGACGGCAACCCGTCGAAGGTCCGCTGCATCAACATCGTCGGCCTGAAGCGCAACGGCATCCCCGGCGAGGGGATCGACGCGTTGCACGAGGCGCATCGGCTGATCTATCGCGCGAAGATGAACCCGAAGCACGCCGAGGAGATCCTCCGGTCGCACGGCCACTTCACGCCCGAGGTCGAGCGGCTCCTGGGGTTCGTCCGGGCACAGCACGAAGGCAAACACGGCCGGGCCCGGGAACGCTGGAGGAAGTGAATCGATGAGTCAGGGTCGGCTCCGCGTGGGCGTGGTGGGCGTCGGGCACCTCGGGCGGCACCACGCCCGCATCCTGGCCGGGACCGAGGGGGTCGAGCTCGTCGGCGTCGCCGACGCCCGACTCGAGCAGGCCGAGGCCGTCGCCGCGGCTTGCCACACGAGCGCGCTGCGCGATTACCGCGAGTTGCTCGGCAAGGTCGATGCGGTGACGGTCGCCGTGCCGACGGCCTTGCACCGCGAGGTCGCCGGCGCGTTCCTCGACCTGGGCATCGCGGCGATGGTCGAGAAGCCGCTGGCCGGCACGCATGCCGAGGCCGAGGAGCTCGTCGCGCTCGCCGAACGCCGCGGCGTCGTGCTCCAGGTCGGCCACATCGAGCGGTTCAACCCCGCCCTCGCGGCCCTGGACTCCCTGCGCCTCCGGCCGAAGTTCATCGCCGCCGAGCGGCTCTCGACGCACACCTTCCGCTCGACGGACATCGGCGTCGTCTTCGACCTGATGATCCACGACATCGACCTCATCCTCTCGTTTGTCGCCGCGCCCGTGCGCTCGGTCTCGGCCGTCGGCGTCAGCGTCTTCGGCGCGTTGGAGGACGTGGCCAGCGCCCGCGTCGAGTTCGAGGACGGCACCGTCGCCGACCTGACCGCCAGCCGAGCGAGCTACCAGGCGTTGCGGCGGATGCGGCTCTGGGGCGCGGAGGGGTACGCCACGCTCGACTTCGCCTCCAAGCAGGCCACCCTCGTCCGGCCCTCGGACTCGCTCCGCCGCGGCGAGCTCGAGCTGGAAGGCGTCGACCTCTCCCAGCCGGACGCCGTCCGCGCCCACCTCTTCGGCACCGTGCTGAAGGTGGACCAGTTCCAGGGCGAAGGGCGCGAGCCCCTGGCGCTGGAGCTGGAAGACTTCGTCGCCGCGGTCCGCGACGGCTCGCGCCCGCGCGTCGCCGGCACCGACGCCCTCCGCGCCGTCGCCTTGGCCGACCGGATCGTGCGTTGCATTCACGAGCATCAATGGGACGGCACCCCCGACGGTCCCACCGGCCCGCATGCCGGCTTCGCGCCGGCCGCGCCGATCGCCGGCCTTGCCGGGCCGTTGTCGTGGCGATACAAGGGCGCCAGGCGGGACGCGACGGTCCCGACCCGCGAGGAGCGCTGACACCGATCCGTCGTCGGTGACAGCCGTGGGGGAGATGCGCCGGGTTATATTCGCCGGGGCCGCTGGCTAGCATGCAAGCGACCGGACCACGGCCCCGAGCCGCATTTCTGCGCGTCCGGTCGCGATCACATCAGGGAGAACGACCGATGGCAGCGACCCACAAGAACCCCGCGTCCGAGCACCATCACAACGCCGCGGCGCACCACGCCGCCGCCGCCGCCCACCACCTCGAGGCGGCCCACCACCACGAGACCGGCGAGCACGAGCCGGCCAAGAAGCACGCCGAGGCCGCGCACCAGCACAGCGAGCACGCCCACAAGCACACGACCACCGCTCATCAGCATTCACACAAATGAGCGATTGGTGAGACCGCCCGATCGCCCGCCCCGCTCCTTGCCCGGGAGGGGGGCGATCGGGTATGGTGGTCCCCTTGCGAGGCCGTCGGCTGGGCCGCACGCCCGGGCCGCGAGCGTGGGCGGTCCGCCGCGCGAGCCAACTCGAGTCCACTGGTCAGAAGGTCACTGCGATGCCGTCCGACGCCAAGGCGAAAGACAAGGACAAGGCGAAGAAGGCCAAGCCCGCCGGGGGCGAGGCCAAGGAGAAGAAGCCGAAGAAGGCGAAGGGCGACGGCGAGAAGGCCGCCGAGGCCGCGGTCGCGACCGCGCCGCCGCCCAAGCCCGCCGAGCCCCGCCCGCCGGCCGACCCGAGGCTCAAGGTCCTCAAGAAGTTCCAGGGCCGCTTCCTGCCCAAGGGCGTCCTCCGCGAGCGCTACAAGGCCATCCAGCAGCGCTGGGATTCCGGCGACGACCACGGCGGCGTCACCGTCGAGGAGCTCAAGGCCCTCCTCGCCGACTGGCGCGCCACCCGCGAGAAGCCGCCCCGCCTCCCCAAGGCCTGAGCCGGGCGGAACGGGCCGAGGGCAAAGGACAGAGGGCAGGTTGAACCCCCATATCCTCTGCCCTCGGCCCTCCCGATCCTCGTCACCTCCCGACCTCAGTCAACTCTCCACTCTTGAGGGCCCGAAACCCCGTCGGCCGTGCCGCCGGGCCCTCCAGGGCGAAGCCGCTCGCCCCTCGATAGCGGTCGTAAGCCTTCGCCATCGCGTCGGGGTCGTCGAACCAGCCGATGAGATACGCGGCGCCGAAGGTGTCGCCGGGGCGGGCGGGACGGCCGCCGATCTCCTCGATCAGGCAGACGTACCCGCGCGAATGGCACCACGCCTCCGCCACGTCGTCGGGTTCGAGCGTCATGCCCGCGAGCCAGGGGCCGGCTTTGCCGTCGTCGAGCACGACCTGATAGGCGCGGAGGAACCGCCCCGGCCTGGGGCCCGAGCCGCGACGATAGAGGAACTTCTCGTCGGGCGCGAAGTCGGCGGCGAAGTCGGTCGCGGGCAGGACCTTCGGGTCGTGATAACTTAGATACATGTGCTCAAACCGCCGGCCGCCGTCGCGGCGGACGTGCCCCGGCATGTCGAGCCGCAACGCCAATGCCGGCGACTCGGAGACGGTCGTCACGCGGTCGGCGGCGAGGAAGAAGCGCTCGTCGTCCGGGAAGATGAGCAACTGCTCCCAAGACGAGCCGGCCCTCGGGTGCGGCGGGTACGCGTCGTGCCAGCGGTACGAGACGCGGACGGCGGCGAAGCCGTCGCCGCGGGAGACGGTCGCGGCGAGCCGCTTGGCCTGGGTGCAGATCTGCGGGCCCTCGACGTAACGCTTGGGGATCTGGCCGTGGACCTTGTCGCCATAGGTGTACTGCCCCGGCGGGATCGGCTTGTCTTTCTCGGCCGGTTCGAGCAGGAAGTCGACGATATCCAGCCCGAAGCCGAGGTCGCGGGCGCCCGTCTTGCGGTCGACGAACGAGCCGGCCGCGACCCCCGAGACATATCCGTTCGTCGCGCTCGCCGCCCGATACTGCTTCGCCTCGATCGCGATCCGGCAACCCGCCGGCAAGACCTTGCCCGACTCCCAATCGACCGGCCGGCCGCGGTCGTCCTCGACTCGGATGGAGGGGTCGGCATGTCGGGAAGGTCTCATGAGATCCTCGTTCGCGGTGTCGGTCGATCCGGCCCGGCTTGATCTTGAGGCCGAGGTTTGATCGAATGGGCCGGTCGCGCCGGCGGGACCGGCAGGGCGCGACCGGTCCGCCCAAGGGGAGGCTCTGCGAGACGATGATCGTCGGCGTGCCGAAGGAAATCAAGGCGGACGAGTACCGCGTGGCGATGCTCCCCGTCGGCGCCGAGGAGCTCGCCGGCGCCGGCCACACCGTGCTGATCGAGTCGGGCGCCGGCCTGGGCAGCGGGATCGCCGACGGCCAGTACGAGGCGGCCGGCGCCACGGTCGTCCCCCAGGCGAGCGAGGTCTGGGGTCGGGCCGATCTGGTGGTGAAGGTCAAGGAGCCGCAGGAATCGGAATGGCCCTGGATGAAGGAGGGACAGGTCCTCTTCACTTACTTCCACTTCGCCGCCGACGAGCCGCTCACGCGTGCCGTCCTCGATCACCGCGTCACGGCGATCGCCTATGAGACGATCCGCGACGCGCGGGGGGCTCTGCCATTGTTGACGCCGATGAGCGAAGTGGCGGGGCGGATGAGCATCCAGGAGGGGGCGAAGTACCTCGAACGGCCGCAGGAGGGGCGCGGGATCTTGCTGGCGGGCGTGCCCGGCGTCGCCCCGGCCGAGGTCGCGATCCTGGGCGGCGGCATCGTCGGCTCCAACGCGGCGAAGGTCGCCGCCGGCCTGGGCGCCAGCGTCCGAATCCTCGACGTGAACCTCGACCGCCTCCGCTACCTCGACGACATCATGCCGCCGAACGTGACCACCTTGTACTCCGACCGGCACACGATCCTCGAGTCGCTCGAGCGCGCCGACCTCGTCGTCGGCGCCGTCCTGATCGCCGGCGCCCGCGCCCCGAGGCTGGTGCGGCGGGCCGACCTGACGCGGATGAAGCCGGGCGCGGTGATCGTCGACGTGGCGATCGACCAGGGGGGTTGCGTCGAGACGAGCCGGCCGACGACGCACAAGGCCCCGACGTACCTCATCGACGGCGTCGTCCACTACTGCGTCGCCAACATGCCCGGCGCCGTCGGCCGCACGAGCACGTACGCGCTCTGCAACGTCACGCTCCCCTACGTCCTCCAGCTCGCCTCGAAGGGCTGGCGCGACGTCGCCCGCCGCTCCCCCGGCTTCGCCGAGGGCGTCAACGTCGTCGCCGGTCGCGTCACGAATCAGGCCGTCGCCGACACCTTCGGCCTCCCCTTCTCCCCCTGGGACGTCGGCGGCTGAAACCGTCTTCTGTCATCTGCCCTTTGTCCTCAACCCTCTGCCCCCTGTCATCCGCCTTCCCACCCAACGGAGGCCCCCGATGCACGACGAACACGAGCACGAACACGAACACGAGCACGACGAGCACGACCACGAGCTCGAGATCGACACGCAGAGCCAGATCTTCCTGGAGATGCGCGAGCAGAACCTCACGCTGCTCGACCTGGCGGCGCGGGTCGCCGGCTTCGGCGGCCAGCACGGCCCGCTCAAGCACGGCGAGCTCGAGGGGGCGATGAAGCGGATCTGGGAGGTCTACTCCGAGTTCTACTCCTGGATCGACCCCGAGGAGACCGCCGACGACGACGACGAGGACGTGGAGGACGACGAGGAGTGACGGCGACCTCAAACCGACCGGGCCCGGACGAGTCCGAGCCCCTGGAGACCGTCGGCTGGGTCGGCGACGCGCGCTCGGGCGTGGTCCGGCTGATCGACCAGACCCGGCTGCCGGGCGAGTTCGTCCGCATCGACCTGGCCGACGTCCCGGCCGTCTGGGAGGCGATCCGGTCGTTGCGCGTCCGCGGGGCGCCGGCGATCGGCATCGCCGCGGCCTTCGGCGCCGTGCTCGGGGCCCGGTCCGCGTCCCTCGACGACCCCGACGCGGTCCGCGCCGCCCTCCACGACGCGACCGGCTACCTCCGCACCAGCCGCCCCACCGCCGTCAACCTCTTCTGGGCGCTCGACCGCATCGATCGCGTCGCCGAGTCGAACTCCGTCGCCGACGGCCCTGCGTTACTCGACCTCCTGCTCCACGAGGCCCTGGCCATCGCCGCCGAGGACAAGGCCATGTGTCGCGCCATCGGCGCGCACGGCGCGGCCCTCATCGCTCCCGGCCAGGGCATCCTGACCCACTGCAACGCCGGCGGCCTCGCCACCGCCGACTACGGCACCGCCCTCGCCGTCATCTTCGCCGCCCACGAGGCCGGCAAAGCGGTCCACGTCTTCGCCGACGAGACCCGCCCTCTCTTGCAAGGTGCCCGCCTGACCGCCTGGGAACTCTCGCGACGCGGCGTGCCCGTGACGCTCATCTGCGACAGCATGGCCGCGCAGGTGATGAAGGAAGGCCGCGTGCAGATGGTCGTCGTCGGCGCCGACCGGATCGCGGCCAACGGCGACACCGCCAACAAGATCGGCACCTACGGCGTCGCGCTCCTGGCCAGGGCCCACGGCATCCCCTTCCACGTCGCCGCCCCCTCCAGCACCTTCGACCTCTCGCTTCCCGACGGCTCCTCCATCCCCATCGAGCAGCGCGACCCCCGCGAGATCACCCACGGCTTCGGCGCCGCCACCGCCCCCGAGGGCGTCCCCGCCTACAACCCCGCCTTCGACGTCACCCCCGCCCCCCTCATCGCCTCCATCATCACCGAACGCGGCCTCATCCGGCCCGTCGACGCCGAGACCATCCGCGCCGTGCTCGCCGGGTAGCAGGCTTGCTCCATGCCGCGCGGCCATGATGGCCCGTCGAGGAGGGCCGCTTGGACGGGGCGAAGGGGATCGGGAGGATGGGGCCGGCCGCGAGCCGTCGGACTGTCCCGCGCCCGGCATCTCTGCGTAGAATTCTCGTGCGGTGAGTCGGACGATGGGACCAGCGGAGGGCGATGCCGATGGCAACGTTCCGCGGCTGTGTCGAGCGCGATGGCCGGGTCATCTGCTCCGGCGTCTCGATCACCATCAAGGGCCCAGCCGCCCCGATTGGCGGAGGGCCCCGGGCTGGTGGGGGCTGATCGGCCCTCCGGCCCGAGAACTGCTCCAGACCGGCGCCTACACCATCCGCCTCTTCGACGGCCGGGCCGAGACCATTTTCGTCGAGGGATCGGAGCCGCACGGCGTCCGCTTCCGCGGCGCCGGCCCCCTCCCGAGGTAGGCCTCCGGTCGGTCTTCGGCTCCCTGTGAAGGCCACATTCGTTCCCCCTCTCCCAGGGGGAGGGTGTCGGCGAGCGAATCATCGCGTTCCTCTCCCTTCTAAGTTGCTATCCCATGTTGATTTAGAGCAATTCGAAACCTCACTGGATTTTGTACGTGCGTACTGTATAATCGACTGGCGTACATGCTATGAGGCTGTCCTTCTGGAGCCTTCGACATGGCCCGTGCTCGTCCCGAGTCACTTACCTTATTCGACATGGAGGGCGAGCCCCAGGCGAGCCTTCGCGTCTTCCAGCCCAAGGATGTCGCCGGCGTCACTCTCGGGCCTTGGAGGCTGAACCATGTCCACCCGACCGATTGCCTCTCCGCGCTCAAGCAGATGCCTGCCGACTGCCTCGACGTGGCGATCACGTCACCGCCCTACTGGGGCCAACGCGGCAACGAGGGGATGGGTCTCGAGGAAGATCCACGCGAGTACGTCCGCAATCTGACCGAGGTGCTCGCCGAGGTGATGCGGTGCCTGAAGCCGACGGGCACGCTCTGGTTGAATATCGGCGACGCCTACAACACGCCGATCAACTGGCGCCTCGAGGACGCTTCGTACAGTTCGCTGGGCGCGGATGGAAATGGCCTGGCGAGCACGAATTCCGCCTACACCAAGAACCGGGGCCGCCGCCGGGCATTCCTCAGCGACGATGCGAAGTGGCTCCAGTATGGGAACCTCCTGGCGATCCCCTACCGTGTCGCCATCGCCTTGAGTGATCTCGGCATCCTCCTGCGCGGCGAGGTGATCTGGGAGAAATCGCGCCCGCTGCCCGAAGGGATCTGCCGACGGCCACACCGCAGGCACGAAGGCATCTATATCTTCGCCAAATCCGAGCGCCACGCCTTCCAGGTCAAGCCGCCGGTGGGATCGATCTGGAAGTTGATCCAGGCTCCCAACAAGACGCCGCACTGCTCGACCTTTCCACTCGACCTGCCGTTGCGCTGCATCGAGGCCGCCGGCCTGAGCGAGCCGGGGATTGTCCTCGATCCCTTCATGGGCAGCGGCACGACGGGCGTCGCGGCCAGTCGGCTGGGGCACAGCTTCATCGGCTTCGAACTGAATCAGGAGATGTGCCGAACCGCCAACGAGCTCATCGCCGGGCAGTCCTGCCGCTAGAGCGGTTTACTTTCGGCTTGCAGACGGAAAGGATTCCCGAGGAGCGGATTGCTGACGCCACCGAGGTCGGAGCCGAAGGAGATTGTCATGGGGCCCTACTCGAAGGATCTTCGCGAGCGGGTCGCGGCGGCGGTC
>DASZMJ010000240.1:0-8995 GCA_035551935.1 Isosphaeraceae bacterium
CCGCTATTGCGGACCTCTTCCATCCAAGGTGGAAGAGGTCCGCAATAGCGGACCCTACGTCTCAGCACATTTTGTGAGGCCGATCCGGAAGACGGCGCCGGCGGGGCTGGAGACGGAGAGCTGGCCGCCCTGGGCGCGGATCGACTCGCGGACGATGCCCAGGCCGCGGCCGCGGCCGGCGCCCTTGGTGGAGTAGCCGAGGTCGAAGATCCGGGCGAGGGCGTCGGCGGGGATGCCGGGGCCGTCGTCGGCGACGGTGATCCAGACGAGGCTGCCCTCGGCCGCGGCGTCGAGCCGGACGCGCGGCGTCCGCCCGGCGCCGACGGCGGCCTCGACGGCGTTCTTCAAGAGATTGACGAGCGCATGGACGAGCAGGCGTCGATCCGCCCGCACCCGCAGCGCCGCCGCGGCCGGCGCGGGGCGCTCGACGACGGCGCCGGCCGACTCGAGCCGGGGCGCGAGCAGGGCCAGCGCGTCGTCGACGCAGGCGGCGACGGCGATCGGCTCGAGCGTCACCGGCAGGGCCGAGCGGTCGAGGTAGCCGTCGAGCTCGCGGACCGTCAAGGCGATGTACCGCGCCCCGACGCCGATCTGGCGGCAGACGTCGCGCGCCACCTCGAGGCCGCTCAGCAGCTCGACCTCCGGGTCGATGCCGCGGTCGGCCAGCTCGCGGCGGAGGGCCTGGTCGAGCCGCGACGCGAAGGCCGGGTCGAGCCCGGCGCGGCGGGCGGCGGCGCGGCGGGCCTCGGGCTCCTCGGCCACGAACCGCTCGACCAGACCCAGGTAGTCGTCGAGGTTGCGCCGCTCGTTGGCCAGCACGAAGACGACGTTGCCCAGCTCGTGGCAGGTCCGGTCCGCCAGGTCGATCGTCGCCGCCTGCGCGCTCTCGCGCGCGGCGCGGTCGCGCAGGGTCCGGGCATGCTGGATCATATATAACAAGCTCAGGAGGGAGCAGAGCGAGACGACGAACAGGCCGACCAGGAGCCAGCGGTACAGGACCTCGACGGCGGCGGTGGCGCGGGTGACGATCGGGGTGACGCGGTAGCGGACCGCCAGCGCCAGGGCCGGCCGGCCGGCCGGGTCGGCGGGGTCGGCGTCGAGCAGCGGGACGCGGTCCTCGAAGACGTTGGGGTCGGCCGGGTCGGGCCGCGGCCCGTTCGAGACCGGCCAGTGCGCCAGCGACGGCCCCCCCTCCGGCGCCAGGTCCATCGCCACGACGGTCACGAGCGGGTCGGGCCCGCGGCGGCGGTTCAGGGCGTGGCCCAGCGCATCGAGCCGGACCCGCAAGGTCGCCCCCTGCGCCTCCCGGCCGCTCGACCCGGCCCGCTGCCAGTGCGCCGCGTGGTCGCGCAGCGTCAGGCCGAGGTAGTCGACCGGCGTCGACCGCACCCAGTCCCCCATCACCTGCCCGAAGACCGCCCGTCTCGTGTCGCGGAGCTGGTTGTACCCCAGCACCAACGCCGCGGCCCCGACCGCCGCCGCCACCAGCGAGATCAGGCCGATCATCATCCCCGGCGTGCCGAGGACCGCGTGCAGCCGGGCGAGCGGGCGGTGGGCGTTGTTCATCGTCGGGCGGCGGATACAGGGGGTCGATGCCGGATGTCATGGGACGGCAAACGGCGAAATCTCATTGAAGTTTTGAGATTTTGATCTATCAATAATAATCTGGCACATGGAATGCCTAGCGCCCGATCGCTTCCTCGGCCCAG
The DNA here is from genome assembly GCA_035551935.1 of Isosphaeraceae bacterium. GTDB lineage: Bacteria > Planctomycetota > Planctomycetia > Isosphaerales > Isosphaeraceae > DASZMJ01. The sequence goes on from DASZMJ010000240.1 coordinate 1,710, forward strand.
CCCCCGCGCGGGCCGGGGGTCAGGGAGAAGATGGAGGCGTCGTCGAGGCCGGGCTGGACCTCGAGGACGCGGCCGGGGGGGTCGCGGCGCTCGCCGGCGGGGCCGAACGCGAGCGGGCGGCCCATCGCGGCGGGATCGTCGGCGGCGAGGTCGAGCCGGGAGAGACGGGGGGCGAGGTCGGCCGGGGCCTCGGCGCCGTCGAGGGCGTGGACGACCGCGGCGACGACCTCGGCGGGGACCTGGAGCCGGTCCTCGGCGCCGGGGGCCGTGACGCCGGGCATGGCGCCCGAGGCGGGCGAGGCGACCCAGACCGGGAACGGCAGCTTGGGCCCGCTCGCCTCGCGACGGAGCAATTCCAGGCTGATCCCGTCGCCGCCGACGACCCGCAGGGGCGTCGCCCCCGCGCTGATGATGTAGGGGGCCAGGCCCTCCGTCCGGAGCGCCTCGAGCAGCCGGAGCATCGGCTCCTTCTGCAACGGGAGGAAGACGCAGGCCGTCTCGTCCTGGCCGCCCCCGGTCCCGACGGCCCTCCAGAGCGACCGGGCCAGGCGGGCCTCCTCGTGGTTGGGGCCCTCCCCCTCGGGCCCGACGGAGTCGCCGCGATACTCCTCCGTCTCGACCGTCGGCCTCGGGTCCAGCACCTCGAGGGCGACGCGGAGCCAGTGGGCCAGGTCGCGCGAGTAGGGGTCGTGCCGGTCGACGACCAGCCGGGCCCGCTTCGGCACGCCGTCGGGCTCGCGGTCGGCCAGGCAGCGCACCAGCCGCTCGGCCAGCCGGTGATTGTCGACGCAGAAGCGGAACGTGCGGCCGCGGTGGATCGCCAGCAGGTCGACGGGGCGGGCGTCCGGCGCCTCGACCCGGACCGCCGAGGCCAAGGGCACCAGCAAGGCCGGCGCCGTCGCCGCGCCCGAGTCGCGCAGGCCCTCGGCCAGGGCGACCGTCAAGGCGGTGTTGCTCGAGCCGACGACGGCCAGGGGCGGATGCGGCTGGCCGGCGAGCCGCTTCGCCTCCTCGCGCGCCTCGACCTGGCCGCGGGCGCGGTGCCAGGTGAACCGGACCCGACGCCGCGACCGCGGGGCCTCCAGGACGATCGCCCCCTCGGCCTCGGCCACCTCCCGCGCCCGCCCCGCGCGGGCGACGGCCAGGGCGGCGCCGCGGAAGTCGTCCCAGTCGTCGCGCTCGAAGAAGACGGCGACCTCGGCGTCGGCCCCGCCCCCCGCCCCGTTCGGGTGGTGCGCCGGCGTCCAGCTCCCCGCCAGCAGGTAGAGCGTGGCGCAGGCGAGGACCACCGCCGCGCCCACGGCCAGCGTCCTCGTCGTCGCGGCCGGCCCCCGCTTCGCCACGGCCACGGCCCTCCCCCCCGGCGTTCGCCCGCCTCCACCCCGTGATCGTAACCCCCGGCCCGCCCGCCCCGCCAGCCGGCGCCGCGGGCGATGCCGGATTGGGGTCGGCGTCGCTCCACGCCGCCGCGCCGCTTCAGGCCCCGAGGCTTGTCCTCGATCGCCCAGGTCTGCTCGGCCAGGGCGTCCATCGCCAGGTCATCGGTCGCTCAGGTCTCCGGCTCGTCGCCCGGCGTGGGGCCGCCGGGGCCGCCCTTGAAGAGGCGGCGGCCGAGGTTGGGGTGGAAGGGGGTCCAACTGGAGTCGCGGCCGGGGTCGTCGCGGATCTCGCGGGTGAAGGTGTGGACCTTGGCGTCGAGGTTGTCGAGGTAGTGCAAGGCGATGGCCTCGGGGGTCATCGGCGGCTTGGGGCTGCCGAACTCGGCGGGGCCGTGGTGGCTGACGATCATGTGCTTGAGCCGCAGCAGCAGCTCGGGCGGGAACGGCTCGCCGGTCAGGGCGGCGGTCTGCCCGACCTTGGCGCGGAGCAGCTCGACGCCCATCAGGATGTGGCCGACGAGCTGGCCCTCGTCGGTGTAGCCGAAGGAGCGGTCGTAGCTCAACTCGTCGATCTTGCCGATGTCGTGCAGGAAGATGCCCATGAGCAGGAGGTCGCGGTCGATCTCGGGGTAGAACCCGGCGATGGCGGCGGCGACGTTGAGCATCGTGACGACGTGCTCGAGCAGGCCGGCCGGGTAGGCGTGGTGGTTGCGGATGCCGGCCGGCGCCGCGGTGAACTTGCGGACGAAGTCGTCGTCGATCAGGAAGCACTCGGCCAGGGCCCGCAGGTGCGGCTCGGCGAGGCCGAGCAGGACCTCGCGGAGGCGGGCCGAGAGGCGGGCGACGTTGCGCGGGCCCTGGGGCAGGAACTCGTCGGGCTCGACGCCGGCCGGGTCGATGACCTCGATGTGCGCCGCGATGATCTGGAGGGCGCCCTGGAAGACCTGGGCCTTGCCCTTGACGTGGAGGTAGTCGCCCGCCTCGAAGGTCCGCGCCAGCCCCTCGGTCGCGTTCCAGAGCCGGGCGGCGACGGCGCCGGTCTTGTCGCGGAGCTCGAGGTGGAGGTACAGGTTGCCCTGGCGGTTGGACCGGAGCTGCTTGTCGGCCACGAGGAAGGGCGCGTCGACCGACTCGCCGTTGGCCAGTTGGTTCACGTATCGGCGCGTCATGCGGTGTCGGTCGCGGTGGGGCGGATGGTGTCGATCGGCGGCGGCTCGCCCCCGTCCGGGCCCTCGCGCCCGGCCGGGGGCCGATTGTAGGGGCAGGCCGACGGCGCGGTCAAGCGAGCACTCGCGGCGGCGCGGGTCGGGTCAAGTCTGCCGGTCGTGCCGACGATAACAACTGGGGGACGGGCCGTGCCCTCGGCGGGGCCGGGCGACGGCGGACGACCGGGGTGGGCCATGCCACGATCGCGCGGCGACGCTCGGCGGGCGGCCCTCCTGGCGGCGTTGCTCTGCGCCGCGGCCGGCGGCTGCCTCGGCCCGGCGGCGGTCCGCTCGACGCGACTGCGATACAACGAGGTCGTCCGCTCCACCAACGACGAGCAGCTCCTGATCAACATCGTGCGGCTCCGCTACGCCGACTCGCCGGTCTTCATCGACCTGCCGACGATCACCAGCCAGTTCGAGGCCGCCGCCGGCGGCAGCTACCCCGGCAAGGCCGGCAGCCAGACCGCGTTCGGGGTCGCCGGCCTGACGGCCCGCGACACGCCGACGTTGAGCTACCACCCGCGCGAGGGTCGCGAGATCGCCAAGGCGCTCTTGACGCCGCTGTCGGCCGACCTGTTCAACGTCATCCACGCCGGGGCCGACGTCGAGCAGCTCCTGCTGCTGACGCTCAACGACATCAACGACGTGCCCAACGCCCCCCGCGCCACCGTGCTCGCCCCGCAGTCCCCCGACGACAACGCCGAGTTCCGCCGCGGCCTCCGGATCATCGTCGACCTCCAGGAGCGCGACGCCATCGAGCTGGCCGTCGGCACCACCGAGACGGCCGACGGCGCCTCCGACCCGATCTCCGCGGGGTCGCTGAAGGGGGCCGACCTGCTCGGCGCCGCCAAGGACGGCTACGTCTACCGCGCCCGCGGCGGCGACCGCGTCACCCTGCTGCGGCGCGAGAAGGGGCTCGTCCTCCACGTCCGCCCCCCCTTCGTCGGCTCCCCCGAGATGCTCGAGCTCGCCCGCGCCCTCCGCCTGACGCCCGGGCTGCGGCAGTACCGCATCAAGTCGGAGCTGGCCGAGGACGGCGACGAGCTCGGCCCCAGGCCCATCGACGACACGATCTACCTGAACATGCGCTCGATCATGCAGATCATGATCTTCATGGCGAAGGGGGTCTGCGTGCCCGCCGGGCACGTCGCGGCGGGCGTGGCGCCGACGACGCCGGGGCCGGGGGGCCGGCCGTACGACTGGACGCGGGTGACGGCCGGGCACTTCTTCGTCCACTCGGGCCCGCGCCGCCCGCGCGACCCGGAGGTCGCGGTCAAGTATCGCGGCTCGTGGTTCTGGGTCGCGCGCGACGACGTGAGCTCTCGGGCCGCGCTGGCGGTGCTCGAGGTCCTCTTCGCGTTGCAGGAGTCCGAGGACAAGGCCCCCTCGCCGCTGCTCACCCTGCCGCTGGGCGGCGGATGAGCGCGGCGAGAGGGGGGGCCTCAACCGGCCGCGACCACGGTGGGGGCGCCGCCGGTGACGGGCGTGACCGTGACGGTCGTGGTCGTGGTCGGCGATGCCTGGTTGATCGCGCCGAAGGGCGGGGTCGGGAAGAGGTTCGTCTCGGGGCTCGGCGTCGTGACGACGCCCGCGGGGGGCAGGCCGGCCAGCGGCGGCCCGACCTGGACGACGTCGTCGACGGTGCGGACCGGCCCGCGCTTGCTGACGACGTCCTGGATCTGCCGGATCCGGTGCGCCGGGTCGACCACGACGCCGAGGAAATAGGGCGTCGCCGACGACGGCAGCATGACGGGCGCGCCGGTGATCGTCGCGATGTTCGGCGGGGTGTCGAGGTTCGTGTCGCCGACGACGAAGTTGAACGTCGGGGCCGTCGACACCGGCGGGATGTTGCTCACGGTGTAGCTGGCGACGACGGCGCTGGTCCGGAAGTCGCGCGTCGGCGAGGCGACGATCTCGACCTGCACCGGCGCCTGGGTGCTCGTGGCGACGGTGCCGTAGTTGCCGACCCGGATGCTCGGCACGATCACGTCGCCCGGCTGCATCTGCGGCGGCACGCTGAATGCGACGGTCCGCAGGTCGGGCAGGTTCGGGCTGACGAGCACCGGCACGCCGAACGTGTTGAACGGCGCATTGGGCGTCGCGAAGTAGAGGTAGATCTTGTGCCCCGAGGTCGGGAAGCCGGGCAGCTCCGACAGCGGCGGCAGCGTCAGGTTGGCGGTCTCCTGCACGACCCCGGCCTGCGGGACGCTCGGGAAGCCGACCGTGGCGATGCCGACCAGGCCCGGCCCGAGCCGCCGCCGCGGCGAGATGTAGACGCCGACGGTCGTCGGGATCGAGTTGGCCGTGCCGGTGCCGATCCCGAGCGCCGCCAGCGGCTCGACCAGGGTCTGGTTGCCGGTATTCGTCAGGTTGATCGTCACCGACAACGGGCCGCCGTACGACGTCGCCGGCGCCGCGAAGCCGCTGACCGAGACGCTCGGCAGCGAGGTGCCCAGCGGCGAATAGGCCAACAGCTCGCGCCCCTCGAGCCGCTCCGGGGCCAGCGGCGAAGGCCGGCGGCGTCGGCCGCGCCCCGATTCGAATCGCAACACCATGCACCTCCCGGTTGTCCGGCCGACCGTCCGCGGATGCGGGCCCGCCCGCCCGCCGTCTCGATTCTCATTGTCGTCCGCCGGCGGACCCCGCCCGCGCGCTTTTTCGCCGAACCGGATGGTTTTCGGCCTTGTCATACAACGGGTTACGGTGGCTCCGCCGGGCGCGGTCGGCCGGCCTTTGCCGGTCGTCGCGGATCGGCCGCGCGGGCGGTCGGCGGTTCTGGTATGCTAGTCCGTCGGTCCCGAGAATCCGAGTCGATCCGGTAAGGAGTGCCCCCTCGTGCGCTGGTCGCAGACGCTGATCCCGACGCTCAAGGAGACCCCGGCCGACGCCGTGGCGCCGAGCCACGTCCTCTTGCTCCGCGCCGGCATGGTCCGCCCCCTCGGCTCCGGGGCCTACACGTACCTGCCGCTGGGCCTTCGCGTCCTGCGGAAGGTCGAGCGGCTCATCCGCGAGGAGCTCGACGCCGCCGGCGCCGTCGAGCTGCTCATGCCGGCGCTCCACCCCGTCGAGCTCTGGCGCGAGTCGGGCCGGTACGACCACATGGGCGGCATCCTGATGGAGCTCCGGCTCGGCGGCGACCGCCACGTCGTGCTCGGCCCGACGCACGAGGAGGTCATCACCGACCTGCTCCGCGACATCGTCAGCTCGTACAAGCAGCTCCCGATCACCCTGTATCAGATCCAGGCCAAGTTCCGCGACGAGCCGAGGCCGCGGTTCGGCGTCCTCCGGACCCGCGAGTTCCTCATGAAGGACGCCTACAGCTTCGGCGTCGACCTCGAGCAACTCAACGCCAGCTACGACGCCATGTATGCCGCCTACTGCCGGATCTTCGACCGTTGCGGCGTGCCCTACGTCGTCGTCGAGGCCGAGAGCGGCCCGATCGGCGGCGACTCGTCGCACGAGTTCATGGTCCCCTCGGCCACCGGCGAGGACGTCGTCATCCAGTGCCCGTCCTGCGGCTACGCCGCCAACCGCGAGAAGGCCGAGGTCGGCCCCTCGACCCGACCCGAGCCCGCCGCCGACGCCCCGCCCTACCGGCGCGTGGCCACGCCCGACCGCCGGACGATCCACGAGGTCTGCGACTTCCTCAAGGTCCCCGAGTCCGGCAGCGCCAAGCTCCTCGTCTATCTCGCCGACGGCCGGCCCGTCGGCGTCCTGATCCGCGGCGACCACGAGGCCAACGAGGCCAAGGTCCGCCGCGCCTTCGGCGCCTCGACGCTCGTCGCCGCCGACGCCGAGGCGATCCAGAAGGCCACCGGCGCCCCGATGGGCTTCCTCGGGCCCGTCGGCGCGATGATCCCGCTCGCGATCGACCAGGCCGTCGCCGCGATGCCGACCGTGGTCGTCGGCGGCAACGAGGTCGACGTGCACCTCACCGGCGTCGTCCCCGGCCGCGACTTCCCGCTCGACCGCGTCGCCGACCTCCGCGCCGCCGGGCACGGCGACGCCTGCCCGCGGTGCGGGTCGGCGCTGGAGGTCAAGCAGGGGATCGAGATCGGCCACGTCTTCAAGCTCGGCACGAAGTACTCGAAGGCGATGGGCGCCACGTTCCTCGACGAGCACGGCCAGGCCGCGCCGATGATCATGGGCTGCTACGGCATCGGCCTGAACCGCATCCTCGCCGCCGCCGTCGAGGCCGGCCACGACGACAACGGCATCCGCTGGCCGTTGCCGATCGCCCCCTACGAGGTCTTGGTTGTCCCCCTCCAGGTCCAGTCCGAGGCCGTCCGCGCCGCGGCCGACGAGCTGGCGGCGCAGCTCGAGGGCCACGGCGTCGACGTCCTCGTCGACGACCGCGACCAGCGCCCCGGCGTCAAGTTCAAGGACGCCGATCTGATCGGTATCCCCCTGCGCGTCGTCGTCGGCGAGCGCGGGCTGAAGGAGGGGATCGTCGAGGTCAAGTGGCGCACCGACGCCTCCCCCCACAACGTCGCCGCCGCCACCGCCGCCGCCTCCATCCTCGCCGAGCTCGAGGCGACGCGGAAGACGTTCGAGCCGAAGGCGAGATAACTGCTAGTATCCTGAGTTACCAGTTCGGTCTGGAATCCGTGGGGTGGCCCGGACAACTTGTTGTCCGGGCGGCGCAGCCGCAAGAGGCGGCGGGCCAAGGCGTTCGGGCGGCCTCTCGTCGCTGCGCGAC
>DASZMJ010000241.1:0-3683 GCA_035551935.1 Isosphaeraceae bacterium
CCTTTTGGTCTCAAGGGGATCGGTCCGCACGACGGACCCTACGAAGGATGATCTCGAATCAGGCCACGGCCCGCGCGCGGCGACGACGCCCGAGGCCGAGCGCGCCCAGGCCGCCGAGGCCCAGCAGCGCGAGGCTCGCCGGCTCGGGGACGGCCTTCAACTGGCCGGCGATCAACTGGTAGCCGGCGGGGGTCGGGTGGACGTTGCCGGTCGCGATGTACGTGTCGGCCAGCTCATTGCCGACGAAGGGCGTATAGGTGTCGATGTAGGTCGCGTTGGGGCCGTACATGGCCGCCTCGCCGGCGATGACCTGGTTCAGGGCGGGGATCGCCAGGGCGGTGGCCTGGGCGAAGGCATAGAGGGGGCCGGCCGCCGGTTGGTTGCGGAAGGGGGCGAACGGGTCGTAGTAGCCGAGCAGCACGACCCGGGCGTCCGGCGGCAGCAGGAGCTTGAGCTCGCCCAGGATCGCCGCGTCGTTCTGCGCGACCGTCTGGAGCGTGGCCATGACCTCGGCCTGCTGCTGGGCGGCCGTCTGGTTGAAGAAGCCGGGGGTCTCGGCCAGGACATACAGGTCGTTGGCGCCGAGCTGGAGGCTGACGGTCTTGAGCGTGTAGCCCGTGGCCGCCAGGGTGGAGTTCATCAAGTCGAGCTGCGAGCCCGGCGGCGTCGGATAGTTCGTGTTGAGCCCGTAGGCCGGCATGCCCGGCTGGGGGCCGGTCCCCGGCGTCCCGCCGTGGAGGAAGGTGGTGGTCGTCTCGCCGTCGACGGCCAGGTTGATCACGTCGGGCCGGACACCGCCGTTGTACTTGGCGAGCTGGTCGGCGAACGGGGCGACGTAGCCCCGGTCGCCGTTGGAGGGGTTCTTCGTGAAGTCGGTCTCGCCGAAGGCGAGCGAGTCGCCGAGGGCCAGGTACGTCGAGTGGTCCGCGGCGGCGGGGCGGGCGGCGAAGGCGACGGTAAGGGCGAAGGCGGCGAAGGCGCAGCGTCGAACGGCACTCATGGGGGGGTAACCTCCGTGTCGAATGAGTGTGCGGAGCAACTGGAAAGCGGCCGGAGTCTAACGTGGTGATCGCACCTTTGCAACATGCATTCCGACATCCGCCCCGGTATCATGGCAGGCGCGGGCCCACGGGCATTGCCCCGACGGCGGGCCGGACCATACCATAGGGCGTCGGGCCGCGGCCGGCGGCGGGGCGCGGCGGGGACCTGGGCTTGAAGGGGGGGCGAGTGCCTTGGCGACGACCCGGACGGAAAAGGACTCGATGGGGCCGATGGAGGTCCCGGCCGACGCCGCCTATGGCGCCCAGACCCGGCGGGCCGAGCTGAACTTCCAGATCAGCCCCCTGCGCCTCCCCCGCCCCTTCATCCGCGCCATGGGCCTGATCAAGAAGGCCGCGGCGCAGGTCAACATGGACCTCGGCCTGTTGAAGGCCGAGGTCGGCGAGCCGATCGCCCGCGCCGCGCAGGCCGTGGCCGAGGGCCGGCACGACGACCAGTTCGTCGTCGACGTCTTCCAGACCGGCAGCGGCACGTCGACGAACATGAACACCAACGAGGTCATCGCCGGCCTCGCCAACGAGACGCGCACCGGCGCCCGCGGCGGCAAGAGCCCCGTCCACCCCAACGACGCGGTGAACATGGGCCAGTCGTCCAACGACGTCATCCCGACGGCCATCCACGTCGCCGCGCTCGAGGCGATCCGCAAGCGCCTGGAGCCGGCCCTGAAGGAGTTGCACGACCGGCTCGCCGAGAAGGCCCACGCCTTCGACGCGGTCGTCAAGATCGGCCGGACCCACCTCCAGGACGCCGTGCCGATCCGACTGGGGCAGGAGTTCTCGGGCTACGCCAGCCAGGTCGAGCACGCGCTGAAGCGGCTCGACGCCGCCGGCGACTCGCTCGCCGAGCTCGCCATCGGCGGCACGGCCGTCGGCACCGGCATCAACACCCACGCCGAGTTCCCCCAGCGCATGGCCGCGCTCCTGGCGCAGGAGACCGGCCTGCCGTTCCGGCCGGCGGCCAACACCTTCGAGGCGATGGCCAACCGCGACGCGGCCGTCGAGGCCTCGGGGGCCTTGAAGACCGTGGCCGTGAGCCTGTCGAACATCGCCAATAACATCCGCTGGCTCGCCTCCGGGCCGCGGTGCGGCATCGGCGAGATCCGGATCCCCGAGCTCCAGCCGGGCAGCTCGATCATGCCCGGCAAGGTCAACCCGGTCATCCCCGAGGCGGTGATGATGGTCGCCGCGCAGGTCGTCGGCAACGACGCCACGATCGCCTGGGCCAACGCCTTGGGGTCGAACTTCGACCTCAACGTGATGATGCCGGTCCTCGCCTACAACCTGCTCCAGTCGATCGACCTGCTGGCCAACGCCGCGGGCCACCTGGCGACGAAGTGCGTCGCCGGCATCGAGGCCGACGCCGGGCGTTGCGAGGACCTGATCGAGCGGAGCCTGGCCATGTGCACGGCGCTCGCCCCCCGGATCGGCTACGACCCGGCCGCGAAGATCGCCAAGATCGCGTTCGGCGAGGGCCGCAACGTCCGCGACGTGGCCCTGGAGCTGGCGGGCAAGACGCTCGAGGAGTTCGTCGCGTCGTTGAAGCTCGAGGTGGTGCCCGAGCCGTTGAAGAAGGCCGGCGTCCCCTCCGCCGAGGAGGTCACCCGGCTGCTCGAGCCGCACGGCCAGACCGTCCGCGGCACCGGCGTCGGCGGCCCGGCCGGGGGCTGACCGAGCGATCGACCGGAGCCATCGAGGGAGTCGCCCGCATGGAACGGAACCCCGAGGTCGCCGACGCCGCCGATCGCCTCATCCCCGCGCCCCGGCGGCGCCGTCGGCTGGCCCGCGAGCTGCTGCCGCCGATCGCGATCCTGACGATCGCCGGGTCGATCCTGACGTATCGGGCCCTGGCCCCGCGCTGGAGCGGCGTCGGCCCGGTCGGCTGGTCGCGACCCGCGGCCGAGGCCGCCCCGGCGGCCCCGTCGGGCCCGAGCCACCTGGCCGGCCCCGGCAAGCTCGTCGTCCGCGAGCAGGTCGCGCCGAAGCCGGAGCCGAAACCGGAGCCGAAGCCCGTCGAGCCGCCCGCGGTCGCACTGGCGAAGGCCGAGCCGGAGGCGGCGCCGCCATCGGCCGAGCCGACCGTCGGCGCCGAGCGGGTCAAGGCCGAGCTGGCGATGGAGGTCGAGAAGCGGCGCAAGGACGAGGTCGAGGCGATCCTGATGAAGCGCGCGATCGCCGAGCGCGGCCGGCGCGAGGAGCTGCGCAAGGCGGGCAAGGTCGAGACCGACCCGAAGACCGCCCGGGACGAGCGTCGGGAGTTCCTGGTCGAGCTGAGCCGGATCGTCCGGGCCGGCGGCGACCGGGCGGCGGCCCAGGTGCTGGAGCTCCGCGACCGCTTCCGCCGCGAGCCGTCGCCGAAGACCGTCGCGCTGCTGGAGCGCGCCCATCGGGGCGGCCTGCACAAGCTCGGCCGCGATCAGAAGGTGGCCTTCTACCGCCGGATCGGCGTGCCCGAGCCGGAGATCCTGCGGATCTTGACGCGACAGGAGGCGTTCCGCGTCGGCACCCGGGAAGGCCCCCGCAATCTCGACGACGCCCTCCTGCTCGCCGCCCGGCAGCTCCTCCGCGTCCCGCTCGCCCCCCCGAACCCGGCCCCCCCTCCCGATCGCCCGGTCGCCCGACAATAAA
>DASZMJ010000242.1:0-5520 GCA_035551935.1 Isosphaeraceae bacterium
CGCGACCGTCGGCGCCGACCGCGCCGAGCGGCTCGAACGGGCGATCGACGCGATGGAGGTCGAACTCCCGCCCCTGACCCGGTTCATTCTCCCCGGCGGCACGACCGCCGCGGCCCAGCTCCACCTGGCCCGCACCGTCGCCCGCCGCGCCGAGCGCCTGGTCGTCGCCCTGTCTCACCGCGAGGGCGAGCACGTCCCGGCCCCGCTGATCGTTTACCTGAATCGCCTGAGCGACTTCCTGTTTGTCCTCGCCCGCGCCGTCAACCATCGCGCCGGCGTGGCCGACGTCCCCTGGCGCGGCGCCTGAGCGTCAGCTCGGGTCGATCTCGAAGTCGAAGACCCGCACGACGACCGCCCCCTCGGGCGAATCGTCGACGGGAGGATTCGCGGCGACCCGGCGCGCGATCGCGGCCATGACTTCGAGGTCGAGACCGAGCATGATCGGCGCGCCGCCAGCTTGCACGGCTTCAAAGAGATCGGCCGCGCGCCGCGCGTGTGAGGCCACGCCCCACGCTTGCCGCTCGCGAACCTTCACCCCCGAGGCGGCCAGCTTGATGAGCCCTTTCAGGACGTCGGCCGTCGGCCCGTGCCGGCCGTGCGCGTGCCAGAGCCCTTCCCAGGCCTCGTGGGCCTCCCAGTAGTAGCCGGCGTTGAAGAGTCGGATTCCGTGTGTGTAGTCCGCCGAGGCTCGCCAGTCGTCGCCGACGACCGGGGCGACCCCCTCCCCCGGCCTCGATGGCGGCTTGCCCCGATGCGGGTGCGGCCAGGGGCCGCCGGGGACGAAGGAATAGGTCGGGAGGGCGTCGTCCTGGCTCATCGGGATCATCTCCCCTTGATTTCATACCCGTGGTCGTTTGAAGATGGGCGGCGGGCTCGGGAGTGGTCAAGGGGGACAGGGAGGTTGTCGCGTGCCCGCGGTCCGGACCCTGGCGCTGGTGATCCGCTCGGTGGAGTATTCGGAGACGAGCCGGATCTTGACCCTGTTCACGAGGGACCTGGGGAAGGTCTCGGCGTTGGCCAAGGGGGCGCGGCGGCTGAAGTCGCCGTTCCAGGCTGCCCTTGACCTGCTGAGCGTCTGCGATATCGTGGTGCTCCACAAGGGCTCCGAGGCGCTCGACCTCCTGACGGAGGGGGCGCTCGTGGAGCGCTTCGACCCACTTCGCCGCGATCTTGCGGCCTATTACGCCGGGAATTACGTCGCCGAGCTCTTGGGCGACCTGACCGACCATCACGACCCACACCCGAAGCTCTTCGACGCCGCGGTGGTGACGCTGCGGCATTTGGGGGACTCCGGCCTGCGGCCGAGGCGCGTGCTTCGGTTCGAGCTGGCCTGCTTGCGGGAGTTGGGCCTGATGCCGGCCTTGGAGTCGTGCGTGCATTGTGGGGCGGCGGTCGGCCCGGGGGCCGGCGGGGCGGTCGCCTTCGGGCTGGCCACCGGCGGCGTGCTCTGCGCCGCGTGCCGCCCCGGTCAGCCGCACGTCGCGACGCTCACGGCCCGGACGCTCGAACGGCTGCGGGCCCTCGCCGCCCCCGGCGACGCCTGGCGCGACCCGGACTGGTCGCCGAACGAGATCGGCCCGCTCCGCGCCACCGTCGGCGCCGTCGTCTGCCACCTGCTCGGCCGCCGGCCGCGCGCCCTGCCCCTGCTGGGAGGCTGATCGGATGTCGTCGCCCCCCCCGCCTCGGCCCCCGAGTCGCCGCGCCGCCCGCCTCGCCGCGGCCCTGCTGGCGGTCGCCGTGCTGCCGGGCTGCGCCAACGGCCTGATCGCCAACTGGCAGGCCGCCCACTCCGACCTGACCAAGGACTCCACCCTCGGCAACCTGGCCGACGACCGTGGCTTCCTGGCCCGCACCTTCTTCCCCCAGAGTCGACCGGTCTCCGCCACGAACAACCCGAACGTCCTGATCGGCGGCTCCAACGGCTGGAAGCCGGCGAAGCCGGAGCGCGACCCCCAGGCCGAGGCCGACTTCCAGGCCGCCGAGAAGCTCTTCCGACAGGGCGAGTTCCTCGAGGCCGAGAAGGGCTTCGAGAAGCTCGCCAAGAGCCGCAAGGACTCGTTCTGGGGCGAGAAGGCCCAGTACTACCTGGCCGAGTCGCAGTTCCAGCGCGGCAATTTCCGGAAATCGATGGACGGCTTCACCAAGCTCTTCTCCGTCAACGCCGGCACCCGCTACACCGACAAGGCCTCGCAGCGGCTCTACCAGATCGGCACCGCCTGGATGGCCTACGCCCAGCCCGACCCCGGGCCGCTGCCCGGCGCCGACGGGACCCCGACGAAGAAGGACCCGGACGTCCGCCCGGTCGCCACCTTCCAGTGGACCGACCACTTCAACGGCCGCCTGCCGATCGTCGACACCGGCGGCTTCGCCGAGAAGGCGCTGGAGCAGGTCAAGGTCTGGGACACCGAAGGGCCGCTGGCCGACCAGGCCGCCATCCGGATCGCCGACTACCATTTCGCCAACCGCGACTACGAGACCGCCGCGACCGACTACAAGGACTTCATCGCCAATTACCCCAAGAGCCGCTTCCTCCGCCGCGCGCAGCTGGCCTGCATCGACGCGAACATGAAGGCGTACCTCGGCCCCGAATACGACGGCAGCGGCCTGGAACAGGCCAAGCAGACGATCGAGCAGACCCGCATCCTCTTCCCCGAGCAGCAGGCCAGCACCGAGGACCGGCTGGTCAAGGTCCTCGACGTGATCACCGACGAGAATGCCGCGCGGGCGTTCACCACCGGGCAGTTCTACAAGAGCGCCGGCAACGTCCAGGGGGCCGAGTACTACTTCGCGATGGTCCCCCGCCGCTGGCCCAAGAGCTCCTGGGCCAAGAAGGCCAAGGCCGAGCTCGTCGTGCTCGCCAAGACGCCCCGCGGCAAGATGTTCGGCCCGAGCAAGATCATGACCCTGCCCGGCATGCAAGACCCCTCCAACAGCAACGCCGGCATCGGCTCCAATACCATGTCCAACCCGATGGGCATGATGGGCGGCGCCGGGCCGCCTGCGTGAGCGGTCGGAGTGGGGGGTGGGCGGTCGGAGGTCGTCGGTGGAAGACAGGATGGCCGGGTGGCAGGGGTCTCGTCTTCGAGACCCCGGTCTTGAGCCTGGGCCGAGGGATCGAGACGGGAGGCCGCGATGGGGACTTCGGCAAGGCGCGGGGCCGGGATCGTGGCGGCGGCGGTCGTCGCCTTGGCATCGGCCGGCTGCGGCTACTCGATCCGGCCGCCGTTCGACCCCAACGTGCGCACGATCTACGTGCCGATCTTCCGCACGACGAACACCTTCCGCCGCGACCTGAACTTCCAGCTCACCAAGGCGATCATCGACGAGATCAACCGCCGGACCCCCTACCGCGTCGTCAACTCGTACGAGCAGGCCGACGCGGTCCTGGAGGGGACGCTCGACATCGCCGACAAGAACATCTTCGTCGAGAACCCCAACAACCTGCCCCGCCAGCTCCAGGCGATCCTGACGGTCAACGCCCGGCTCTACGACAACCGCGTCCCCGACGAGAAGTTCGACAAGATCCCCACGACCTTCACCGAGAACGTCAGCTTCTACCCCGAGCTCGGCGAGACGACCCAACTCGCCTACACCAAGGCGATCAACAACATCGCCGCCCAGATCGTCGGCGCCATGGAGCAGCCCTGGCAGGCCGGCCCGTTGCCGCCGGCGCGGCCCCGCTGACCCACCCTTTCCAGGAGGGACCGATGAGCCATCCGTTCGCCTTCCGGCCCGGCACGATCGACGAAGACATCTTCAAGGCCGTGAACGTTTACAACGAATATCGCCTCCCCGACGCCTTCGGGGCCGACGACGTCGTCCTCGACGTCGGCACGCACATCGGCAGCTTCTGCCACGCGGCGCTGGCGCGCGGGGCGGGCCGGGTCCATGGCTTCGAGGCCGACGCGGAGAACTTCCGCTGCGCCGAGCGCAACCTCGCGGGCTTCGGCGACCGCGTCCGGCTCGCGAACGTGGCCGCCTGGCGCTCCGACCAGGGGCCGACGACCCTCGTCTTCCACCCCGGCGACGCGGTCAACACCGGCGGCGGCAACGTCGGCTGGGCCGACGTCGGCCGCGAGGTCCCCGCCGTGCCGTTCGACGACCTCGTCCGCCGCGCCACCGACGACGGCCGCCGGCGTGTCCGGTTCCTCAAGATCGACTGTGAAGGGTCCGAGTTCCCGATCCTCCTGACCTCGAAAACGCTCCACCTCGTCGACGAGATCGCCGGCGAGTTCCACGAGTTCGCCGGCGACTTCGACCCCTACGACGTCCCCCCCCGCTTCCGCGTCGCCGGGGTCGACCGCCTGAGGATCGACGAGCTGGTCGCGGCCTTGCGCCGGTCGGGGTTCGAGGTCTCCTGGGAGCGGAACGGGCGGACAAACATCGGCATGTTCTACGCCAAACGCGTCGCGAGCCCGAAGGCCCCGTCGCGGCTCTTCCGGCCGCACGTGTGGCTCCTGGACAAGCTGCGGCGCCGATCGGCATCGAAACAAGACGCGGCACGATGATCCGAGAACGTGGGAATCGAACGCCCGTCGTAGTCGCCCGACGACCCGAGAACGGTCCGCGGTGGGTGGCACGCCCTGCCAGGGCGTGGTCCCCGGCCCGGCCACGCCCTGGCAGGGAGTGCCACCCGACCAAAGACCGTTTTCGAGCGGATTGTCCACGACGGAAGGCATGCCTTCCGGGCGGTTCCACATGAGACGCTGGGCGGCGGCCGGCCGCGTGTTCGCCGACGGCACGAGGCCGGTCGTGATGGGGATCGTCAACGTCACCCCGGATAGCTTCTCCGGCGGGGGCCGGCGGCCGACCGTCGTTGAGGCGGTGGCGCGGGGGCTCGCGCTGGCGGGCGAGGGGGCGGCGATCCTCGACGTCGGCGGCGAGTCGAGCCGGCCGGGGGCCGAGCCGGTACCGGCGGCCGAGGAGATCGCCCGCGTCGTCCCGGTCGTCGAGGCCCTGGCCGCGAGTGGCGGTGTGCCGGTCTCGGTCGACACGACCAAGGCCGAGGTCGCCGCCGAGGCGCTCCGCGCCGGGGCCGCGATCGTCAACGACATCACCGCGATGGCCGACCCGGACCTCGCCCGCGTCGTCGCGGGATCGGGCGCGGGGGTCGTCCTGATGCACATGCGAGGGACGCCGCGGACGATGCAGGTCGAGCCGTCGTATGAGGATGTGGTGACGGAAATCTATGATTTCTTGGCCCGGCGGGTCGAGGCGGCGGAAGCCTTGGGGATCGGCCGCGAGCGGGTGGCGATCGACCCGGGGATCGGCTTCGGCAAGACGTCGCGGCACAACCTGGAACTCTTGCGGAACCTCGGGCGATTTGCCAACCTGGGATGCGCGGTCCTGGTCGGCACGTCGCGCAAGGGGTTCCTCGGGGCCTTGACGGGCCGGCCGGTCGGCGATCGCGTGGCCGCCTCGGTCGCCTCGGCCCTGGCGGCCGTGGCGCGCGGGGCCGACGTCGTCCGGGTCCACGACGTCGCGGCGACGGTCGATGCGTTCAAGGTCTGGGCCCCGCTC
>DASZMJ010000243.1:0-1971 GCA_035551935.1 Isosphaeraceae bacterium
CACCCGCACGCCGGACCCCGCTGCGCCGGCGTATCAGGCCGTGCAGACCCCCGGCAAGCGGACCATCCGCGAGGTCTGCGAGTTCCTCGGCGTCGAGGAGCCGACCTCGGCCAAGCTGCTGGTCTACCTGGCCGACGGCAAGCCGGCCGCCGCGCTGCTGCGGGGCGACCACGAGCTCAACGAGGCCAAGTTCCGCCGGGCCGTCGGCGCCACGGCGGTCGTCCCGGCCGACGCGGCGACGATCGAGAAGGCCACCGGCACCCCGCTCGGCTTCCTCGGGCCGGTGGGCATCAAGATCCCGATGGTGATCGACCGCGCGATCGCGGCGATGCCGACGGTCGTCGTCGGCGGCAATGAGGTCGACGTCCACTTCAAGGGGGTCGTGCCCGGCCGCGACTTCCCGCTCGAGCGGATCCACGACATCCGCAACGCCGAGGCCGGCGACCCCTGCCCGCGCTGCGGCGGGAGCCTGGAGGTCAAGTCGGGCCTCGAGATCGGCCACGTCTTCAAGCTGGGGACCAAGTATTCCAAGGCGATGGGGGCCACCTATCTCGACGAGAAGGGCCACGAGACCCAGGTCATCATGGGATGCTACGGGATCGGGGTCAACCGGATCGTCGCCGGCGCCGTCGAGGCGTCGCACGACGCGAACGGCATCGTCTGGCCCTTCGCCCTGGCGCCGTATCATGTGCTGATCGTGCCGCTGCAGCTCCAGAACGAGGCCGTGATGGGGCAGACCGCGGCCCTCGAGTCGGCCCTGGCGGCGGCCGGGCTGGACGTGCTGGTCGACGACCGCGACCAGCGGCCCGGCTTCAAGTTCAAGGACGCGGACCTGATCGGCGTCCCGCTCCGCGTGGTGGTCGGCGAGCGCGGGCTCAAGGACGGCAAGATCGAGATCAAGTGGCGGCACGAGTCGGAGGCGCGGCAGGTCCCCGCGGAGTCGGCGGCCCAGGCGATCCTCGACGAGGTCGCCGCCGTGCGCGGACGACACGACGAGGCGTGCGCCGAGCGTCGGACGGCCCGGGCCGCGGCGAAGTCGACATGAGCCGGATTCCCCCCCTGCCCCGGCTGCCGAATGTCCTGCTCGGCCTGCTATCCGTCGTCTGTTTCGGCGGGCCGCTGCCGGTCTGGCTCGTCCTCGGCGGTGGGACGAGCGGCGTATGGCCGCCCGACCGCCCCATCGAATGGCTCGTCGTCGGCGTGGTCATCACCGCGGCCGCCGCGTTGTTCGTCGCTTGCATCACGGTCGGTTGGTGGTATCCCTGGCCGGGGCGCGGTCGCGGCCGGGCGGGGATCGAGCGTTGAGTTTCGGGCTTAGGGAGAAGGCCGGATCGTGCTGCGTGAACTGTCGGTGCAGAACCTGGCGCTGATCGAGGACGTGCATGTCGACCTGGAGGAGGGCTACTGTGCCTGGACGGGCGAGACGGGGGCCGGCAAGAGCCTGCTCCTGACCGCCCTGGGACTGATCCTCGGCGGCAAGGCGTCGGCGGAGCTGATCCGGTCGGGGAAGCCCGAGGCGCGGGCGGCGGCGGTCTTCGAGGTGACGGACCCGGGCCTGCGCGCGGAGGTCGAGGCGATCCTGGGCGGCGGCGACGTGCTGGAAGACGATGCCCTGATCGTCACCCGCCGGATCTCGTCGCAGGGGCGGGGCGGCGCGACGGTCAACGGCCTGCCGGTGACGGTCGCCACGCTCCAGAAGCTGGGCGAGCGGCTGGTCGACATCCACGGCCAGCACGAGGGCCGGGCCCTGATGGACCCCGACCGCCAGCGCGAGCTGCTCGACGACTACGGCGGGCTGGGCGAGCGCGTGGCGTCCTACCGCTCGGCGCGTCGGGAGCACGAGTCGTTGCGGCGGAAGCGGCAGGAGCTCATCGAGTCGGCCGAGGCGCGTCGACGCCAGCAGGCGCTCCTGGAGTTCGAGCGCGACGAGCTGGCCGCCGCCGATCCGACGGCGGGCCAGCACGACGAGCT
>DASZMJ010000244.1:0-5401 GCA_035551935.1 Isosphaeraceae bacterium
CCAGTCTTTGGGGTCCACTATATCCCTTCGCACGACACCTTCCGCCGTGCCTTCTGCCTGCTCGACCCGATGGCCTTTCAGTCCCGTAGGGTGCGTCGAGTCCGCGACGACGCACCGCCCCGGTTGGTGCGTCGTCGCGGACTCGACGCACCCTACAAGATCACGAGACAGTCGCGGGGTGGCCCGGACAACGTGTTGTCCGGGCGGCGCAGCCGCAAGAGGCTGCGGGCGAAGGTTTTCGGTCGTCCTCTTGTCGCTGTCGCCGGGTGGCCGGGGCCGAACTGCCACCCGCTCCGAAGGGTTCACGCCTCGTCGGTCGAGCCCTCGGGGGCGGCGGGGCGAGTGGCTTTCTTGGAGCGGGAGCGGGGCTTGCGGGGCCGGGCGGGGGGGGGCTCGACGGGGGGAGGGGCGTACTCGAGGTCGTGGGCGTCGGCGGATTGCTCCAGTTGGGCCAGGAGGAGGCAGAGGAAGTGGAGGCGGGTGCCCTGGGCCTCGAGGAACTCGTTGAAGGCGAAGCCGCCGTCGACGAGGTCGTCGGCCTGGTCGAGGACGTCGTCGGCCAGGGCGTCGACGAGCGTGTCGCGCCCCCGCTGGAGGACGTCGATGGCGCGGCGGAACTTATTGGGGATGGGGCGCGACATGGCGGCTCGGACCTCCCTGAGGTTGCGATCGGCTCGGCCCCGACGGCCGGCGGGCCGGCAAGCCCCACCGCGCCGCCAGCCAGGAGGCCAGGCGGGCGTCGAGCCAGCGGCGGTCGCCGTCCCAGCGGGCGCGGCTCAGGTAGCCGAGGTGCCCGCCGCTCGGGACCAGTTCGAGGGACAGCCGCGTCGGGAAGGCGACGCGACGGAAGGGCTCGGGGGGGATGAACGGGTCGTCCTCGGCGTGCACCACCAGGCCCGGCAGCGCGATCCGCGGCACGAGCGGCCCGGCGCTGCTCCGGGCGTAGTAGTCGGCGGCGTCGTCGAAGCCGTTGCGGGGCGCGGTGTACGCCTCGTCGAAGTCGAGCAGGCTCTCCACGCCCGACAGGTCGAGTGGGCCCAGCTCGGGGAAGCGAGCATGCAGCCGCACGACCTCGCGGCGCAGGAGGCGGACGAAGTTGCGGTCGTAGACGCGGTTCTCGGGGCGGCGGATGTGCTGGCAACAGGCCAGGAGGTCGAGCGGCGGGTTGGCCGCGAGCACGCAATCGAGCCCCGCCAGCGGCCGGTCGGCGGCCTCGGCCGCGAGCTTGAGCGCCAGGTTCGCCCCGAGCGAGAACCCGATCAGGGCGATCGGCGAGCCCGGCGCCTGCCGCGCCAGCCAGTCGACGACGGCGGCCACATCCTCGGTCTTGCCGGCGTGATACGTCCGCCGGGCGAGCCCGAAGCCCGCCCCGGCCCCGCGCAGGTTCATGCGCACGACCCCGATGCCCCGTCGCGCCAACCGCGCGGCGACCCGCACCACATAGGGCGAGCGCGCACAGCCCCCCAGGCCATGCACCAGGACCGCCAACGGGTCGCCCTCGTCCCAACCCTCGGGGATCGTCTCCAGGACCAACAGCCGGTCGCCCTCGTCGACCTCGACCTCGAACGGCCGCGCGAAGAGCCGGCCGCGACGGCCGGGCAGGTACCGGCCGGCGATGGTCTGGAGGTGCCCCCCGCGGAACAGCGGGTGTGGCTCGAACGGCGGCGACTCCGGTCGCGTCGCCGTCCCCGATCGGTCGTCTCGGTCCCTCGGCCTCACGCGCGATCGCCTCGACATCGTTGCCGGGCCATGGTTGCCGATTGTTCAGTATACCGGAACCATGGCCCTGCCGAAACCTTTCCTGCCTCAATTCTCATGCCCGACGACACCCGAGTCGCCGCACCCCGGCATGCAAGTTTGCGACCGATCAGAGGGGGGCCGCGTCCTGTCCGAAAGATTTCGGAATTCCGGCGCGGAACTGCTGGCGTCGCGGCGGTCGGGGGCGTATCTTGAAGCCTTGCGACCCGTGTCGGGGGGCCCGGCGTCGGGTCGGATCGAGTCGGCGAGCCCGAAGGACGCGGAAGCCATCCTCCCATGCTCCCCGGACCCGTTTTCAACGTCGAGCTGCTGACCTCGGCCCGCCGTTTGCGCTACTACGTGGTCCGGGTCCTCTACGGGACGCTCCTGCTGCTGATCCTCTACCAGAATTACCAGGCGCTGGACCGCTGGGGCCGGGGCAATCGGGGCGCGTACTCGTCGAACGAGCTGACCGGCTTCGCGATGGAGACGTTCTCGACGTTCGCCGTCGCGCAGAGCATCGCGGTCCTGGCGTTGACGCCGGCGCTGGTGGCCGGGGTGATCGCCGTCGAGAAGCAGCGCAAGACGCTCCACTACCTCCTGGCCAGCCGCCTGAGCAGCGCCGAGATCGTCCTGGGCAAGCTGATGGCGCGGCTCCTGCACGTCGGCGTCTTCGTGGCGATCGGCCTGCCCGTCGTGAGCCTGTTGACCCTCTTCGGCGGCATCGACCCGGTCCTGATCGGCTTCCTCTACGCCGGCACGGCGACGACGGTCTTCCTGCTGGCGGCGCTGTCGATCTTCGTCTCGACGGTCTCGAAGCGGCCGCGCGACGCGATCCTGGTCGTCTACCTGCTCGAGCTCGTCTGGCTGGTCGTGCCGCCGCTGGTCAAGTACGCGATCCCCGACGAGTGGGAGGTCATGAAGGCGGTCTTGCCGCCGCCGAACGAGTGGGTCTACGCGACGCACCCGGCGGCGGTGATCGAGGCGATCTTCGCCCCGACGACCATGGTCGCCAGCGGCCGGGTGTCGACGCCGAACGCGGCCCTGGCCTGGTTCTGCGGCCTGCAAGGGGGCGTCGCCCTGCTGCTCGTGGCCCTGGCGGTCTGGCAGGTCCGGCGGAGCTTCCAGGCGCAAGAGGGGGGAAGCCGCTGGGGCTTCGTCCGCGCACTGACGCGGCGGCGGCTCCGGATCTTCCCCAGGCCGGCCCTGGGCGACGACCCGATGCTCTGGAAGGAGCTGCACGTCGCCCGGCTCGGCGGCCTGGCGCGGTTCGTCGCCTTCGCCATCAGCCTGGTGGCGCTGGTCGGCCTCTGCTACGGGGTCACGTACTTCGCGCAGGACGCCTTCGACGAGGTCGCGACCTACGGCTACGGCTCCGCCGGCAGCGTCCGCGGGCGCGAGAACTTCAACGGCTTCTGCCGGGTCGTCACGGCGATCCTCTACGTGCTCTGCCTGCTCGGCACGGCCGCGGCCGCCGCCGGCGCGGTGACGAGTGAGCGCGAGGGGGACCAGTGGATCAGCCTCGTGGCCACCGACCTGACCGGCGGCGAGATCGTCCGCGCCAAGATCGCCGGCGCGATCTGGGGCGTGCGACGGATCGCGCTGGCGTTGGTCCTGGTCTGGGCGATCGCGACGGCCGCCGGCGCGCTCCACCCGTTCGGCTTCCTCGCGGCGTCCGCGTGCATGGCCGTCTTCCTCTGGTTCGCCGCCGGCCTCGGCACGCTCGTCTCGCTCGTGTCGAGGACGACGACGCGGTCGCTGGTGCTGACCGTCGGCACCCTGATCGTCCTCAACGGCGGCTACCTGCTCTGCTGCCTGCCGACGGGCGCCGACACCCAGCTCGTGCTCTCGGGCGTCTCGCCGGCGATCCAGGTCATTTCCTTGTTGGGATACGTCGACGTCTGGGAGCTCTTCGGCTTCGAGACCAGCAACCGCTGGTCGACCTTCTCGGGCCCGCGCGGGGTCGAGACGGTCGGCTTCTGCGTGCTCGGCTTCCTCTTCTACGCCTGCGGCGCGCTGGCCTTGACGATGATCGCCATCGGCACCTTCGACCGCATGGTCGACCGCCCCGACCGCGCCTCGCAGAAAGGCCCGCCGCCGCCCCGGCCCGTCAAGCCGGTCAAGACGTCCCCGGAAATCGCCTGACCGAAGGCCCGATCGCCCCCGCTCGCGAGGACGACCATGCTCCCCGGACCCGTCTTCAACATCGAGCTGCTGACCACCGCCCGTCGCGGGCGCTACTACGCCCTCCGGACGGTCTACGGGCTCGTGCTGCTGTTGATCGTCGCCGCCAGCTACCGCGACTTCGAGCAGATGGTGACGGCGCAGTCCCAGTGGGTGGCGGCGGTCACGGCCCGGGGAATGCAGGCCCCGTCGCTCCGCGAGCAGTACACGCAGCTCATGGCCCAGTTCGCCAACCAGACGGTCACGGCCCTCGTGGTGGCGCAGGGGGTCGCGGTGCTGGCGCTGACGCCGGCCCTGGTCGCCGGGGTGATCGCCAGCGAGCGGCAGCGCAAGACGCTCCACTACCTGTTGGCCAGCCGGTTGACGGGCCCGGAGATCGTCGTCGGCAAGCTGATGGCGCGGCTCTTGCATGTCGGCGTCTTCCTCGCGATCGGCCTGCCGATCCTCAGCCTCCTGACCCTCTTCGGCGGCGTCGATCCGAGGTTCGTGCTGCTCTCGTACGCCTCGGCGATCAGCACCGCGGTCTTCCTCGCGGCGTTGGCGATCTTCGTCTCGGCGATCGCGCGGCGGGCGCGCGAGGGGATCTTCATCGCGTACATCCTCGAGGCGTTCTGGCTGTTCCTGCCGCCGATCAACGCCTCGATCCCGCGCGAGCAGTCGCCGTTCATCCACGACTGGCTCGGGCCGGTCAACAACCTGGTCCTCTACTCCAACCCCATCTCCTTGCTCGAGGCGATGCGGCAGAATCCGCCGGCGACGGCCTCGGCCGCGCTGGCGACCCGCACGGGCCTGCTGGTCCTCTCGCAGGCGCTCCTCGCCGCGGCATTGGTCGCGCTGGCGGTGCGTTTCCTGCGGGCGAACTTCGCTCGCGAAGGGGGGGGCCGGACCACGTTCTGGAACCTCCCGCGGCGGATCCGGTTCTTCGCCCGGCCCGGCGTCGGCGACGCCGCGATGCGCTGGAAGGAGAAGTACGCCACCCCGCCGGGCAAGCTCGCGAGCCTGCTGGGCATCCCGATCGCCGTCGTCTGCTGCGTCATCATCGCGGTGATCGGCTTCGAGTACCTCGTCCCCGCCTTCGGCGAGCAGGCGATGTACGGCCGCGCCGTGCCCGATCGGATCATGCTCAACGTCCAGGGGGGTCTGGACCACTTCCGCCTCCGCGAGAACCTGACCGACTTCCTCCGCGCGGCCCTGCTGCCGCTCTACGCCTTCTGGATGCTCGGCATCGCCGGCGCCGCGGCGGGCTCGTTCACGAGCGAACACGAGGAGGACACCTGGATCAGCCTCGTCTCGACGACGTTGACCGGCCGCGAGATCGTCCTCTCGAAGATCATCGGCGCCGCCTGGCGGTTCCGGGGCCTGGCGGTCTTCACGGTGCTTCTCTGGGCCGTCGGCGTCGCCGCCGGCGCCCTGCACCCGATCGCCCTGGTCGCGGGGATCGTCGACCTGATCGTCTTCTCCTGGTTCTTCATCGCGCTGG
>DASZMJ010000245.1:0-6839 GCA_035551935.1 Isosphaeraceae bacterium
CGAGGAGGTCCGCGACGCCAACCGACGATGGAGCATGCCCCGATGCGGAAGCCCTACCCCTCCGACCTCACCGACGCGCAGTGGCAAGTCATCGAGCCGCTGATCCCCGTCCACAAGGTGGGCCGGCCCCGCGAGGTCGACATCCGCGAGGTCCTCAACGCCATCTTCTACCAGGCCCGCACCGGCTGCCAGTGGGACATGCTGCCGCACGACCTGCCGGCCCGCAGCACCGTCAACGATTACTTCGTCCAGTGGCGCAACGACGGCACCTGGCAGGAGATCAACGACGCCCTGCGGCGGCAGGTCCGCGTGGCCGAGGGCCGCGAGCCCAGCCCCAGTGCCGGCGTCATCGACAGCCAGACGGTCAAGGGCACCGAGGTCGGTGGGCCGCGGGGCTACGACGGGGGCAAGAAGCTCCGCGGGGTGAAGCGGCACATCGTCGTCGACACGCTGGGGTTGCTGCTGGCGGTGGCAGTTACGCCGGCCTCCGCCGACGACGGCACGGCGGCCCCCGAGGTGCTCGGCCGATTGACGGCCGAGCAAAGCGGCCGGCTGGCGAAGCTGTGGGCCGACCAGAAGTACCGCGATCACGCCCTGGACGCCTGGCTGGAGGAGACCGGCGTCGGGTACGTCATCGAGGTGGTCGAGCGGCCGGCCGGGTCGAAGGGGTTCGTGCTGCTGCACCGCCGCTGGGTGGTGGAGCGGACCTGCGCCTGGCTGGGTCGGTATCGGCGGACCAGCCGCGACTACGAGCGGACGGCGGGTTCGAGCGAGGCGGTGATCCAGGTCTGCTCGATTCATCGGATGCTCAGGCTCTTGAAGCCGGATGATTCCAAGAAGCGGCCACCCTTCAAATACAGGGAATCACCGCAGACAATTCCCGGATAGCCTCTAAGAGGGGGGTGTGGGCCGGGAGCAGGACGCGACCGGACGTGCGAGCAGGAGGCGGGGACGGAGAGGAATGGACCGGACGAGTCGGGAGCGGGTCGGCCTGCCCTTGATCGTCCGGTCGAGCGGCCATCGGAGTTCCAGCCATGTCGAAGCGGAAGCAGAAGGCGTTGCGGCAACTGATCGTCTCGCAGCGGTCGGACCTGAGCCTGGGCCCGAGTGTCCGGCGCGGCCAGGGCACGCAGCTGGGCAGGTGGCGCGCCCAGAGGGAGCGGGCCCGGTTCGACAAGCAGGTCTCGCGTGCGAACGCCGAGATGGACCGCAGGTCCGGCGGCCCGAGGGTCATCGTCCGGGAGCCGTCACTCGGGGAGGGAGCGATCGAGGAAGCCTCTCGGTAGGCTCCTCGTTGGTCGAGCGTGGGCGCGGGAGAGCCGCCCTCAAAGCGATCCAGGGTCAAGCCCTCGCCCCGCTTCGATGGGCTCGTAGCTCCCCCGGGCTCGGCGAGGAGAAGCGCCGTGGCGAGGGCCAGGCCCGCGGCTGGGGAAGTCGTGCGCCGCGACCTGAGGGCTTCGCCGCAACGTCGGCGTAGTTGGACTACACCCAACATCAACCGCTCTCGGCCCTGTGACGAGCGGGGACACGCGACTCAGCCCCTCGCCATTCATCTCTGGGGTCGGATGGGAGCCCCGCGGGACCGCCGGCCGGTTCGGCGTCGATCTCTGGGGCCCGTTACTTCTCGGCAGCGCCGGCCGTCCGGGCGGTGGTCGCTTGGCTCCTTTGCTCGAAGTCGCCGCAACCCTCGCCGGCCGACCGGCCGATCTGCACTGTGACGGCAGAGTAGGCCGCCTGGCGGTGGCCGCTCGGCTGCGGCGCCTCCGAACGCCACGAGCATCGCCGATCGAGCGAGTCGAGCTTGGGCAAATGTTGGTGGCGTCCTGGGGCAGCGAGGCGCAGCTCCTGACACCGTCGAGCAACCGGAGTCCGCACCATGTCCGAGGCGATGAACCCGGCTGTCGCCCCCGACCGTCCGGGCGCCATCCTGATCGACGTGAAGGAGGGCGCCCATCGATTGGGCCTGAGCGAACGGACCGTGTGGAGGCTCAACAGCACCGGCAGGATGCCGATGCCGCTGACCATCGGCGGCAAGTCGAAGCGCTGGATGGCCGAGGAGATCGGCGCCTGGGTGGCGGCCGGGTGCCCCGCCCGGAAGGGCTGGGAGGCGATGTCGAAGGGCTCGGCGGCTTGACGGCCGGCCCCATGATCCATGGTTCGACGACGAGGAGTTCGCTGCCATGAGAAACCCCTCACCGGCCCCGCCGCATCGGGCCGCCCCCGACCCGCGCGGCCGGCACGGCGGCTTCAGGGCCATCGGGCCAGCCGACCCGCAGGGCCTCGACGACGATGTCGCACCCGAGGCCGCCCCGGCGGCCAGCGACGCCGGGCTGAACTCGGGCCTGGTCGCGCCGGGGGACCGACGCCTCGGACACGTCTGCTCGCCTCGCCCGCCGGCCGTCGAGCGTCGACCATGCGTGGGGCATGTCAGGACGGGCCGGCGCCGGCGGCGGCGTGCACCGTCCGGGCGGACGCGGAGACCAAGGGTCAGAATGTCGCTTGCACTCGGCGGCGCCCCGCGGCCGTTGGGTACGCTTTCCGGCGGGCGGATGGCCGTCGATGTCCGACGCGCCTCGCCGCATGGCACATGGCCGCATTTCGGGGAGATGACGCGATGACGACGTCTGGTGCACAGGAGACGGGGATGGACGGGCAAGACCCATCGTACGCCGGCAGCGGTTCTCGTACGACCGATCGCGAGGCACCGCCCCAGCCCGGTGCGGCGGCCGTCGAGGACGCGACGATCGCCCCGTCGCCGGGAGGGCCGGCCCAACTCGGGGGCGTTGACTCCCGGGTCGTCGGCGTCGGCCGCCGGCCCGGCGCGACCGGCCGGCCGGCGGACGCGGGCATCCTCCGGCGCGTCGCGATCGCGGACATCGCGATCGCGCCCGGCCGCCGGTCCGTCAACCGAGACTGGCTCGACCGCCTGGCGCGGTCGATCGCCGCCGAGGGCCTGTACGTGCCGATCATCGTCCGCGCCCGCGAGGCGGGCCGGAAGCCCTTCGAGCTGGTCGCCGGCCGCCACCGGCTGGCCGCTTGCAAGGAGCTGGGCTGGGCCGAGATTGACGCGCGGGTCCTCGAGCTGGACGACCAGATGGCCGAGATGGCGGCGGTGACGGAGAACCTCTGGTGCATGCCGCTGAAGCGCAAGCAGTTCGAGGGCGCCCTGGCGCGGTGGGAGGCCCTCTACCAGCTCCGCTACCCCGAGACGATGCAGCACCGCGCCGGCGGGGTCGCCCTGGCCCGCAAGCGCGAGGCGGCGAAGCGGGCGGCCGACGGCGCGCCGGGAGAAGTCGCCGAGGGAGCGGACGGGAGCTCGGGACAGGCGGCCTCGTTCGCCGACCTCGTCGCCGGTCGGCTCGGGGTGTCGAAGCGGACGGCCCAGCGGGCCCTGAAGCGGAGCCGCGTCTTCCGCGACGAGGACCGCGAGACGTTCGAGCAGTGCAGCGTCACGACGGTGCAGCAGGACGCCATCGCCGCGATCAAGGACCCCGAGCGACGGGCCCAATGCGTGTGGGACATCGGTCAGCGGCTCGACCCGGCGGAGGCCATCGCACGCCACGCCGAAACCCGCCGCGGTGGTCGGGCGGCAGGCGGGCCGAAGGACCCTGAGGCCGCCCTGGCCGACGTCGAGTGGCTGGTCGAATACTGCGGCCGGCTCCGCGACCGGCTGTCGGACCCCGGCGCCTACGAGTCGGATGCGCTGCTCTATCGTAAGGTCGACAAGCACCGCCGCAAGTTCGCGGCCGGAGCGGAGGGGCTCCTCGGCCGGGGGGAGCCGCGCAACCGGGGGGCCTTCGAGCGGCTCGTCCGGAAGATCATCGACGTCGCCCACCCTGGGGACTGGCGCCTTTGCGACACGTGCTGGGGTACCGGGTTCGGGCCCGATCGGACGACATGCCGGAAGTGCGCCACCGGGTATGGATACCTCCTGAGCTATGAGGAGCGAGGCTGAATCGTCGCGGGCGATCACGACGGAGCGGATTTATGGGACATCCAAAGACACACAGCCTGCGACACGGACGCGCTCTGGCGTGGCCCTCGGATCTCTCATTCTCCACCCGATGTACGGCGAGGAGTCCAGCCGGCCTTGAGACCTCCGCTACGATGTCTTCGACTCGATTGGGCCGTGGCGCCTCTGCGCAGCATCTTGGGGGCCTTGGTGGGGAGTCGGAGGAGGCGACGCGACCGAGTCATCGCTGGGGCCCGATCCGCCTGCCCTCCGGTGAGCGAGGTGTCCGTTCGTCAGCGCTCCCTCCTCCATCGCCCCGGGACGAGCTGCCATAGACGACGGCGTCGATCGGGTCATCGCCGAGTCGGTCGCCTCATCGAAGCTTGCTCATCGGCTGAATGGATGGCGCGACCCCGAGGAGTAGCACGACCACGAGCCGGCTCACGGGCCGGCTCCGGCCTCGTCATGGACGGCGGTTTGCGGCCCGGACCCGGCCCGCAAACCGGCGAGGAAGCGGGCGTATCGGGGCTTCAGTACCTCCGGCGCCCACCGCCGGGATTCGGCCAGGGCCCGGCGCCGGTGCTCGTCGGCGAATGAGGCGTCGTCCCAGAGGCGGAGGATCGCGTCGACCCAGGGGGCGACCTCATCGGCCGTGGGGAGGTGCCGCGACGCGGGGGTCAGGTGGGCGGGAAGGGGGAGGAGGAGGCCGGCGCGGCCGAGGGTCTCGGTCAGGGCGCCACGGTCGCTGGCGACGACGGGGATGCCGTTGAGCATCGCCTCGATGGCCACCAGGCCAGAGGTCTCGCGGAAGACCGAGGGCATCAGGCAGACCCGGGTCACGCGCCAGAAGTCGCGGGGGTCGGGCGTCCGGGGCATGAGGTGGATGGTGCGATGGCGGCGGAGGTCGAGCCCGCAGGCGAGCAGGTCGGCCTCGGTGCCGCGACTCTCGACGACGAGGATGGGGATGTCGGGCCGGCGACGGCCCAGCTCGTCGGCGATGCGGACGAAGGGGAAGAGGCCCTTGTCGGGGCAGGGGTTGACGAAGGTCAGGAAGTATGGCTCCTGGTCCTCGGCCCGGACGCGGGCGGGGTCGACGACGTAGGGCAGCGGCGTGCAGCGCAGGCCGATCGATCGGGCGTATTCGTCGGCGGCGAACTGCGAGGGGACGACCACCGCGTCGGCGTGGGCGAAGGGGGAGCGGTCGGTGTAGAGGAAGTTGTGCAGGGCAAAGATGGTGGCGATCCCGGCCCGGCGGCCACGGGCGAGAACCTCCTGGGTCAGCGGGTCGCCGCCGTAGGTGACGAGGACATCGGGCCGGAAACGCCCGCAAGTGGACTCGAAGAGGGCGAGCAACTCGGCGGCCTCGAACGGGTCGGGCGGGGCGAGCCGCCGGGTGGGCCGTCGCTGGACGGTGAGCGCAACGCCGTCGATCGCGGTGCGGAGGTGGGCGGGGTCGGCTGCGGTGATGCCGCCGGGTCCTACGTCCCAGGTGTCGCCGCCGGCATACTCAAGCGGGATGCCGCGCGCGGCGAGGTGCTCGGCGGGGTCGCCCCTCGCGACGGTATCGAAGGTGGTCCCGCAGAGGGCCTCGATGACGAACCCCCAGCGGGCCAACGCGGCGGCCAGGGCGCGGTGGGCGACGGCGGCCCCGTTGGAGTCGTCGAGGTAGAACGTGCGGCAGAAGAACAGGACGCGACGGATTGGAGAGTGCCTCAAGTGGCGACGGTCGAGATGCCGGTCTTTCCCTGTGGCCGTGTCGCAAGCGTAACCAATATCTGCTCATGGCTTCCGCGAGGTCGAGGCCGAGGCGCGGAACTGCTCCCAATCTTCTCTCCTTAGCTTCGTGGTGCGTCGGTACGCGAACTCCTTCGATAGCAGACGCTTTTCCCCCGATTCGATCGTGATGAGCAGCGTTTGGTCCGGTGGAGGCGCCGTCGGTTTGGCGTGGGGCATCAGCGCGAACCGGAAGCAGACTTCGCGACCGTCGAGCTGAACCGTCGCCGTCCCGCCGGCCATCGCCAGCCCTTCGGCCTTATTCCAATTTATGAGGGTCCACCCCTGCGCCTTGCATTGGTCAGTGGTGAACTGGAGCGATCGGGCACGGATCAGTGTCGCCTCGGTGGGCGAGACAGGGACGGCGGACCCGGACTCCCAACGGTATAAGCCCAACTCGTTTTCTTTCCCGGTGAACACGGAGAGGCCGTCGATCTCCGTGCCCCTCTCGGACAGGTATAAGGCATGGCCATCGGGCAGGACCCAGCCCGGTTTGAGGTAGGCCGGGGCGGTCCGGCAATCCGCAGATTCGCCGTCGGTCGTGATGATCTGCATCCTGCGGACAGAGACTTCATCTTGGTCGGGCCACATCCGGGCGAGGACTCGGAGTAACGCCCATCGGAGGCGATACTCCGCATGGCTGGTCACGATCACGACGTAGGCCGTCCTGCCGTCGGACAGGATATCCACGGTACTAACCCGATCGATCGCAAGATATCGGGGCGACGCGAGATAGACGATCGCCGCCAGGACGATCAGCAGGACGATCACCCGGCGTGCGGCTCTCGACGATCGCATCGGTTTACCTCACGCGGTCGTAGAACTGCTGGACGTTTGGCTCATCCCGGCCCCCAATCACGGTGTCGGGGCCGGGGACGATGTCTCCACCCGAAGCATCCACGACATTGTTCAACAGGCCCTTCCAGGTTTTCAAGTCGCTCCTATCGATATCGAGGCCGAACTTGGCCCAGTCGACCACTGAGGTGGACCCCTGAGACTGGACAACTCGGGATGTTATACTGATCGAAGGTCGCTGATCCATCCCGAGGTGCATCATGACCGTCAAGCGCAAGCGGCATCCGGCCGCCTTCAAGGCCAGGGTCGCCCTGGAGGC
>DASZMJ010000246.1:0-39842 GCA_035551935.1 Isosphaeraceae bacterium
GATTCTATCGTGTCGGGGGGGCCACGGGTTGTCCGCAACCTGTGCCGGTTCGGCAACGCCGGCGGGCATGGGTTGCGGACAACCCGTGGCACCCGGAATCGAGCCCGGGGAGTCGTGAGCCACATCGAGGGTCGCGGGGTCGATGTAGGACGGATCGAGCGCGACGCCAGCCAGGCGCGGGAGGGCGACGAGGTCATATCGACGGGCGTTGCCGAACGCCCAGGTCGCCAGCGAGGCCCGCTTGCGGACGCGGGGCGGGAGGGCATGCCAGACCATGCGGGCCAGTTCGTCGATGGGCTCGTTCGCCTGCAAGGCCACCCGCGAGCCCCTCGCGATCGCCGCCGCGATCCGCGACGCCCGATCGTCGATCGCCACGACCGGCGGGATGGCGTCGAGGGCGACCTCCCCGGCGGGGAGCGTGTGAATGTCGCTCGTCCAGTCGCGCCGGAATTGATCGAGGAACGCGAACGGATCGAAGCCGGTCTTTCGATACGCGCGCGGCTCGACGAAGAGCGCATGGAAGGCGACCGCCCCCGGCCGGCCGCGGTCGTCGAGCCCTTGCTCGGCCGGGCCGACGACGAGCCACGGGCCGGAGCGCAATTGCGTCGCGAACAGGCCCCCCGCGCCGGCCGCGCCGAGGGGACGCTCGCCGTATCCCTGGCAGATCGTCTTCAGCTCGGCCAGCCACTCCGGTCGGCACCCGGGCGAG
Organism: Isosphaeraceae bacterium; assembly: GCA_035551935.1. GTDB lineage: Bacteria > Planctomycetota > Planctomycetia > Isosphaerales > Isosphaeraceae > DASZMJ01. The sequence goes on from DASZMJ010000246.1 coordinate 710, forward strand.
TGGGCGAGGAGGTCGTAACCCCGGTCCCAGAACGGGAAGCTGCCGTAGACGGCCTGCTCGAAGCGGACCGTGACACGCCGATCGGGCCGATTTCCCATGAGGGGGCCGTCAGTCGGGCTTCGTGAGATTGGGCATCTGGAAGTCGGACGAGAAGACGAGCGAAGTCTTGCCCCCCTTGGACGGCTGGATCGTGCCGGAGAGGAGGCGGATGGAGAGCGGGTCGTCCTTGGCGCTGTGGAGGGTGAAGACGTCGGAGGCGGACCAGTCGTTGTCGACGATGCGGATGGTGACCGGGTCGCCGAGCTTCCAGCGGATGGGGCGCGGAAACGTGTAGTCCCAGATCGGCCGGCGCGAGTTCTTGATGACGGGCGAGGGGCCGTGGACCTGGCCGGCGACCTCGACGACCACGGAGAGGTCCGGGGCGCCGCCGGAGAGATACTTGCCGACGCCGGGCTCGACCTCGCCGCGGCGGAGCGTGACGTGATACTCGCCCGTCGTCGAGACTTTTTCCCACCACTTCAGGTACGCCTCGGCGTCGCCGACGTGGCGGCCGTCCTTGTGGTGGCGGAGGTAGTCGCGTAACCGGCGCGCGGCCTCGGCGACGTCGTCGGGGTGGGCGGCGAGGTGGTCGTAGGCCTGGCGGTACGAGTACGAGTCCCAGTCGCGCCGGGCGCGCTCCTGGCCGGCCATCGCCTCGCGGACGAACCGGCCGCCGCTCTTGTGGGCATCCAGGTAGTCTTGATAGCGGTCGATGCGGTTCTGGTAGCGGTCGGTGTGGAGTCGGGAATACGCGAGGGCCTTGTCGAAGTCGTTGCGATCGAGTCGGTCGGCGAAGGCCCCCTGGAGGGCGAGCATCTCGCCGCGGAGCCGGCTGTCGGGGTGATGGTCGAGCCAGCCCTGCGACTGCTCGATCAAGGCCGCCAGCTCGGCGTTCGGCAGCTCGCCGGCGCGGCGGAGGGCCTCGACCTCCTGCCCCTCGGCGCGCGAGCGGCGCTCGTCGGCCTGCTTCTGGGCCGTGGCGATCAGGGCGGTGGCCTCGGCGCGATGGGGGGTCCATGAGAAATCGCGGAGGAAGGCGCGGGCGTCGGCGAGCAAGGGGTCGGGGTCCTCGCCGGGGACGCCGGCGCGGGCCTCGAGGGCGCGCCAGCGCTCGTCGTGGCGGAGTCGATCGCGCGCGTGCTCGACCTCGCGCGCGGCGATGGCGAGCTGCGGGGCCTGGTCGGCGGCGCGGTCGATCCGGGCCGAGAGGTCCGGTACGTCCTTCCCGCGCGCCAGGAGGGCCTTGGCCTCCTCGAGGTCCCAGTTGGCCGACTTCCACCGCGCCTGCCGTGCCCGCTCGGGCCAGAACCAGGGCAACGACGGGTGCCAGGCCAGCAGGTCCGCCCATCGTTGGGCGACGGCCTTCGGCGGGTTGTCGCGCTCGAATGACACGGCGCGCTGGTAGCCCACGAGGTCGTAGCCGGCCAGGGCGGCGACGAGCACCGTCGCGACCAGCGCCAGCCGCACCGCGCCGGCCCGCAGCCGCTTCCGCCGGAGGGCCTTGAGCCGGTCTCGGAAGCGGTCGACGCGGTCAGATGTTGGATAACGCCGCTCGAAGGCGCGGACGCAGCGCGCGAGCCGCGGCAGGTCGCCGGGGACGAGGTCCCAGAGCCATTCCAGGCGCTCGACGTCGACGGCCTCGAGCTGGTCGGCGAGCCAGCCGAGCGGCCCCTCGAGGCCCAAGGGGTGCAGCTCCGACGGCGGCCGGCCGTCGTCGCCGGCCTCGCGGCCGTAGGAGCTGACGGCGAAGACCGCGTTCCTCGGCGCGTGGCAGGCCAGGGCGTGCCGCGTCATCCCGTACCGTGCCTCGACCAGCCGCTCGACCTCCTCCGGCGGCGGCCCGCCGTGCGCCAGCACGCGGTCATACTTCGTGACCAGCAAGGCGATCGGCCGGTCCGTCGTCGCGTCGTCGGATCGCTCGATGTAGCGCTCCAGGAGGTTCTCGACCTCCTGCTGCCGGCGGCGACGGTCGGCGGGGCTGGCCGAGCCGTCGGGGTCGAGGCAGAGCAGGACGGCGTCGCAGTCGGCGAAGAACTCGCGGATCGACGGCTCGTCGGTGCCGAGGGCGACGTGCTCCCCCTGGTAGTCCTTGACCACCAGGTCGAGCCGGCCCGGCCCGCGATAGAGCCGCAAGCGCAGCTCGGTCTCGGCGAGCGTGCCGGCCGGCGGCTCGCCGGCCTCGATCTGCGCCACCTTCTCGGCCAGGTACTCGGCGCTCGGCGGGTCGACCGCCGCCAGGCGCACCCCCGGCACCCGGCCGGTCGACGCCTCGCGGTAGAACATCGCCAGCAACGTCGTCTTGCCCACCGCCCGGTGGCCGAACAGCGCGATCCGCTTCGCGCAAGTCAGCCGCGATTCGAGGGCGTCGAGATGCGCCTTGCGACGATCGGCCATGTGAGACGATCCCCCGCTCCCTGCTCGATTGGCTGTGCCCGCCGACGCCTCGCCTTGTAAAACTTACCGTCTGCCTCGGATGCCGATTCCCGGTGCCACTCATCCGGTTGTAACAATTGCCGAGTCGATAATCATCCGGTATGGATTCGACGATCTCGCTTTGAATGATTTGCCAGGCCGCAAGGTCGCCCGGATCGTCCATCCTTCGCCGGCTTGTAAAGATTGCCGGCTCTATGATGGGGGGGGTGGCGCGAGTGCCCCGAGCCAATTGCGGCACTCCTCCGCCTTCCGGAAGTATTTTACGCCGGCATCTCGGAGCGCCTGCAAAGCCTCGGGGACCTCGAAGTCCTTGTGATTCTCCGTGAGAAACGCCTTCAACTCAGACGGGTGGGATCGCGCGTGCGACAGGATGCTGGCCAAGATGAGGTTATCGGTCGTGTCCTTGATGAGACTCCGACCGACGGCATCTCGGAGGATTTCCCTCGTGAGATTGATCTTCTCACCGAGTTCGTTCAGCGTCTCGACGGCGAGGAGGAGCCTCTCTCGGAACTGGTCGAACATCGTGTCGATCTCGACCCGGGATTGACGAAGAGGCCCCAACCGCGAGTCCCTGTCGGCCCAGACCACGCCCCTCGAGTATTCCTGGATCTGCCTACCCAGATCGGCGATGAATCTCCCGCTTTCTCGCTTGATCGATTCGAACGTCACGAATGCTTCCATGAAGCAGACAGCCGGGATCACCCGGCGCGGAGCGGGCGGGACGGTCAGCAGCAGGTCGTTCGTCGCCCGATCTCGACCGGTCGCAAAACTAATGAAATAATTTGTCTCAATGTATAGGATGGCAGACAAGCGACACCTCGCGCTCGATCGTCCCGCTCTTCAGCCGCGGCAGCAGGCCGATGGGGGTCATTTCCCGGACGGCCGGGGGGATCTCCGAGTGCCAATGCGAGTCGAGATCGCTGAGCCATGCCTCGATCGTCGTCGTGAGCAACGCGCTGGAGACCGGCCTGCTGAATTCGGCGGTCACGTAGTGCCTGAGGATGTCCGCCGTCGGGATAATGGCGACGGGGATCGGACTCCCGCTCTGATAGATTCGGATGTCCTTGGGGTCGGCCAACATCCCGAACGGAACCGCCGGGACCGCCGAGTCCATGTATGAGAGCAATTGCGAGACGGACTCGGGGACCGGCGTTACGCCTTTGACCTCGACGATGAGAACGGGCTTGTCATCGGGGTCGAAGGCGACCAGGTCGGGCCGAATCGCTCGCAGGTATTTGCGATCCTCGATGAGGTCCATCGTTCGTGACTCCTAAGACTGTATCCCGAAAAGCGAATGCGTTAGAGCGGTTTTCTTTCGAGTGAATCGGCTCTCTGCCACAAGGTCGTCTGATTTCTCGAACAGGCGGGCCGCCACACTCGAAAGAAAACCGCTCTAGGCCGTCCGGCGGCGGCGGCCGAGGAGGCGGAAGGGCCAGGTGAAGGGACGAAAAGCCAGCCGGACGGGGAGGCCGAGGAGGACCATCGCGGCCAGGAACGCGACGACGGCGGCGAGGGCCATGCCGCCCTTGCGGGCGAGAGAGGGTTCGAGGCCGTGGGAGGCCAGCGCGGCGCCGAGGGTCGATTCGAGGCCGCGGGCGGCGCCGTCACCCAAGGCGCCGGCGAGGCGGATGCCGGCCTTGGAGAACTGCTCGACGGCATACTCGGTGACGCGGCCGGCCGAGTCGACGAACTTGTCCGGGTTGGCCAGGAACAAGGCGAGCACCCCGGCGGCGGCGAGCTTCTTCTTGTGGGCGAGCACCTGCTCGGTGTAGAACTTCCAGCCGCCCCGGCCGGTCTTGCGCAGGACGGTCAGGCCCTCGGGCCCCTCCTTGGCCAGCACCTCGGCCACGTCGTCGCCGTAGACGCGGGCGGCCGTCAGCCCTTCGACGCCCAGCTTGCGGATCAACGGCTCGGCCTGGTCGGGATAGCGCCGCGCCAGCCGCCGAGCCGTCTCGCCCATCTCGACCACGAGCCGCTTCTCGGCCGGCTTCAAGGCGCGGTAGGCGCCCATGGCCTCAGGCTCGGCGCGGACGAGCCGGGCGAACCGCGACTCGAGCACCGACTCGGCCGGCTGGTCGAGCCTCCGGCCGGCCCGGGCGAGGTCGTCGGCGCGGCGGGCGAGCACCTCGAGGCTCTCGTCCGACTCGCGGACGAAGAACCTCACCGACGACCGCGATGCCGATCGCTCGACCGACCTGGCGGCGACGCGCTCCTCGGCCTCGGCGTCGCGGACGACCCGTCGCACCACGTCATCGAGCCACGACAGCTTGCCCGCGTGTGCCCGCGCCGGCATCAGCAGGGCGCCGATCGCCAGGGCCAGCGGCACGATCGCGCGACGGGTCGGGGAGAGTCGCATCGCTTCGGGTCCTCTTGCTTCGCCAGGGAGGTCCGGTGGGGACGCTCGACCCCTTATTCTATGATTCGTCGCGGGCCGGGGCGGGATTAAGGGGTGGCCGCCGATCGGGCCGGGCCGTCGGCCACCGGTGGCCGGCGGGAAGCGAGATGCTCTTCCATCTTGTGGAAGGCGATCACCCCGACGCCCGCCTGAACGACCTGGGCGGCGACGTACTTCAAGCCGCGGCTGGGGGGGATCTGGGGGATCGTCTTGGCGACGAAGCGGAGCGGCTGCCAGGTGCTCAGGCGGAGCCCGGCGCGGGAGCAGAGGGGACGGCCGAGGTCGGCGAGTTTGGTGAGAGAGAGGCGGTCGAGGGCCTCGGGGAGGCGGCGGAGGACGCGGTAGGTGCCGCCGGCGAGCCGGACGGCCCACCACTTCGAGAGCTGCTCGGTGAGGCCCTCGGCCCCGGCGGCGCCGCCGCGGCGGGCGAGCGACCGCGAGCCGACCGCGGCGGCCTCCTCGGTCGCCTCGCGACCCAGCGCGCGGGCGGCCTGCCGCGCCGCCGACTTGACCTGCGACCGGGCCGCCTCCGACGCCGCGACGCCCTCGGGCTGGACCGCCGCCAGGCTCAGGGCGTCGGCGACGACGAAGCAGCCGTCGACGAGGGCCCAGGTCATCTCGCCGGTCGTGGGCGACTGGCCGCGGCCGAGGACGTTGGCCAGGTGGAGCAAGTCGTAGAGCGGGAGGAACTGGTAGAACTGCACGTCGGTGGCGTCGAGCTCGGCGACGCGCTCCAGGCCGTCGTCCTTGATGAGCCGGATCGTCGCCTGGCCGTTGTCGCCCGAGAGGTAGAGGACGCCTAGCGAGAGCGACTCGAGGAACGTCCGCTTGGACTTCCCCCGGAGGGCCTGGAGGGCGTCGGGGCCGACGTCGGCGCGGGCGATCGGCGGGATGATCGGCGCGCCGTGGCGGCGGAGGACCTCGCGGAAGTCCGGGTCGGGGGCGTACTTGGCGAGCATCGCCAACGCCATCGTGCCGTGCTCGGCGAGGCAGGAAACGGCCTGGCTGCGGAGGGTCGCGTCGGCGTATTCCTCGAAGACAACATCGGCCGCGTCGGGCCCGGCCTGCACGAGGGCCTTCTCGCCGCGGTCGCCGTACTCGACGACCAGCCGCAACGCGTGCGGGCTGCCGCCGACCTGCTCGACCAGCCCCCGCGCCGCGACGTGTCGAAGGTCTCCCGCGACGGCGTCGGCCGAGCGGGTCCGGAGCATCTCGTCGACGTCCTCGGCGTTGACGCGGAGCAGGATGAGGGCCTGGTCCAGCGGCAACGCGTCGCCGAGGGCCTCGAGTACCGGCCCGTAGAGCGTGACCAGCGCGAAGCCGTCGAGCCCCTGGAGCCGGAACGCCTCGACGGCGAGCGTGCCGTGCTGGTCGAGCGTCTCCAGCGCCCTCCGCAAGTCGGCGGCGCCGCGCTCGAGGCTGATGAAGTCGAGGATGACCAGGGCGTCGCGCAAGGTCTTCGGCTCGCGCGAAAGGCGTCGCAGCAGGTCCGAGACGCCCTCGGGATCGGTCAGGATCAAGGGGAGGGCGTTCGGGTACTTCGCGGCCAGGCGGCGCTGCGAGGGGGTCAGGCGGGCGACCTCGGCGATCAGGATGGCGCGGTCGGTGGCGTCGGCGCGCTTCAGGCCGAAGTATTCGCGCCAGTGGAGCAGGAGGTCGGCCGCGGCGTCGTCGGTCAGGGAGTCGCGGAGGCGGCGGAACTCGCCGGGGTAGTTCTCGTAGAGGAAGACCGCCTCGATGTCGAGGCGGTCGAGCAGGACGAGGCCGCGGAGGCCGTCGGTGCGCTCGATGGCGCGGGCGGTCTGGCGGTAGCGGTCGAGGGCGCGGGCGACGAGGGGGCGGTCGTCGGGGTATCGGGCCAGGATCGCGGCGTCGGGGTCGGGCTCGGGCCCGGTCGAGGCCGGCCCCGACGCGACCGGCGCGACGGCCGGCCGGGCCGCATCCTTGGCGGCGAGCTTCAGGAGCACGCCGAGGGCGGCGAGCAGGGCGACGGCGGCGAACGTGCGCTTCATCGGGGGCGGGACCCGGTTTCGTGCCCAGTCGATCGGCCGCAACACGAGACGACAAGCCTAGTTCGATCGCGCGGCCCGGCGTCGTGGCGGGGCGCGATCGGCCGCTGTATTGTTGGCCGATCCGGGGGCGTCGTCAATTCGATTCGCGCGTCTGGGTCGGGCGTCGGGCGTCATCTTGCCGGCGGGTTCGAGCCCTCCCATGATAGTGGATCGGCCGCCGGGCCGGAGAATTGGGGCCTTTTTCGGGAACTTCGCGATTCTGGGCGACCCTTGCGCCGGTTGTCGATTCGGGGGGATGCAGGGCGTGGGGTGGTCCGGGGTTTATTGCCGAGCCGGGGGACGGGCCGTTGCCGCTTCTTTTCGCCGCGACGATGTTCCTGGCCGCGGCCCTGGTCTTCTGGGTCGAGCTGATGGTCGGGCGGATGATCCTGCCGCTCCTGGGGGGCTCGCCCGCGGTCTGGACGACCTGCATGCTCTTCTTCCAGGCGGCGTTGCTTGGTGGCTACGCGGTCGCTCATGCGGCCAACTCATGGCTCGGGCCGAGGCGCGGGGCCGCCTTGCAGCTCGCGTTGCTCGCGGTGGGAGTGCTGACCCTGCCGCCGACGTTGCGGGCCGTGTCGGGCCCGCCGCCGACCTCGGGCGCGGGGCCGGTTCTCTGGCTCCTGGCGACCTTGGCCGCGGCCATCGGGCCGGCGTTCCTGGCCCTCGCCGCGACCGCCCCGGCCCTCCAGCGCTGGCTGGCGACGACGGCCCTGCCGATCGCCCGCGACCCGTACCCGCTCTACGCGGCGAGCAACCTCGGCAGCCTGCTCGCCCTCGTCGCCTACCCGACGGCGATCGAGCCGACCCTGGGGCTCTCGCGGCAGGCGTCGTGGTGGTCGCTCGGCTTCGGTGTGCTGGCGATCCTGACGGCGGCATGCGCGATCGCCACCTGGCGGGCGCCGAGGGCGCCGGAGGTCGAGGAGGTCGAGTCGAATCGGATCGAGGGGCGGCGCCGGCTGCGCTGGGCGGTCCTGGCGGCGGTGCCGTCGAGCCTGCTGCTGGGGGTGACGAGCACCATCACGACCGACCTGGCGCCGGTGCCGTTGCTCTGGGTCCTGCCGTTGGCGCTGTACCTGCTGAGCTTCGTCGCGACCTTCGCCAGCCGCCCTTGGCCTCCGCGGCAGTGGGCGTCGTGGCTCCTGGCGGTCTTCGCCGTGCAGGCGATGGCGACGACCTGCCTCGGCTCGCTGTTGCCGTTCTGGATCCCGTTCCACTTGCTCGCCTTCGCCGCCGCGGCTTTGGTGTGTCACGGGGAACTGGCGCGCGATCGGCCGCCGGCGCGGCAATTGACGTCGTTCTACCTCGCGATCGCCACCGGCGGCGCACTCGGCGGGGCCTTCAACGCGGTGGTCGCCCCGCTCGTGTTCGATCGCCTGACCGAATACCCGCTGATGCTCGTGCTGGCCTGCCTCTTCCGGACGGCCCCCGAGCCGCACAAGCCGCGCGACGACTCCCGCCTCCGGCTGGAAGGGTCACCGGGCGAGGTCGGACCGGTCACGCGGGCGCCGGGGCGGCTCCGGCTCGACGGGACGCCGACCCTGGTCGTCGGCGCGCTCGCGCTCGTCGGGCTGGACCTGGACGCGTTCGGCCTGAATGCCGACGCGACGCGGCTGGCGTTCGCGATGCTGACGGCCGGCTGCCTCGTCTTCATGAAGCGGCCGACGCGGTTCGCCCTGGCCCTCGGCGCCGTGCTCGCGGCCGACGGCCTGGCGCCCGACGAGCACGGCCGGGCCATCCACCGTGAGCGGACGTTCTTCGGCACCCTGGCCGTCGTCGAGTCGGACCGCCCCGGCGGCCGCTTCCACCAGCTCTGGCACGGCGGGACCATCCACGGCGAGCAGGCGCTCGCGCCCGCGCTCCGCCGCGAGCCGTGGGCCTACTATCACCGCGAGGGGCCGTTCGGCGACTTCTTCGGGCAATTCCTCGAGAATGGCACGAAGCGGAGCGTGGCCGTGATCGGCCTGGGCACCGGCGCGAGCTCCGCGTTCGCCGCCCCGGGCCAGCGCTGGACCTTCTTCGAGCTCGACCCGGCCGTCGCCCGGATCGCCCGCGATCCGCGCTACTTCACCTATCTGAGCGACTGCCGCGCCGACGCGGTCGCCGTCGTCCTCGGCGACGCCCGGTTGCGGCTCCGCGAGGTGCCCGACGGCTCCTTCGGGCTGATCGCGATCGACGCCTTCGGCTCCGACTCGATCCCCGTCCACCTCCTGACGCGCGAGGCGTTCCGGCTCTATCGGTCGAAGCTGGCCGGCGGCGGCCTGATCGCCGTGCACGTCACGAACCGCTTCCTCGACCTGGCGCCGGTCGTCGCCGCCGTCGCTCGGGACGGGGGGCTCTCGTGCCGCGTCGCGACCGATCGCCCCGCCGGCCCCGAGGGCCGCTGGCGCTCGACCTGGGTCCTCCTCGCCCGCCGCGACGCCGACCTCGGCCCGCTCGCCCGATCGCCCCGCTGGCGACCGATCGCGGTATCCCCCTCGACCCCCGCCTGGACCGACGACCGCTCGGAGATCGTCGGCCACTTCCGCCGGTTTTAGCTCCCCGTAGGGCAGGGCAAGCCCTGCCTCTCCACTGGAACTCGAAGAGGCAGGGCAAGCCCTGCGCTACGTGGGATTCAGCGGAAGAGCCGGTCGACCTCGACCCGCCAGCCGGGGACGGCGGGCTCGGCGTCGGCGACGTCGCCGCGGCGGGGAGGACCCCGAACAAGACCGAGGGCCGAGGGCAAAGGGCAGAGAACCGATGCCAGAATCGACCCACCGCCCACCGATCACCGACCCATCACAGCTCGACGGGCTTGGGCTTGTCGGCGAACCAGGGGTAGATGGCGGGGAGGACGAGGGTAGTCAGGAGGGTGGAGGTGATGAGGCCGCCGATGACGACGGTGGCGAGCGGGCGCTGGATCTCGGCGCCGGGGGTGGTGGAGGCGGCCATGGGCAGGAAGCCGAGGCCGGCGACCAGCGCGGTCATGAGGATCGGCCGGAGGCGGACCATCGCCGCCTCGCGCGCCGCCTCGTGCGGCTCGACCCCCTCGAGCCGCAGGTGCTCGACGGCGCTGACCCAGACCAGGCCGTTGAGCACCGCGACGCCGAATAGCGCGATGAAGCCGACGCCCGCCGAGACCGAGAACGGCAGGCCCCGCGCCGCCAGGGAGAAGACGCCGCCGGTCGCCGCCATCGGCACCGCCAGGTAGATCAGGGCCGCCAGCCGCAGCGAGCCGAAGGTGCTGTAGAGCAGCAGGAAGATCAGCAGCAACGCCACCGGCACGACGATCAGGAGGCGGTTGATCGCCGTCTGGAGGTGCTCGAACTGGCCGCCCCAGCGGAGGACGCACCCCTCGAGGTTCACCTTCTTGTCGATGGCCTGACGGGCCTCGGCGACGAAGCTCGCGATGTCGCGGCCCCGGACGTTGACCGCGACGACGGCGCGGCGCTGGATGTGCTCGCGCTCGACCTCGCTAGGCCCCTCCTCGAACTTCACCTCGGCGAGGTCCGACAAGGCGATCGGCCGGCCCTTCGGGTCGGTGATCCGGATCGACTTGATCCGCTCCGGGTCGTTCCGCCAATCGGCCGGCAAGCGGACCTGGATCGCGAACCGCCGCTGCCCCTCGAAGAGCTGGCCGACGGTCGTCCCGCCCAGCGCCGCGACGGCGTCGAGGACGTCGGAGGCCTGGATGCCGTAGACGGCCAGTTGCTTGCGCAGGATTGAGATCCGGAGCATCGGCAGCCGCCCCGTCGACGGGGTGCGGATGTCGGCCGCGCCGTGGATCGTCGAGAGGATACGCTCGATCTCCGCGGCCTTCCTCGCCAGCAGGTCCAGATTGTCGCCGTAGATCAGGGCCGCGACGTCGCTCTTGACCCCGGCGACCAGCTCGTTGACGCGCATCTCGATCGGCTGGCTCATGCCGAAGCTCACGCCCGGCACCCGCGTCTTGAGGAGTTCCTTCATCTCGTTCATGAGCTGCTCGCGCGACCGCCCGGTCCTCCACTCCGACTGCGGCCGCAGCATGGTCCAGACGTCGGTCTGATGGACGCCCATCACGTCGTTGGCGATCTCGGGTCGCCCGGTCTTGCAGTAGACCGTGCGGACCTCGGGGAAGTTCTCGAGGAGGAGCTTCTCGATCTGGGTCGAGGCGGGCACCGCCCCCTCCAGCGACGCCGACGGCACGCGGACCGCCTCGATGAGCAGGTCCCCCTCGTTGAGCTTCGGCATGAACTCGCCGCCCAAGCCCAGCGCCACCGGGATGCTCGCGGCCACGATCGCCAGGGCACCGAGCACGACCGCCCACGGCCGCGCCACGGCGGCGGCCAGCATCGGCTTGTAGGCGTGCTTCACCGCCCGGACCAGCCAGAGCTCCTTCTCCTCGGCCTTCGAGCTCAGGCCCAGCGACGCCAGGACCGGCATCAACGTCAGCGACAGGACCATCGACCCGGCCAATGCGAAGATGACCGTCAACGCCATCGGCCGGAAGAGCTTCCCCTCGGTCCCCTGCAGCGCGAGGATCGGCAGGTAGACGATCGCGATGATCAGCTCGCCGAACATCGTCGGCTTGCGGACCTCGACGGCGGCGTCGCGGACGATGTCGAGCTTGGGCCGGCTGCCCCCTTCGTGCGCCAGGCGTCGGACGCAGTTCTCGACCATGATGACGCTCGAGTCGACGATCAGGCCGAAGTCGATGGCGCCGAGGCTCATCAGGCTGGCCGTCACGCCGAAGGCCAGCATCAGGTTCGCGGCGAAGAGCATCGCCAGCGGGATCGCCAGCGCCACGATCAGGCCGCCGCGCACGTTGCCCAGCAGCACGAGCAGCACGACGATCACCAGCACCCCGCCCTCCATCAGGTTCCGCTCGACGGTGTGCAAGGTCTGGCTGATCAGGTGCGTCCGGTCGTACAACGGCTCGATCGTCACCCCCTCGGGGAGGCTCTTCTGGATCCGCGCGATCTCGTCCTTGACGCGGTTGACGACCTCCCGCGAGTTCTCGCCGATGAGCATCATGACCAGGCCGGTGACGACCTCGCCCTTGCCGTCGCGCGTCACCAGGCCCGAGCGGATCATCGGCGCCGGGTGGACGCGGGCGACGTTGGCGATCGTCACCGGCACGCCGTCGCGCTCGTCGATGACCATCGCGGCGATGTCGTCCACGTTGTGCGCCCGGCTCAGGCCGTGGATGTACCGCGCCTCCCCCTCGCGGACGATGTAGCCGCCGCCGACGTCGGCGTTGTTCGACCGCAACGCGCGGAAGATGTCGCCCATCGTCAGGCCGTAGTTGGCCAGGCGGTCGGGGTCGAGCTCGACCTGGTACGTCTTCAGCTCGCCGCCGTGCGGGTTGATCTCGGTGACGCCGGGGACGCCGCGGAGCTGGTAGGCGACGAACCAGTCGAGGATCGTCCGCAGCTCCATCGGGGTGTATCCCTTCCCCCTGACCTGGAATTGATACACCTCGCCCAGCGCCGTGGCGATCGGGCCGAGCATCGGCGTGCCGTAGCCGGGCGGGATCGCCTCGGCGGCGCGGCCGAGCCGCTCGCCGACGAGCTGCCGGGCGCGGTAGATGTCGGTCCCCTCCTTGAAGACGATCGTCACCAGCGAGATGCCGAACTTCGAGATCGACCGGATCTGCTCGACGTCCGGCAGGCCGCTCATCGCCCCCTCGACCGGGAACGACAGCAACGTCTCGACCTCCTCCGGGCTGAGCGCCGGCGCCTCGGTGATGACCTGGACCTGCACGTTGGTCAGGTCCGGCACCGCGTCGATCGGCAGCCTCAGGGCCGCGTAGACCCCCATCCCCGCCACCAGCAGGGTGCCGACGATCACCAGGAACCGATTCCGCAGGCTCGACTCGATCAACGCGTTCAGCATCGCCTTGGCCCTCGATTCTCGGGGGATTTCACCGCAGAGGACGCGAAGGACGCAGAGAAATCCATTCGGTTATTTTAAATTTTGAAATATTATTTCCTCTTCTTCTCCGCGTCCTCCGCGATCTCCGCGGTGGAATCCCCGCCTCATTCTTCTTCCGGCTCGTTCTGGAGGATCAGCTCGCTCTTGAGGACGAAGGCGCCGTCGGCCACGACGGGCCGGCCGTCGGCGAGGCCGGAGAGGACGGCGCGGCGGCCGGCGGACTCGCGGCCGGGCTTGACCGGGTGGAAGGTGAAGTGGCGGCCGTCCTTCTCGGGGAGGAAGACGCCGGCCTTGCCGTCGATCTCGACGACGGCGGCGGCCGGGACGGTCGGCGAGGGCGCGTCGGCGGGGCCGTCGAACTCCACGCGCACCGGCATGTTGGGCCGGAGCTTGCCCTCGGGGTTGGGCGCCTCGCCGAGCAGGCGGACCGTCCGCGAGGTCGGCTCGACCTCCTTGCCGACGTCGATGACCTTGGCCTCGAACGTCCGGCCGGGGAAGGCCGCCGAGGTCAGCCGCAGGGGCTCGCCCGGCCCGCCCGGCAACGCGGCGAAGTCCGACTCGTACACGTGGGCCACGACCCGGACCGTATCCAGGTCGGCCAGCATGAACAGCGGGGTCGCGTCGGCCGGCTCGGAGCGCTGGCTGAGCACGGCCGCCCGCGCCGTGATCGTGCCGTCGAACGGCGCGACGATCGTGTACGCCGTCACGTCCTCGGCCGCCGTCGGGTTCTTCGCCTCGGCGTTCAGGTCGACCTTGCCGACGGGGGCGCCGAGGATGCGGAGCCGCTGCGCCGCGTCGATGACCGCCGCCTCGGCGCGGACGACCTGCTCGTCGGCCAGCAGCTTCTGCTGCCGGACGTCGAAGCGGACCTGGTCGCGGATGCCCTCGAAGGTCGCCTGCTTGCCCTCGCGCACGTGCATGGTCACCTCGGCCTTGTGCGGGCCGTAGACGTTGTTCTGGACGAGCCTGGCCGCGATCGTCTCCTCGTGCGAGGCGACGCCCAGGTCGGCGTAGGCCGACAGCAGCTCGGAGCGTCGGGAGCCGAGGTCCTTGTCGGCGAACTGCTTCTCGAGCTGCGCGGCGGGCGCGCCCTTCTCCAGGGCCTTGAGCAGCTCGGCGACGTTGGCGGCGACGGTCGCCTTGAACTCGGCGTCGCGCCGCGCGGTGGCCAGCTCGAGCTGGCGGGCGCGGAGGTTCAGCCGGGCCGTCCCCAGGTCGGCGCTGTCGAGCGTGACGAGCGGCTCGCCCGCCTCGACCTTCTGGCCGAGGATGACGTGGACCTCGCGGATGATCCCCGCGACCCTCGGCCGGATCGCGACGCGGCGGTCGACGTTCACCTCGATCGTCCCCGGCACGCTCACGACGGTCGGCAACGCCATCGCCTTGACCGGCTCCGTGCGGAGGCCCGCCGCCTTGATCTTCTCGGCCGTCAGCTCGACCGTCGTCGGCGCCGCGGCCGCCGCCGGCTTCGCCTCGGGCGCCGCGGGGGCCGCGAGCAGGGTATTGCCGTGGAAGAGGCGGTCGTGGCTCAGCGTGACGGCGAGCACCACGGTCGCTATCGCCCCCGCCGCGAGCCCGGCCCACGCGAGCCGCGCCCGCGCCGGCCGACCGCCGATGATGGATGATGCCCAGGACATGGATCGGACCCCCTCGACGACGCCCCGCGCGGGGCGTCGCCTGGATTCGTGGGAAGGATTCGGGCGCAAACGGGATGTTCGGTGAGGCGGGTGACGCGCGCACGCGGGCGGGCCGCGGCGGCGCGGTCGGGGGAAGGGGCGGGCTCAGCAGGACCAGTGCTGGAGCAGGGCGGTCCGGGGGACGCGGCCGAAGGCGGTCGCGGCGATACCGGGCCGAGGCCCGGCCCGCGCTCGGATCGGGGCGTCGAGGTCGAGGGGGCCGGCCGTCAGGGCGTACGAGTGGGCCAGATCGTCGGGCACGAGGCCCGTCGCCCATCGGGAGGACGGGTCGGCGGCCAGCCGGGGGGCCTCGTCCCAGCTCGGGGCCAGCCAGTCCGGGCTGACGGCCCGCAGGGAGGGGCGGTCGTCCGAGTTCGGGACGCCCGTCGGGTCGGCCGCGGGCGGGATCCAGTGCCAGTGGAGGACGGCCACGTCCTCGGCGACGCCGGCGCCGGGGTGCCAGCGGAGCAGGTGGTCGTGCAGGACGCAGACCTCGCCGGGCCCGTCGTGATGGCGGACGTTGTGATAATCCGCCTTCGGCAGCGGCAACGGGCCCAGGCCGACGACCAGGGCCGCGACCCAGGCCGCTCGGGTGTGTCGTCCGCGCTCGGACCTGCCTCCGCGCATGCCATCCCTCGATTCGGCCGCCACGACCGCCGACCTTCCCTGTATTCTCGGCCCCTCAAGGCCGGGCGTCAAGGATGCGGTCGGCAGATCGCCGGCCGCATCCTCTTCCTAACCCGACGCGCAAGCGAGGGCTTCCATCCCCCTCGATTCGGTCGAGCCGCGCCCGCGGGGTGGTGCTCCTCGCCGGCGCGTCGGGTTCCTGAAGGCCACCGGTTTCGTCGACCGTGAGTTCGCACGCTTTGGGGTTTGCGGGTCGGCCGGGATGGGATACAAGCTCGGGCGCAACCGCAAAGGAGGCGGGCTCAGGCCGGGGAGTCGGGCGATGGCGAGGCGACGCATTGCATGGATCCGGAGGCGCGACGAGGGGGCACCGGCGGGTGGAGGCGACGGCGACGGCCGCCGCGTGCCGGAGCTCGACGCCCTGCGCGGCCTGGCCTGCCTGCTCATCGTCCTCTACCACTTCAAGCCCCACAAGCTCCCCGGCGGCTGGGCCGCGGTGGACCTCTTCTTCGTCCTCTCGGGCTACCTGATCACCGCGATCATCCTGAAATACTCCGACGTTCGCATCCTCAAGAATTTCTACGTCCGCCGCGGCCTGCGGATCTGGCCGCTCTACTACCTGACGGTCCTGCTCGTCGCGGCGGCCTCGCCGCTGTTGCCGAGGCCGTGCGACTTCCGGGGCCTGGCCGCGGCGCTCTCCTACACGCAGAACGCGTCGTATTACTGGTCGGCCGCGCCGACGAGCCTGAGCGCGTACCTCGAGCACACGTGGTCGTTGGCGATCGAGGAGCAGTTCTACCTGCTCTGGCCGCCGTTGGTCTGCCTGGTGGGGCGGCGGGGGGTGGTGCCGCTGTCGCTGGCGACGGTGGCCGTCTCGGCCTGGGCCCGGGCGCGGGGGTATCACTGGTGGCTCCTGCTGGCGCGGGCCGACGGCCTGGCCCTGGGGGCCTTGCTGGCGGCTTTGGTGCCCGACGCCGCCCGGCCCGACCGCCGCCCGCGCTGGCTCCGCCCGGTCCTGGCCGTCGTCGGCCCGGTCGCGCTGGCCTACTTCGTCGCGGTCGCCGTCAGTGGCGGGATGCCCGTCGTCGGCCCGCCGCGCTGGCCGGCCCTGACGGTCCTGGCCGTGAACCTCGCCGCCGTTTCCGCCGTCGGCCTGGCCCTCTGCCACCAGGGGCGGCCCTCGTCGAGGTTCTTGCGACGACGCTGGCTCGTGTACCTCGGCACGATCAGTTATGGCGTCTATATGTTCCACTATCTGGTCATCACGCTGGGCAACGACGTCGCCGACTCGCTCGGCAAGACGGGCCGACCCTTCTGGCGCGACGTGCTGTTCGGGACGATCATCTTCGCCATGGCGGCGGTCTCGTGGAGGTACTTCGAGCGGCCGATCCTCGCGCTGAAGGGTCGGTTCGGCTACGGACCGGCGGCCGCCTCGCCGACCTTGCGCGGGCCGCATCGCGCCGGCAAGGCGCGGGAGGTCGTCTGATGGCCTGGATTGGCGAGAGTCGTGACCTTTCGGAGACCGGACCCTCACCCCGGCCCTCTCCCAGGGAGGGAGGGAGGCATTTTCCCCCTCTCCCCCTGGGAGAGGGCCGGGGTGAGGGCCTCCCTCGATCCCGATTCCTGCCCCCGCGCCGCCTCCGCCTCGCGCTCCTTCTCGCTTCGCTCGCGATCGCCGGCCTCATCTCTCACTGGCGGACCGTCGAGCCCCCCGAGCCCGGCGCGCTGCCCGTGACGGAATCCGACCCGGTCCCCGCGAATGCCGCGGCCCGCCCGGTCACCTACACGAACGACGTGGCCCCGATCCTCTGGAATCGCTGCGCCGGCTGCCATCACCCCGGCGAGGTGGCGCCGTTCTCCTTGCTGTCGTACCGCGACGCCGCCAAGCGGGCGGACTTCCTGCGCGACGTGACCGAATCGCGGCGGATGCCCCCATGGAAGCCGAAGGCCGGCTTCGGCGCCTTCCTCGACGAGGCCCGGCTCTCGCCGCGCGAGCTCGACGTGCTCGCCCGCTGGGCCGAGGCCGGCGCCCCCGAGGGGGACCCGGCCGACCTGCCCACGCCGCCCACGTTCCCCGACGGCTGGCGGCTCGGCACGCCCGACCTCGTCCTGACCATGCCCGAGCCCTATGACGTCTCCCCCGGCGCCGACATCTATCGCGCGTTCGTCCTGCCGATCCCGCTCGACCGCGACCGCGACGTCGCCGCCGTCGAGTTCCGGCCCGACGACCGACGGGTCGTCCACCACGCGCGAATGTATGTCGATGCTTCGGCCGACTCCCGACGTCGCGACGCCGCCGACCCCGGCCCCGGCTTCGCGACCCTCGGCGGCAACGACATCCCCAGGCCCGGCCTCGGCGCCTGGATCCCCGGCGTCACCCCGCGCATGCCCCCGCCCGGCGTCGGCCACGTCATCAAGGCCGGCTCGGATCTTATTTTATTGATGCACTACCACGGCACCGGCAAGCCCGAGGCCGATCGCTCGCGCGTGGGCCTGTACTTCTCGAAGACGCCGATCGCCCGCGCGATGGCCAGCATCCCCCTGAGCACCGCCAGGATCGACATCCCCCCCGGCGAGGCCCGCCACCGCATCGCCCTCCGCGCCACGTTGCCGGCCGACGTCCACGCCTACAGCGTTCTGCCCCACGGCCACTTCCTGCTCCGCACGATCAAGCTCTGGGCCGTCCTCCCCGACGGCTCCGTCCTCCGCCTCCTCTGGATCGACGACTGGGACTTCAACTGGCAAGGCCAGTACCACTTCCGCGAGCCCGTCGCCTTGCCCAAGGGCACGACCCTCCACGTCGTCGCCTCCTACGACAACTCCTCCTCCAACCCCTCCAATCCCCACCATCCCCCCGTCCGCGTCCGCTTCGGCCCCGCCAGCACCGACGAGATGCTCGGCTGCCACCTCGAGATCCTGCCCGACACCCCGGAAGCCGGGCGGACTGTGCGCGCGAAATGGCCGGCGGGGCTATGAAGCGTAGATCGACCAGGACGAGTCCGGACCGTGTGTTGCTTCCGACGAGCGGTGGTGCTACGCTGCGCCCATGAGCACCATCCAGGAAATCGAGGACGCGATCCGGAGGCTCCCCGACGCGGACCTCGCCGCGCTCCGCGCCTGGTTCGCCGAGTTTGACGCCGAGGCGTGGGATCGGCAATTCGAGGAGGACGTGGCCGCGGGCCGGCTGGATGCCCTCGCTGATGAGGCGCTGGCCGACCTGCGGGCCGGGCGCTGCGACGACCTGTGAACCATCGCGCGACCCCCAGGTTCTGGGAGTGCTACCGGCGCCTGCCGGCCGAGGTCCGACGGCTGGCCGACGAATGCTACGAACGGCTCCGACGGGACCCGCGGCATCCGTCGCTGCACTTCAGGAAGGTCGGCCGGCTCCACTCCGTCCGGATCGGCTTGCATTATCGCGCCCTGGCCGTCGAGGACGGGGCCGATCTCGTCTGGTTCTGGATCGGGACGCACGCCGAGTACGACCGGATCATCGGGCGCGCCTGATCCTCGCCGCGCTGTACTACAAGCCCTCGCCCGACGACCGCACGACCTACGAGGGCCTGACGTCGCAGTCCGTCGACCTCGTCGCCACCAACGGCACCCACACGATCACGCTCAACTTCAACGGCCAGAACGTCCCCGACTCGCTCGACGACGACCTGCCGATCGACAAGGTGTACATGCAGAACTATAAGCTCAAGAGCCAGTGGGACCCATCGGCCGGTACAGATATCACGTTCACCTTCGCGTGATCGTCAGGCGCCCTTGTGCTTGCGGACCTCGCCGAAGAGGGCCGCGACGTTCACGTCGTCGGCCGCGTCGGGGCGGTGGACCCTCGGCCGTTCGTCCCGCGCCGGCGGCGGGTCGCCGCCCGGTAGGAGGGCCTCGACGATGACGCCGATCGGCCCGAAGACAAAGCCGAGCAGGGCGCCCTCCCAGAACGATCGCCCGCGCTGATCGGCGATCCACGCGCCGAACGTGCCGAACGCCAACCCCAACGCAAGGCAAATCAGGGCCAACCCCATCGCCGTCGTCTCCGTTCGCGATCCGGGGCCGCAGGGTCGGCCCGTCGTCCGCTCGCATGAATGATAGGGCACGCCCCGGGACAACTCAATGGCGACGCAGACCGACGTCCTCAAGCTGCTGATGTAGATCGAGGGCCAAGAGGAGCTGAAGCGACTCACCGGCGAGTTCGAGAGGAACCGCGACGAGGTCAAGAGGTTGCAGGCGCAGGTCGCCGCCGGGGCGATCTCGCCGCACGCCTCCGAGATCGATCGGGCGACCGCCGCGCTCCACGCCTCGACGGCCGCGATGCTCGACCAGCAGAAGGTGTCGACGTCGCCAGCCGCGGCATGCGCAACATGGGCGTGGCGGCCCTGGAAGGCTCGCGCGCGCTCGAAAGACCTGCAATACGGCCTGGCCGGCGTCGTCAACAACGTGCCCGGCAGCGCCCGATTCTGTCGAGAGTCGACACAACCGTAAGCTCCGGAAAGACCTACAAGCATAATCGGGAATCAATTCGATTTCCGTTTATATCGTCGCAATTCCTCTTCCATCAAGGAGTTGCGGAAACGTATTTCTTGGGACTAGGCGCTGTAGAACTGAGCCCTTTCCGGGTGGGAACGCGAGAAAGCGCCGACGCCCCGCAAGGGTCCTTGCGGGGCGTCGGCGATAACGTCGCGGTGTCCGGCCTCGATCGGTCCCGATGGCGGTCTGGAGGAAGGGAAGGCCGGTAGGGCGGTGCGGTGGGGCCTGCGGCGAAGTGAAGGAGTGCCTGGCCCGACCGCTCAGCTCTGGCTGCGGCCGTGGGTGAATTCATGCTCGACATGGCCGACGCGGCCCTCCTCCGTGGCGCTGACGCGGGCCTCGGGGGCCTCGGGCTCGGGGCGGCCCTGATCGGGGGCCTCGGGCTCGCGACGGGTCGAGGGACGATCGGCGGCCTTGGGACGGCTCGGACGGGTCATCACGTTCATGACACAACCTCCCCGCGCAACGCGGGTTGAGACCGGGGAGGGTTGACAGCCCGCCTTCGCGGACTGAGGGGGGCCCTCCCCGCGACCGGCCGACTCGCCGCGGCCGATCGCCCGCCTGCCTCGACAGGAAGCAGGCGTCGTGCCGCCCACGACGCTCAGATCCTCCCGACCGGGACGACCCGACGCGCGGACGCACTCTCTCTTCACAGTCTACCAGCCCGACGCCCCGCAGGCCAGCGCCGATACGCGACGTGGTGGGGTTTCGAGGGATTCCATGTTGATGGGAATCGACCCGAACCCGCACCGCTTCCTCAGGGCGACGGGATCGCGCCGGGGGCGAGGTGGGCGTAGATCCAGACGATGGCGCCGACGAGGAGGGCCAGGGCGACGCTGTGCTTGAGCACGGCGCGGAGGAGGTCGCCTTCCTTGCCGCCCTCGCCGGTGGCGGCGGCGGCGACGACGATCGATTGCGCGTCGATCATCTTGCCCATCACGCCGCCGGTGGTGTTGGCCGCGGCCATCAGGATCGGGTTCAGTCCCAGGTGCCGCGCGGTGATGACCTGGAGGTTGCCGAAGAGGACGTTGCTCGAGGTGTCCGAGCCCGTCAAGGCGACGCCGAGCCAGCCGAGCATCGTGCCGAAGACCGGGTAGAGCACGCGGCCGGTCCGGGTGAAGGCGAGGCCGAGGACCGCGTCCATGCCCGAGAACTTGGTGACGAACCCCAGCGCCAGCATCGCGAAGATCGCCGCCATCGCCGGACCGAGCCGCGCGACCGTCCCGACGAAAATCGCCGCCATCCGGCCGGGGCCCACCCCGAGGGCCAGGCCGCTGAGCAGGGCCGCGACGAAGACCGCCGTGCCGGTCGAGGAGACGGGCACGACGTCGAGGATCGCCGTCTCGAAGTCCTTCGGCGAAGGTGTGTCGTGGCCGGTGACGGCCTTCCCCTTGGAGATCGCCCCGTGCAGCCGCGGCATCGGCGGCTTCCACGAGGTGTGCCGGTCGAGCCAGTCCTTGGCCGCGGGCGTCCCCAGCGGCTTGATCGCCGGCAGGCCCCAGGCCAGCACCGTCGCCGTCAGGAGCACGAACGGCAGCCACGCCCGCGCGACCCGGCCGGCGGTCAGGGGGACGTCGGGCTCGGGCTCGGGCCCGGGGCGATCTTCGAGCCCGTCGGCGTCATGGTCGAACCGCCATTCGTCCTTGGGCCGCCAGAAGCGGAGCAGGACGACGCCGGCCAGGAGGCTCGAGACCGACGAGATGATGTCCACGAGCTCGAAGCCGACGTAGTTCGACCACGCCCACTGCGTCGCGGCGAAGGTGCCGCCGATGACGAGCAACGCGGGCCAGACGGCGAGCGTCGCGCGGCGGCCGGCCATCGCGGCGACGAGCCAGAAGGGGAGGATCAGCGACAGCGGCGGCAGGATGCGGCCGGCGGCGGTGCTGAGGTCCTCGACCCCCAGGCCCGTGACCTTGGCCAGCGTGGCGATCGGCGTGCCGATGGCCCCCCAGGCCACCGGCGCGGTGTTGGCGATCAGGCAGAGCAACGCCGCCTGGAATGGCCGGAACCCCAGGCCGACCAGGAACGCCGCCGAGATCGCCACCGGCGCCCCGAAGCCCGCCGCCCCCTCGACGAAGGCGCCGAAGCAGAAGGCGACCAGCACCGCCTGGAGCCGGCGGTCGCCCGAGAGCCGCGCGATCGACGCCTTCATCACCGCGAACTGGCCGGTCGCCACGGCGATGTCGTAGAGGAAGACCGCCGCGACGATCAGCCAGACGATCCGGAACAGCGCGAAGACGACGCCATAACCGGCGCTGCGCAATGCCAAATCGATCGGCATGCCGAAGACGCCGACCGCCGCGGCCGTCGCCGTGATCAGGCCGGCCAGCGCCGCCTGCCAGGCGTTGGCCCTGCCCGAGGCCAGCAGGCCCAGGAGCACCAGCACCGGCAACGCCGCCACCGCCGTCGACGCCGGCCAGGAGGCGAGCGGGTCGTAGTTCTGCGTCCACAACACGTCCGGGGTCGCTCCCTGGCCGCCAGGCGCGGCCGATGCCGCGACGACCGCGGCGTCCCGGCAGGATACGGCAACCGCGCGGCCGACGGAAGCCCCGCGCGGGACGGCACAAAGTGTGCTGGACCCTTGACCGACCGGGCCGGTGCGGGTTAGTCTTTTGGGACGTTCGGTCGGTCGCCTCTTTGACAACACGGCGACCGCGGGCGACAGCGGAGGAGCGGACGGGTGCAAATCGAGATCTCGACCCGCCACGGCAGCCTGGGGCCGAAGCAGCAGCAGTACTTGCACGAGAAGGCCGAGAAGCTGACCAAGTACTTCGGCCGGCTGATGGCGATCGAGGTCGAGGTGGAGCATCGCAAGAACGACTGCATGGTCGAGATCGCGGTATCCGCCGAGCACAAGCACGATTTCGTCGCGCGGGAGGAGGCCGCGACCCCCGAGGCGGCGATGGACCAGTGCGTCCACAAGATCGAGCACCAGCTCCGGCGGTACAAGGAGCGGATCCAGCACCACAAGGGCGACGTCCCCCAGGGGGGGACCTCGCCGACGTCGGCGACGCTCCCGAGCCCGCCCGAGGGGACCGAGGGGGCGTGAGCGACAGGGGCCGTCGGCCGAGGTGCCGGCGGCGGCCGTCGACCCGGGGCGAAGGCCCCGGCCCGCGCGGCGGGGGCGGGCGCGGCGGCATCAGATGGAGGGCCGGATGAAGCTTTCGGATTTCGTGGTGCGCGAGGCGATCCTCGTCGACTTGCAGGCGACGAGCAAAGAGGACGTCATCCGCGAGATCGTCGGCAGCTTGGCCGTCGCCGGCAAGCTGGCCGAGGCCGACCGCGAGGGGGTCACGCGCGCCATCCTGAGCCGTGAGGAGCTCGGCTCGACCGGCATCGGCCAGGGGGTCGCGGTCCCGCACACGCGGCACCCGACCGTCGACCGCCTGATCGGCACCGTGGCGCTGTCGCGCCGCGGGGTCGACTTCGCGGCGCTGGACGGCGAGCCGGTCGACATCCTCTTCCTGCTGATCTCGCCGCCGAACCAGCCCGGCGACCACCTGCGGGCCCTGGAGAACATCTCGCGGCACCTGAAGGACGAGCGGTTCGTCAGCTTCCTGCGGCAGGCCAAGACGCGGGATCACGTCGTCGAGCTGCTCGACGAGGCCGACCAGGGGACGACCTGACCGGCCCCGGAGCCGGCCCCGCGCCACCGCCTTGACCGAGGCCGCCGGCCCCGTCGCGGGGCGCGGCCCAGTGCCCCCAGGCCGACCGAGCCGACGATGACCCCCAACGCCCACGCACCCGTCGCCCGCCGCTCCGTCGAGGTCACCAATGCGCTGGGGTTCCACCTGAGGCCGGCCAAGAAGTTCCTCGACCTGGCGCACCGCTTCGAGTCGGAGATCCGCGTCTACCACGAGGGCAAGGAATCCAACGGCAAGAGCATCCTGGAGCTGATGACCCTGGCGGCCGACCGCGGCAGCCGGCTGGAGCTCGAGGCCCGCGGCATCGACGCCGAGGCGGCCGTCGCGGCCCTGGCCGAGCTGGTGCAGGCCCGCTTCCACGAGGACGACGAGGGCCAACCCGAGGACCCCGCCCCATGAGGCGACGGGTCGCCCCGGCCCCCGGCCCCTCGACCGCCCGGCCGCCCGCCGGCGCCGGCGCCGGCCCGTCGCGGGGCCGGCCGAGATCCGTACCCGTCCAAGTCCCCTGGGCCCGAACCGTGCGGCGCACCGCCAAATCCCGGTCGATGCAGACGCTGCGCGGCATCGCCGTCAGCCCCGGCGTGGCCATCGGCCCGGCGTTGGTGCTCGACGCGCGCGGCCGCGCGCTGCCGCCGCGCAACCTGGCCGCCGCCGCCGTCCCCGCCGAGCTCGAGCGGCTCGACGCGGCGCTGGGGGCCGCGTGCCGCGACGCCGAGGCCGCCGAGGTCGACGCCCGCGGCCGGCTCGGCCCGCAGTACGCCGACATCTTCGCCGCCCACGCCCGGATGATCGCCGACGTGGCCCTCCGCGACGAGGCCCGCGCGCGGATCGGCCGCGACGCGATCGCCGCCGAGCACGCCGTGGCCGAGGTCCTCGGGGGCTACGCCGCCCGGCTCGAGGGGCTGGCCGACAGCCACCTGGCCGCCCGCGCCGCCGACGTCCGCGACATCGAGCGCCGCATCCTCGAGCGGCTCGGCGGCGGGCCCGACGCGGCCGCGGCCGCCGCGGTCGCCCCGGCGGTGCCGAGCGTGGCGCTGGCGCACGACCTCTCGCCGAGCCAGGCCGCGGGCCTGGACCCGTCGCGGGTGCTCGGCTTCGCCACCGAGGCCGGCGGCCGCGCCAGCCACACGGCCATCGTCGCCGCGGCCCTGGAGATCCCGGCCGTCGTCGGCATCGGCCCCTTCCCCGAGTCCGCGCGGCGGTGCCGGACGGTGATCGTCGACGGCGACGAGGGCCTGGTCGTCCTCGACCCCGACGCCGCCACCCGCGCCCGCTACCGCCGCGCCGCCGCGGAGCGCGCCGCCCGCTTCGCCGGGCTGGCGCGGCTGGACCGCCTGCCGGCCGAGACCCGCGACGGCGCCCGCGTCGGCCTCTGGGGCAACATCGAGTTCCCCGCCGAGGTCGCCGGCTGCCGCGACCGCGGCGCCGAGGGCGTCGGCCTCTATCGCACCGAGTTCCTCTACCTCAACGCCGACCGGCCGCCGACCGAGGACGAGCAGGTCGCGGCGTATGCCGCCGTCGTCCGCTCGATGGCCGGCCGCCCCGTCGTCATCCGCACCCTGGACCTCGGCGCCGACAAGCTGACGGCCTACCCGCAAGGCGCCGTCGAGGTCGAGCGCAACCCGTTCCTCGGCCTGCGCAGCCTCCGGCTCTCGCTCCGCGAGCCGGCGGTCTTCCGGACCCAGCTCCGGGCGATCCTCCGCGTCAGCGCCCTGGGGGACGTGCGGGTCATGTTCCCGCTGGTCTCGACGCTCGGCGAGCTGCGCCGGGCCCGCGCCATCCTCGACGAGGTCGCCGCCGGGCTCGACGCCGAGGGCATCCCCCGCCGCGCCGACCTGCCCGTCGGCGTGATGGTCGAAGTGCCCGCCGCCGCGATCATGGCCGACGAGCTGTCCAAGGAGGTCGACTTCTTCTCGATCGGC
This sequence comes from Isosphaeraceae bacterium, assembly GCA_035551935.1. Classification (GTDB taxonomy): domain Bacteria; phylum Planctomycetota; class Planctomycetia; order Isosphaerales; family Isosphaeraceae; genus DASZMJ01. Next base: position 25,916 of record DASZMJ010000246.1, read on the forward strand.
ACCAACGACCTGATCCAGTACACCCTGGCCGTCGACCGGACCAACGAGACGGTGGCCGACCTCTACAGCGCCGCCGACCCGGCGGTCCTGCGGCTGATCGCGATGGTCGTCGCCGCGGCCGGCCGGCGGCCGATCGGGGTCAACGTCTGCGGGTCGATGGGGGGCGAGCCGTTGTACACGATGCTGCTGCTGGGCCTGGGCCTCCGCCAGCTCAGCATGCCGCCGCACCAGTTGCCGGAGGTCAAGCGGGTCATCCGCGTCATCGACCTGGAGCAGGCCCGCGCCGTCGCGGCCGAGGCCCTCCGCCAAGACACCGCCGAGGGGGTCGTCCGCGTGCTGAGGGGGGCCCTGGATCGTGCCCTCGCCCCCGCCGCGACCGCGACCCCCGCCGCCGAGGGCCGCGGCGCCTCGGCCTGAGCCGGGCGCCCGCGCGACCCTCCGCGGGTGAACGATTGAAGAGAATTGCCATGGTGGCCCACAAGGTGCGACTCCGATTCGCCAAGCGCGGCGACCTCCGTCTGGTCAGCCACCATGACCTCCTGCGCTGCGTGGAGCGGCTCCTGCGGCGGGCGGCCCTGCCGATGGCGCACAGCCAGGGGTTCAACCCCCGCCCCCGGATCGTCTTCCCGCTGGCCCTGGCCCTGGGCATCGAGGGGCGCCGCGAGGTCGTCGAGCTCGAGCTGGCCGAACCATCGGATCCGCTCGAGGTGCTCGGCCGCCTGGCCGCCGCGTCGCCGCCGGGGCTCGACTGGCTCGAGGCCGAGGCCGTCGGGCCCGGCCGGCCCCCCAAGGTCGGGGCGGCCCGCTACTCCCTGGTCGTCCCGCCCGGGCGCCGCGAGGCCGCCCGCGCCGCGATCGACCGCCTGCTGGCCAGCGACCGCTGGCCGTACTCGAGGCGCCGGCCCGACCGCACCGTCGAGGCCGACCTGCGCCCTTTCGTGCTCGCCGCCGCGCTCGACGACGACGACACCCTGCGCCTCCGCCTGCGGGTCGCCCCCGACGGCTCGGCCCGCCCCGAAGAGGTGGTCGAGGCCCTCGGCCTGCGCGACCTGCTGGAGGCCGGTGCCGTGCTCGTCCGCGACGACGTCGAGCTCGACATCCCAACCGCCGCGCCCCCCGCGGGGGGCCGGCCCAACCCCCGCATCGAACCCGAATCCGAACCCGAACCGAACAACCCCATCGCCTCGGCGACCGCGACGGAAAGATCGCTCGCATGAAAAAAGAGATGCTAATCAACGTGCTCCAGCCCGAGGAGTGCCGCATCGCCATCGTCGAAGACGGCGTCCTCGAAGAGCTTTACGTCGAGCGCACCAGCCACGAGAGCTACACCGGCAACATCTACAAGGGGAAGGTCGTCAACCTCGAGCCGGCCATCCAGGCGGCGTTCGTCGACTTCTCCGTCGGCCGCAACGGCTTCCTCCACGTCTCCGACGTCGAGCCGCGGTACTACCGCCGCCTACTCGGCGACGACGTCGAGCTCGGCGCCCGCGACCGGGGCCGCGACCCCCGCCGCCTCGATCCCGAGGACCGCCCCCGGTCGCGCGACCGCGCGCGGGACCGCGGCCCCGGCCCCGACCGCGGCGAGGACCGCGCCGACCGCTCCGAGCGCGGCCGCCGCGACCGCTCGTCGGCGCGGCGGTTCGGCGAGGGCTTGATCGAGGACGACTGGTTCGAGCCCCCGCCGCCCCCCTCGGCCCGCCCCGAACCGACCCCGACGCCCGCCCCCGAACCGGAGCCCGAGCCCCCGCCCCGGCCCGAGCCGTCGTCCCGCCGCGACCGCGACCGGGGCGAGTCGTCCTTCGGCTGGGGCGTCGAGCCCCCCGCCCCCCGCGCCCCGGAGCGGGAGCGCGAGCGCGAACGGCCGCGCGGGGTCGAGGCCGAGCCCGAGCCCGAGGAGTTCGGCGGGACGGCGGCCAGGGGATGGTCCCCGCGCTACGCCGAGCCGAGCGAGGAAGACCTGCCGCCGAGCCGCACCCGGCGCTCGCGCCCCTCGGCGCCACCGCCCCAGCCGCGGTCGTCGGAGTTCGATTTCGGCTTCGGCACCGAGCGGGTCGAGGAGGAGGAGCCGACGGCGCGCGGCGTCGAGCCCGAGCCCGACGTCGCGCCTCCCGAGCCGCGTCGCGGCCGGGGCCGGGGCCGCGGCCAGCGGTCGGCGCGCGCCGTCGAGCCGGAGCTCGGGCCGATCGAGGACCTGCTGCTCCCACCGCCGCCGCCGCCGGCGGTCGAGCCCGACGAGGCCGAGGAGCCCCCGCGACGTCGCGGCGGCCGGGCCGCCATCCGCTCGCGAGGCGGCGACCGGCCCGCGCCCGCGACGCCCCGCCCCTCGGCACCGCCCCCGCCGCCGGCCATCGAGCCCGAGCCGGTCGAGGAGCCCGAGCCGGCCGACGAGCCCGAGCCGCCCCGCCCCCGGGGCCGGGGTCGGTCCTCGGCTTCGGCCGCCGAGGCCGGCACCGAGGCCCCGCGCGAGCGGCTCCGGCCGCACGGCCGGGCCGGCGAGCCCGGCTACGTCCCCCGCCGCGTCCGCACCCGGGCCCCCGAGCCCGACTGGTTCGATCCCGAGGCGCCCCCGACCCTCGAAGAGGCCGGGACGGCCCCCGAGCCGGCAGCCGAGGCCGGGCCGGCCGAGCTCGACGAGGGCCGCGAGGGGGCCCGCCGCCGCCGTCGCCGCCGCGGCGGCCGTCGCCGCGACCGCGAGGATGTGCCCGAGGCCCTCGAGGCCGAGCCCTCGGCCCTCGAGGACGAGGACCTCGCCCCGCCCACTTCCCGCGCCGGCGCGGCCATCGACGATTTCGACTTCGGCGACGAGGAGATCGACGAGGAGGACGAGCCGGCCGCCCGCGGCGTCCGACTCGCCGAGCCCGAGGAGGCGATCGAGCCCGAACTCTCCGAGGAGATCCGCCGCGAGGTCGAGGAGATCGCCGAGCTGGAGCGCGAGCTGGGCCTCCGCGCCCCGGCCGAGGCCCGACCGCGCCGCGGCGAGCCGATCGACCGCGAGGCCGAGGCCGAGCCCGGCCGCCCCGGCGCCCGACCCAGGGGCCGCGCCATCAAGCCGCCGATCCAGGAGGTCTTCCGACGCGGCGACGAGGTGCTCGTCCAGGTCATCAAGGAGTCGATCGGCACCAAGGGGCCGACCCTCTCGACCTACATCAGCATCCCCGGCCGCTACCTCGTGCTCATGCCCGGGCTGAACCGCGTCGGCGTCTCGCGCAAGATCGCCGACGAGGCCCAGCGCCGCAAGCTCCGCGAGATCATGAACGAGCTGAACCCCCCCAAGGGGCTCGGCTTCATCGTCCGGACCGCCGGGCTCGACCGCTCCAAGCGCGAGCTGGCCCGCGACCTCGCCTACCTGCTGCGGCTCTGGAAGGTCATCCTCCGCCGCATCAAGAAGGCCAAGGCCCCGGCGCCGATCTACCAAGAATCCGACATGATCACGCGGACCATCCGCGACATCTTCTCGGCCGACATCGACACGATCTGGATCGACGAGCCCCAGGCCTTCGAGCGGGCCCAGGAGTTCCTCCGCGTCGTGATGCCGAAGTACGTCAACCGCCTCAAATTCTACGATGAAAAGGTGCCGCTGTTCCACAAGTACGGCATCGAGGATGAGATCTCGCGGATCCAGCGCCGGCAGGTCCCGCTGCCCGAGGGGGGGTCGATCGTCATCGACCAGACCGAGGCGCTGGTGGCCATCGACGTCAACTCGGGCAACTTCCGCGTCGAGAACGACGCCGAGCGGACCGCCTTCGAGATGAACCTCCGCGCCGCCAAGGAGATCGCCCGCCAGCTCCGGCTGCGCGACCTCGGCGGGGTGATCGTCAACGACTTCATCGACATGCGCGACGAGCGCAATCGCCGCGGCGTCGAGCGGGCGCTGCGCGAGGCGGTCCAGCGCGACCGCGCCCGCACGAAGATCCTCCGCATGAGCCAGTTCGGCATCATCGAGATGACCCGCCAGCGGATCCGGCCGAGCCTGAAGCGGTCGATCTACGAGGACTGCCCGCATTGCACCGGCGCCGGCGTCGTCAAGACCGTCGAGAGCATGTCGATCGACGTGATGCGGCTACTGGCGCTGGCGGCGCACCGCGAGGAGATCCGCCGCGTCAACGTCTGCGTCGCGGCGCCGGTGGCCACGTACCTGAACAACCGCAAGCGTCGCGAGATCGCCCGGATCGAGGCCGAGGGGAACCTGGTCGTCCACATCCGCCACGAGGAGGGGGCGCCCGCCGAGCACCTCCAGCTCGACTGCTACGACAGCCAGAACGCCGAGGTCCGCATCCTCCCCGCGCCGCTGCCCCCGCCGCGACGGCCGCGCTGATCTGACTTGAATGGAGAATGTAGGGTGCGTCGAGTCGGCGACGACGCACCCTACGTTTTCCACCCCCGAACCCCGCGCCCGTGCCGGCTGTCCTTGCCCTCGGCGGTAGGATATCGCATATCCAACGGGGGGAGGGCGGCGGATGTCGGACGACGGGGACGGCGGTACGGGCGACTCAAGCTCCAGCCGGCAATGGGTCGCGTGGGCGTGGCTGCTGGCGATGGTCGTCATCGGCTCGACGACGGCCACGGCGGCGCGGGTGGCCGTGCGGGGCGTGCCGGCGGGCCTGATGCCCCCGTTGCGGTTCGGCCTGGCGGGGCTCTGCCTCCTGCCGGTCGTCGGCCGGGAGACGCTGCGGAAGCTCTGGCGAAGCGACCGCGCGCGGCTGCTCGCCGCGGCGGCCCTCTGCGTGCCGATCAACCAGACCTTCTTCCTCCACGGCACCCGGTTCGCGCCGACGACCCACGTCGCCTTGATCTACGCGGCCGTGCCTCTGGTCGTGCTGGCCCTGGCCTGGCTCTCGGGCCAGGAGCGGCCCTCGCGCGGGCGGCTGCTGGGGATCGCGGCGACGGTCGCCGGCATCGTCGTCATCGGCCTGGGCCACCTCTGGCGCCGCGAGCCGACGGCGCCCGACGCACCCCTGGGCGACCTGCTCGAGGTCGGCGCCGTCCTGGCCTGGGGCGGCTACATCGCCGTCAACAAGCCGCTGGTCGTCCGGCACGGTGCCTTGCCGGTCCTGGTCGCGACGTTCCTGCTCGGCGCCCTGATCGACCTGCCGATCGCCGCGGCGTCGTGGCCGTCGCGGGCGGTGCTCCGGGGGATACCGGCGGCCTCGTGGTGGGCCTTGGCGTACCTGACGGTCGTGTCGACGACCATCGTCCTGACCTGCCAGAACCTGGCCCTCCGGCACTTCGACGCCAGCCAGGTCGCGGCCGTCAACAACGTCTCCCCCTTGCTCACGATCGGCTGGGGCGTCCTGCTGCTCGGCGAGGCGTTGACGTCGACCCTCCTGATCGGCGGCGCATTGACGTTGCTGGGCGTCGCCTGGTCGGGTCGCGCCCGCGCCGGGGTCCCTTGCCGGCCCGGAGGCGCGTCGGATATCCTCGCCGGCTCCCGACCCGAGGGGGTGGCCCCGGAGGGTGTCGGCCAGCGATGGACAACCGCGGCGGGCTCGCCGTCTACGTGACCAGCCACGGCTTCGGCCACCTGAATCGGACGGCGGCCGTCCTGAACCGCTTGCCGGCGGACTTGCCGCTCGTCATCCGCGGCCATCCCGGCCTCTTCGACCACTGGCGCGAGCGGCTGCACCGGCCGGCGAGGCTGGAGCCGCACGTCTCCGACGCCGGCGCCGTCAACCCCCCCGGCGACAGCGCCGCCACCGACATCCCCGCCACGATCGCCCTGGCATCCCGCGTCCACGCCGAGGCGATGGAGCGGGTCGATCGCGACGCGCAGACCCTCCGCGACGAGGGCACCGCCGCCGTCCTCTGCGACGCGCCGGCGCCCCCCCTGGTGGCGTCGCACCGCGCGGGCGTGCCCGGCCTGCTGCTCTGTAATTTCACCTGGGCCGACATCTACGCCCCGATGGCCCGCGCCCTCGGCGGCGACGCCCCTCGCCTCGTCGCCGACCTCCGCCGCGCCTACCGCCGCGCCGCGGCCGTCTTCCGCGCCGAGCCGGCCGTGAGTATGCGCTGGCTCCCCCGCCAGGTGCCCGTCGGCCTCGTCGTCACCCCCGGCCGCGACCGCCGCGTCGAGTTGCGCCAGGACCTCGGCATTTCTCCGAGCGAAAAGATCGTTTATTTCTACATTGGCCGCTACGGCCAGGCCGACCTCGGCTGGGAGCGGCTCCGCGCCCTCTCGGGCGTCCACTTCGTCGGCTTCCACCCGGCGCCGGTCGGCCTGGTGCCGAACCTGCACGTCGTCGCCGCCGACTCGTGGAACGGCGCCGACCTGGCCGCCTCGGCCGACGCGATCGTGGCCAAGGCCGGCTACGGCACGGCTTGCGAGGCGATGGCCGCCGGGACCCCCTTGATCTACCCCCCCCGCTTTGGCTTCGCCGAGCACCGCGCCCTCGACCGCGCCCTCCGCTCCTGGGGCGGCGGCCTCCCCGCCTCCACCCGCCAGTTCGCCGAGTTCCGCCTCCGCCCCCTCCTCGATCGCGCCTTCTCCCTCCGCCCCGGCCCGCCCCCGTTCCCGGCCGACGGCGCGGCGCGGGTCGCATCACAGATCGTTCAAATCTGTGAGTCCCGATAACGAGCCGCTCGGGGCCGGAGGTCGCGTGGACAGCATCGACGCATTTCGGTAGCTTGCGGCCGCGTGGCCCGGGCCACGTCGAGCCGCGTCGTCATCGCCAGGGAGGGTGAGATGCAGGGCAATATCGTCGCCGCCGCCAGGTGGCTCGGGGCCTCGGTGGTCCTGGCCAGCGTCATCCTCGTCGCCGGGATGCGTTGGGCAAGGTCGGCCGACGCGGGACGGCCGGCCGACCCTGTCCAGACTCGACCCGCGGGCGTCGAAACGCCGGCCCGCGCCCAGGAATCCCCGGCCGCTCCGGCCTCGGACGCGAAACCCGCGGCGGCCGGCGTGGTGGTTTCGGTCGCCGGGAGCAACGTTCCGATCTTCGACCCGGTCGCCGACGCCTCCTCACTCCCGAACTGCCTCGACCCGCCCAGCGAGGACGAGGTCTGGGAGAAGGTCCCCCGGTTCAAGAACGGCTCGCCCGTCTTCTACGAGACCGAGCGCAACAACGCCCGGTTCCTCACCGAGAAGATCGGCGACAAGGTGGACCCGTGCCGCATCTATCCGCTGGCCGGCCCCTGCCAGCTCCACCACTGCCACTACAAGTGCACGATCTACTTCCAGGAGCTGTACTGGTCGGACTACCCGATCCCGTTCAACCACATCGACAACCGCGTCGAGGTCGTGTACATCGACAAGGACTACCTGACCCGCTGCGGAGGTTGCGGGGCCGACCCGAAATCGCCCCACTGATCGGCGGGGCTCGACCATCGTCTCGGCTGAGGGCGGCGACGGTCGGCGTCCCTGGGCGACGGAGCCGCCGGCGCCGTGCAATGTCGTGCCGCGGGCGGCGAATCCCCCGGTGAGGAGGCCGCTCACCGACCCCGACCCGAGGGGCGATCCTCGAGGACCGACCGCCGGAGGGAGGGGGCCCGGTCGATCCCGATCCTTCGACGGAGAGGGTGCCCGATGGACCCGCTGCTGCACAACCCGATCGCCGACCTGTATGGGCCGTACTTCCTCGTCGTGTATGCGGCGATCATCGCCGTGGTCGCCGTGGGGGCGGCGTGGGAGGTCCGTCGTGGGGACGCGACGGCAGGCCTGGCCCCGCCGCCGATCCCGGCGAAGGTCGACCCGTACGAGGTCGCCTACCTGCGCGGGGGGGGCAACGAACTGACTCGCCTGATCGTCTTCGACCTGATCCGGCGCGGCTACTTGCGGGCGCGGGAGGGCTCGGACCCGAAGATCGAGCGCGCCCTGGATCTCCCGGGGCTCGCGGCGTTGTCGCCGCCGGAGCGGGAGGCCTTCGCGTACTTCACGACCCCACGGCGGGCCCGGGCGCTGCTCGGGCCGGGCGAGCTGGCCCACCGGCTCCGACCGCACGTCGAGTCGATCCGCGACGCCCTGCGCGACCGGCAACTCATCCCACCGGCCGAGACGGGGCGGCTGGCGTGCGTCGTCGGGGCCTCGGGCGGCGCCCTGGTCGCGGCGATCGGCCTCTACAAGCTGGTCATCGCGCAGATCAGGGGCCATCACAACGTCGCCTTCCTCATCCTGATGATGATCGCCGGCCTGGTCGCCGTCGGCCTCGCCAGCAGACCGCCCCGACGGACCCGGCTGGGGCGTGACTTCCTGGAGCGACTCCGCCAGGCGTTCGAGGGCCTGGGGCAAAAGCAAGCGGGGCCGGCGCTCGCCGCCGCGGACCCGCGCTGGCTGCTGACCCTGGGCCTCTTCGGGGTCGCCGCCTTGAAGGACACGCCCTTCGCCCACGTCCACGACCTTTTCCGCGCCTCGGCCCTGACCGGCGGCGGCTGCGGCGCCGGCGCGGGGTGCGGCGGTGGCGGCGGCTGCGGCGGCGGCTGCGGCGGGGGGGTGCGGCGGGTGCGGGAGCTGACGGGGAGGGTATGGGCATGATCGTCGGGCTGCCGACGCTGGGCGTGGGGCTCGGCTTCCGCGAGCCGTTCCGGGGCGAGTTGTTCCTGCACCGGTCGCGGGTCGACTTCCTCGAGGTGACCGCCGACCACTACCTCGACGCGACTCCGGAGAAGGCGCGCGAGCTCGACCTCCTGGCCGACCACTTCCCGATCATCCCCCACGGCCTGGACCTCTCGCTCGGCAGCGCCGAGGGACTCGACCGGACCTACCTCGACCGGCTCGCGGCCCTCGTCCGACGACTCGACCCGCCGTGGTGGAGCGAGCACGTCGCGTTCACCCGCGCCGGCGGCGTCGAGATCGGCCACCTGGCCCCGTTGCCGTTCACGCGCGAGGCGCTGGGCGTCCTCCGTCGCAACATCGATGCGGCCCGGGCGCGGATCGAGGCCCCCTTGATCCTCGAGAACATCACCTACGCCGTCGCCCTGCCCGGCGCCGAGCTCGACGAGGCCGACTTCCTGGCCGAGCTGCTCGACGCCACCGGCTGCGGCCTGCTGCTGGACGTGACCAACCTGTACACCAACGCGACCAACCACGGCTTCGACCCGCTCGCCTTCGTCGGCCGCCTGCCGATGGACCGCGTCGTGCAGCTCCACGTCGCGGGCGGTCATCAGCGTGGCGGGGTCCTGGTCGACAGCCACTCGCGGCCCACGCCGCCGGAGGTCTGGGAACTGGTCGAAGAGGTCGTCGTCCGGGCCCCGGTCAAGGGCATCATCCTGGAGCGCGACGAAGATCTGCCGCCGTTCGACGAGCTGCTGGTCGAACTGGACCGGGCGCGGGCGATCGGGGGGCGACACGGGCGATGGGCCTAGCCGAGTCGCAGGCGTTGCTGGCCCGCCTCCTCGTCGACGCGGCGCTGCGCGAGCGCTTCGTCGCCGACCCGACGGGCGTCGCCGCCGCCTTCGGCCTCGATGCCGAGGAGGCGTCGGGGCTGGCGCGGGCCTCGGCCGACCAGGTCGCCTGGTTCGCCGACTCCCTGGTCCGGAAGCGGCGGGGCGCGGTGGCGAAGTGCCTGCCCCTGACCCGCCGCGCGCTGGGAGGGGATCGCTTCGACTCGCTCTTCCGCCGCCACGCCGCCGCCTTCATCCCCGGCGGCGTGGCGCGGCATCGCGACGACGCCATCGCCTTCGCGGACCTGCTGGGGCGCGTGGAGGACATCGCGACGACCTGGCTCGGCGACCTCGTCCGCCTCGAGGCCGCCTCGCTGCGCGCCTCGGAACCGGTGCGGCGGTGGTCCCAGTGCCGGCTCCGCCACCGCCCCGACGCGGTCCTCCGGGCCGCCCTCGACGGGGCCGACCCGCCGCCCCGCCCCTGCCCGTGCTTGATCGTCTGGTTCCGGACCACACGCCGGGGGCGACTCCGTCGGCTCGTCCTCGCGCCGCCGCGATGGCGGCCGAGGAGCCGCGGATGATCCATCTGGCCGCCGGCAAGTCGGCCCGTGCTCGCCGTTCTCGATCCGAGCCGAATCATCGAGCCGGCGGCCGAGTGGTTCGGCCGCCGGCGGGGCGATGGCCACATCCCGTAGCCATGTGCTCTATATAGAATGGAGGATTGTTTCCGAATCGTTCTTTGATATCTCGATCTTCGACACTTGCCCCCGGCGCGGAACGAACCGAAGGACCGGGCCTGTATCCCGTTCGTTCCCGAAGGATGGCCACTTCGGGGCCTAACCGTAGGACGGGGGCACGACGATATCGACCGCGGCGGGGAGGACGTCGATGGACCAGGGGGCCTGGCCGGCGCCGGGGTCGACGACGCCGCCGGGGTCGCCGTCGAGCTGGAAGGGGACGGGGACGGTGGTGGAGACGAGGACGTGGGCGACGCGGCGGTGGTGGACGTCGGGGCGGGAGAGGTGCAGGCCGCGCAGCGCGAGCCAGAGGTAGTGCAGGGCGCGGAAGGGGCCGGCGTCGCGGAAGACGACCAGGTCGAGCAGGCCGTCGTCGGCGACGGCGGTGGGGGCCAGGGGGAGGCCGAGGGCGTAGCTCGGCAGGTTGAAGACGAAGGCCGTCGTGCCGACGAGGACCTCCTCGCGGCCGGGGTCGGCGACGGTGACGGTCAGGGGGGGGAAGCGGTACGAGAGGCTGGCGCGGAGGATCGGCTCGACGTAGGCGGCGCGGTGGGTCGGCCGGGCGACGCCGGCCAGGCCGACACGGGCCTCATGGTGGCGGGTGACGACCTCGGCGTCGAAGCCGATGCCGGCCATCAGGCTGAACCGGCGGCCGTCGGCGCGGCCCAGGTCGATCCGGGCGACTCGCCCCGCGGCGATCGCCTCGGCCACCAGCCGAGGCCCGCCCCGCAGGCCGAAATGCCGGGCGAAGAGGTTCTCGGTCCCCGCCGACAGGACCGTCAACGGCACCGCCGGACGCTCGTTGATCAGGGCTGCGACCGTACCGTCACCCCCGGCCGCGACCAGGCAACGGCACCGCCGATCGGTCGCCGCCTCGGCCACCAGCCCCGCGCGGTCCTCGGGCGTCCAGGCGATCTTCGAGCGCAGCCCTTGCCGCCGCAGGGCCTTGACCAGGTGCGCCACCCGTCGCCGGCCGCTCCCGAGCCCCGACCGCGCGTTGGCAGCGATCCCGACCCACGACCGGGCGTCCCGCCCGTTGTGGTTGGCCCCCGACTCCACCCCGTTCCGTTCCGACATCGCCACTCCGTCCTCGAATCGGCCTCGACCAATATGCCATCATGGACGCGCGGAGGAGCTCCGGTCAAGGCACGATCGCGGCCGCGGAGGCCCGTTTCCAAAGGGCGGGCCGTTGGGGTAGATTCGGGGCAGCATGGGCTGGGGCGAAGGCCGTCGCGAAGGGGTGACGACATGGCGATCGAGAAGGTCTCGAAGTATCTGGACGAGCACCGGGGCCGGTTCGAGGACCAGCTCAAGGCGCTCTTGCGCATCCCGAGCGTCAGCGCCCAGCCCGACCACGACCCCGACACCCGCCGCGCCGCCGAGTTCGTCCGCGACGACCTCCGCGCCATGGGCCTCGACGCCCGGCTCGTCGAGACGAAGAAGCACCCGCTCGTCTTCGCCGAGAGTTTGAAGGCCCCCGGCAAGCCGACCGTCCTGATCTACGGCCACTACGACGTCCAGCCCCCCGAGCCGCTCGAGCCCTGGGACTCGCCCCCGTTCGAGCCGACCGAGCGCGACGGCGACCTCTACGCCCGCGGCGCCACCGATGATAAAGGGCAGATGTTCACGCATCTCAAAGCGGCCGAGGCGTGGCTCAAGACGACGGGCTCGCTCCCCATCAACGTCAAGTTCCTCATCGAGGGCGAGGAAGAGGTCGGCGGCGCCTCCTTGGAGGCGTACGTCGCCGAGCACGCCAAGGAGCTCGCCTGCGACTACGCCGTCATCTCCGACACCTCCCAGTTCGCCCCCGGCCTGCCGGCGATCACGTATGGATTGAAGGGGCTGGCCTATTTCGAGGTCATCGTCCAGGGCGCCAAGACCGACCTCCACTCCGGCACCTTCGGCGGCGCGGTCGCGAACCCGTGCAACGCCTTGGCTGTCATCCTGGCGAGCCTCAAGGGGCCCGACGGCCGCATCCAGGTCGAAGGCTTTTATGAGGATGTCCGCCCGCTGGAGGACTGGGAGCGCGCCGAGTTCGCCAAGCTGCCGTTCTCGGAGAAGGAGTTCCAGGCGAGCCTCGGCGTGCCCAGTTTGGAGGGGGAGGCCGGGTACACGACGCTGGAGCGCAAGTGGGCCCGGCCGACCTGCGACGTCAACGGCATCTACGGCGGCTACCAGGGCCCCGGGCCCAAGACCGTCCTCCCCTGCAAGGCCGGCGCGAAGCTGAGCTTCCGGCTCGTCCCCGACCAGGACAATAAGAAGATCCGCGACCTCTTCCATGCCCATGTGAAGCGCGTCTGCCCGCCGGGCGTGACCTACGAGATCATCGACCACCACGGCGCCCCGGCCGTGCTCGTCGGCGTCGACAGCCCCGGCGTCCACGCGGCCGTCCGGGCGATCGAGGCCGGCTTCGGCACGAAGCCCGTCTTCATGCGCGAAGGCGGGTCGATCCCCGTCGTCGGCCTGCTCAAGCAGCACCTCGGCGTCGACACCCTCCTGCTCGGCTGGGGCCAGACCGACGACAACCTCCACGGCCCCAACGAGAAGTTCTCCCTGGCCGACTTCCACAAGGGCATCAAGTCCAGCGCCCACCTCCTGGCCGAGCTGGCGCGCCCCTGATTTCGAGGCCGTTCCCGATGGCGACCGCGACCCTGACGCCCGCGATCCCGACCCCCGAGGGCGACGTCTTCGTCCTCGACGGCGTGCCGTGGGACCTCTACGTCCGGCTCCGCGACCTGCCCGAGAATCGCCGCGTCCGCATGAGCTACCGGCACGGGACATTGGAGCTGACCTTGCCCCGGTTCAAGCACGAGAAGCCGGCCCGCCGCCTGTCGCGCCTCATCGGCGCCGTCGTCGAGCACTTCGGCCTCCCCTGCGTCGAGGCCGGCTCGACCACCTTCCGCCGCCCCGGCCGGCACCCCCTCGAAGGCAACGGCAACGAGCCCGACGGCAGCTTCTACATCCAGAACGCCGCATCCGTCGAATATCACGAGGAGATCGACCTGTCCGTCGACCCGCCCCCCGACATCGTCCTCGAGGTCGACAACACGAACCGATCGGCCTCGAAGCTGCCCCTCTACGCCGACCTCGGCGTGCCCGAAGTCTGGCGTTACGACGCCACCGCCCGTACCCTCGTCTTCGATCGCCTCCAGGCCGACGGCACCTACGCCCCGGCCGACCGCGGCGTCGCCTTGCCGATGCTGACGCCGTCCCTCGTCCTCGACCGCCTCCTCCTCTGCGACTCCGCGGGCATGACCGAGACCGACCGGCGCCGCGGCCTGGCGGATTGGGTCCGAAACGTTGTCGCCGTGGGGTGGTTGCCCGGGCCGTGACCGCGATCGGGCTCGGTCGGGTGGCACGCCCTGCAAGGGCGTGGCCGGCATCGGGACCACGCCCTTGCAGGGCGTGCCACCCGGCCGATTTGGGCGGGAGAATCGGGGGAAGCTCCCGCGGAATGAGACCGGATGGTCATAGCCCTTGGTGGACATTCTCGTGGGACGCCTACCTGAAGGAATCGCCTCAGAGTATCGGGCCGCCACTCTGCTCGAAATCCGCTCGTGGTCGTACGGAGAACTCGAGGCGGTTCGCGACCCTTCGGCACGAGCCTGGGGGCAGAAGAGGGGCACCCTCGATGACGACGGCATATTCGGACCCCGGCGGGATTATGTGTGTGCTTGCGGCAAGTATCAAGGTACGGAATTCGAAGGGATGATTTGTGACATCTGTAGGGTAAAAGTCGCCTCCCATGAGATACGCCGGTCTCGATTCGCCCACATCGACCTCGCTTACCCCATCCCCCACCCTCTCGTTGCGCCCATGACGACGCTTGATGCGATCCCGGTGCTACCCGCGCGGTTCTGGGAGTCCAAGGCTGGCGC
>DASZMJ010000247.1:0-10552 GCA_035551935.1 Isosphaeraceae bacterium
GGAGGCTCAGGGGAAGAGGCAGGGCGAGCCCTGCCCTACGGGGAGGTTCAGCACTTCTTCAGGTGGTCGCCGCCGCCCTGGCGTTGGTTGAGCAGGAGGGTGCGGGTCTCGGACTCGCGGCGGGTGAGGTCGCGCTCGGTCTCGAGGTAGTCGGGGATGGCGAGGCCGTTGGCGTCGCGGCGGGCGAGGGCGCGGGCGCGGAGGTCGATGCCCTCGAGGTTGAGGAGGCCGTCGAGCCAGCGGGCGGGGATCGCCTCGACGCCATAGCGGGCACCGGCCAGGGCGCCGAGGATGGCGCCGGCGCTGTCGGCGTCGCCGCCGAGGTTGACGACCTCGACGAGGGCCTCCTCGAGGCTCTCGGTCGTCAGCAAGAGGTAGAGGCACGTCGGGATGCAGGCGGGCGGGAAGCCCATCGTCGGCCGCTTGCACGACGGCTCGGCGCCGTGGCGGTTGGCCTCGTCGACCAGCGCGGCGAGGGCCTGGTCGCGCGGGCGATCGAGGAGCGACTCGGCGTGCGCGATGCTGCACGAGACGCTGTGCCGGTGGACGTCGATCGAGGAGAGGTCGTCGCCGAAGTCGTCGGCGAGCTTGTCCTCGGCGCGGGCGACCTCGGCGGCGATCTTGAACAGCAAGCTCGGGGCCGGCTCGGCCCCCGCGGCGAGCAGCCGCACGGCGTGGGCGACGGCCATCGCGCCGGCGATACTGCGGACGTCGCGGTGCGTCATCCGGCTGGCCGCCACGGCCGCCTCGGCCATCGCCTCGGGCTGGCCGGCGAAGTACAACGCCACCGGCGCGATCCGGACCGCGGCGCCCACGCCGGCCGAATCCTGGCCGGTCTGCTCGGGCGAGACGCCCCGCTCCAGGTTGTCGAGCACCTTGCGGAAGCTCCGCGCGATGCCGCGGTGGGCGCCGGCGAACGAGTCCCCGGGGATGGGGACCGACAGGGCGAGGTAGAGCTCGGCCAGGCGGTCGAGGTCCATCCGGCCGCACGCCAGCAGGACTTCGGCCAGGGCGAGGGCCTGCTGGGTGTCGTCGGAGTAGAGGCCCGGCAGCCGCCAGCGGTACGGCTTCTTCTTCCAGGCCAGGGCGCCGTCGACGTAATCGACCACCAGGTCGTAATGCACCCGGATCTGCTGGGCACTGAGCCCCTCGAGCGGTGCCCCGAGGGCGTCGCCGACGGCCATGCCCAGCAAGCAACCCCGCGCGCGGTCCAGGGGGGTGGTCGGTTGTGGCATCGTGGCAAGGCTCCTTGGGCCCCGGCCGAGGTCGGCTCCCTCGGCTCGGCTCGGGTGAGATTCGGATGAGCGTAGCGACGCTCTCGGTCGTCGTAAAACCTTTTTTTCCCGCGCCGAGCCCCCGCCGGGATGCCGCGACGTCCGGGTGTCACCGGCCTCGACCCTGGCTGCGCCCCGACTTAGGGTCGGCGCCGGAGCTTCACAAAAACATCCCGCCTCGCACATAAAATCCGGCTGAAAATGGGGAACCGCCGGGCTGGCGACGGGCCACGTCCGAATCGCGGGCGTGCTTCGGGTGGTAGGCGGTCCGTTGCGGGGGTGCTGAGGCTATCTATCGGCCGCCCCGAGACCGGCGTCGTACGCCGAGGCCGCGGTTTCGGGCCCGGGGCGACCGGCCGACCCGCGCCATCGCGCCGACTCGGGCGACCCCGTCTCACGTCGAGTCCCTCGCGGGGCTCGCCGAGCGGGTCGGTCCCTCGGGCTCATCGGGACCCAGGTTGCGCGGCAAGAGCGGGACGAGCACCCAGCAGGCCGCCGTGAAGGTCGCGCCGACCCCGAGCAGGACCCGGAATGACCCGTGTGGGCCCCAGAGGCGGATTCCCCGCTGATACCAGTCGCCGCCCAGGCCCGTCGCCAGCGCCGTGGCCAGGTTCTCCAACGCCATCAACGTCGCGAACGCCGTGCCGGCGACCTCCGGCGGGCAGGCCCGCGCGGCCAGGTCGAGCTGGATCAGGGAGGCCGTCGTATACGTCATCCCGACGACGACCGCGACGACCGCCGCGGACCGCGCATCACGCACGGCCCCGTAGGCGAGCGTCCCGGCGATCCCGAGCACGATCGACGCGTGGACCAGCCGGCGCAGGGGCACCCGCCGGCAGTACAGGCCATACGCCAGGCTCGCCGCGATCGAGCCGACGGCCAGCAGGGCGACGCTGTTGCCGTACTCCTGCCCGGTCAGGCCGAGCACGGCCGTCGAATAGTGGTTCAGGACCGTGTTCTGGAACGGGTTGAAGTTCCAGAGGAACAGGAACGCCGCCACGCCCGCCCAGGCCTTCGACCCGAACAATCGGACGAGCCCTCGTCGGCTCGCGGCGACCCGGACCGGCTCCTCGGCGTCGCGCACGAAGAGGATCGCCAGCACCGTCGACAGGGCCGACAGGCCGGCGCAGGCGGCGAACGCGAGCCTCGGCCGCTGGTGCCCGGTGATCCAGCCGCCGCCGACGCCGTTGAGGACCGTCGCGACGCAGAAGCCCGCCCACTGCGCCGCCTGGAACCGGCCGATCATCCCCAACGCCCGCCCCCGCTCGACGAGCCAGGCGTCGGCCACCACGTCGGCGAAGGCGACCGCGGCCGCCGGCACGATCAACATGGCGAGGAGCCGGCCGGGCGCGAATGCTTCCCAACGCGCCAGGCTCGCCGCCGTGAGGCCCGCGGCCCCCAGCGCACCCGTCACGACGAGGTAGCTCCGCCGCCGCGAGCCGAGCAGCGGCACGAAGTCCGTCACGAGGCCGAACAGGGGCTTCAACGCCCAAGGGAGGCCCAGGACGGCCAGGAACGCCCCGATTCGAGCCGGGCGCAAGCCCCCGCCCAGCAACATCGACTGCAACGGCTGGGAGATCAGCCCTTCCGTCGGCTCGCCGACGCATTGCGCGAACGAGAAGGCGCCGAAGATCAAGGCCAGGCCGAGGGCCGACCTCCCGGAACGTCCCGCCGCGGTCGAGGCCACCTCAGCGCCCCGGGGTCGGCCGGACCTCGAAGAGGGACTGGGTCCGGACGATCGCGCGCTCGTCGGGGAAGGTGTGGAACCCCTGGACCGAGAGGCCGCGGGCGCGGGCCTCGACGTTGATGCGGCTCAGGGGGGAGGGGGCGAGCCGGTTCGACGACCGGAAGCGGTGGAAGAGGCCCCCCTTGGAGGGGTCGAGGGTCATCTCGTCGCTCAGGTGCCGGAAGACCTCGGCGTCGACGCGCTCGACCTCGAAGCATGTCTGGTATTCGAGGCTCGGGCCCGGGCGCAGCACGGTCGAGCGCTCGTGCCGGACCGGAGAGTGGAACAAGAGGCCCGGCTCGGGCAGGGTGGTCTCGGCGGCGGTCAGGGCCTCGGTCAGGCAGACCGGCCCGCAACGCCAGAGGATGGCGTGCCCCCCCTCGATGATGCGGACGTCGGCCTCCCAGGCGTCGCGGGCGACCCGGCGATGTTCCTTGACGTCGAACCATTCGGGATGGAGCGACCTGCCGAAGACCTGGAAGGCCAGGTCCGCCACCCGCGACCGCCCGAAACTGACCCCCATGACCCGCGCCCCCTCCTGCCGGCGTTTTCGACCGATCGCACCCGAGGGAATTATAGAACCGGGCCCTCCGCATCGCAAATCCGGCCGCCCGGAAACCGATTCAGACATGCTGGCCGCCCGCGTCGATGAGCGCGATGAGCGTCACGGCGATCGCGCCACCGAAGCAGGTCGCCACGTCGGCCCCCGGCGTCCGGGCCCGGGCCTGGTAATCGCCGTCGTAGATCGCCTGATCCCCCTCGAGGCGGAAGCTCAGGGGGAGCGGGGAGGGGTCGAGCGGGCAGAAGACGACCGGAGGCTCGCCGGTGCCGGGCCCGGGGTGGGGCAGGTTGACGTTCCAGAAGGTGCCCGGCCGCCAGGGACGACGCAGCAGGTCGGCCAGCACCGATGCCGCCCAGCGCGCGGACTGCGACCAGTCGATCGGCCGGCCACGCGCGATGAACTGCGAGAGCGCGACCGCCGGCTTGCCGTGCAGGACCGCCTCGCGGGCCGCGGCGGCGGTCCCCGAGTGATGCACGTCGGTCCCGAGGTTCGCCCCCGAGTTGATGCCCGAGAGGACCCACGCGACCTCGGGCGCCAGGTGGTGGAGGGCCAGTCGCACGCAATCGGCCGGCGTGCCGTCGATGCCGTACCGGCCGTCGCCGCGCCGCTCGACGCGGATCGGCCCGTGGGTCGTGATGGCGTGCGACTTGCCCGACCACGGCCCCAGGGGGGCCACGACCCGGGTCGTCCCCAGTCCCGAGGCCGCCCTCTCGAGGGCCGCCAGGCCGGGGGCGTCGATGCCGTCGTCATTGGTCAGCACCAGGATGCGGCCCGGAGTCGCCATCGTCGCCTCGCGATCGCCCCCGGAGTCGGGCGGGTTGGTTGACATTCTCGGGCCGGGTTGCTATTCATTAACGCTGTCAGAAGCAGAGGGGGATTAGCTCAGCTGGGAGAGCGCTTGCATGGCATGCAAGAGGTCAGGGGTTCAAGTCCCCTATCCTCCACTCGCGTCTCGAATGGTCGTTCTCGACCCGACTTGCTGATGGTTTGAGCGAGCACTATCCCGACGATCGATTCGATCGGCCCGCATCCGTCCCCGACCCGGATTGTCGGCGTCGCGACCGCCCCGAACCCGGGGCCTGGCGGCGTCGCGACACCTCGAGGAGCCGCGCGTTCATGGCGGACAAGCCGGCCGATTCCCCCGTGCGCATCATCGGCAGCCGCGAGCTGCACCAGAACCTCCCGGCGATCCTCAAGGAGCTGCGGCGCGACGACGTCCGCTACGTCCTGACCGTCCACGGCAAGCCCCGCGCCGTGCTGGTCGGGGCCGAGTCGTACCTGAAGCTCACCCAGCGGCATCAGAAGAGCCCCAGCGAGGCCCTGGTCGGCCTCCAGCTCAGTGCCTTGCTCGGCGGCGGCCTGAACGCCGTCCCGCTCGACGACCTCGAGCAGGCCCTCGACCCCAAGCCCGAGTAGGCCTCGGCCGACCGGGCTCACACCGACTCCTCGGCCGGCGCCGGCGCGGGCGACTTCCGGGCCGCCAACCGCGCCCGGACGACCTCGATGGCGGGGGGAAGCACCGAGATCACGATGATCGCGAGGATCACCAGCTTGAAGTTCCGCTGGACCCCCTCCCGCCGGCCGAACTCGTAGCCGAGCAGCAGGAACGCCAGGACCCACGCCGCGGCCCCGGCGACGTTGTAGGCCGCGAATCGGGCGTAGCCCATCCGGCCGATGCCGGCGACGAACGGGGCGAAGGTGCGGACGATCGGCATGAACCGCGCCAGCACGATCGTCTTGCCGCCGTGCTTCTCGTAGAACCGGTGCGCCTCCATCAGGTGCTTCTTGTTCAGCAGCCACGAATCCT
Organism: Isosphaeraceae bacterium; assembly: GCA_035551935.1. GTDB lineage: Bacteria > Planctomycetota > Planctomycetia > Isosphaerales > Isosphaeraceae > DASZMJ01. The sequence goes on from DASZMJ010000247.1 coordinate 5,370, forward strand.
CGCGCGCGAAGACCTTGGGGCCGAGCCGGTAGCCGATCGCGTAGTTGACCGCGTCGCCCAGCACCGCCGCCACGATCAGGAGCGCCGCCGTCCACGTCACGCTGATCGGCGACGTCGGCGAGGCCGCGACCGCGCCGACGGCGAACAGGAGCGAGTCGCCCGGCAGGAACGGCGTGACCACCAGGCCCGTCTCGGCGAAGATGATCGCGAAGAGCACGACGTAGAGCCACGGCCCCGCCGCGACGGCCAGGGCGTTCACGGTCTCCGGGCTGAGCTTGAAGAGGGCCTCGTACAAGGTCCGCAGGAACGGCATGCGCGACTCCGGAGGTTGCGAACGGTGGGCTCGAACCGGGCTCATTTCGAGCCCGAGGGCTCCGGCCGGGGCCGGACGGGGAGGCGGACGTTCTTGATCCCGGCCGCCTCGCAGGCCGAGAGCACGTCGGCGACGTCCTGGTAGCTCAGGCTCGCCTCGCCGCGGACGATCACCCCCTGGTCCTCGTAGCGCTCGCGGGCCTCGGTCAGGAGCGCCGTCAGGGCCTTCAAGTCATAGCTCGTGTCGCCGACGACCACCACGCCCGGCTTGACGATCGCCAGCGCCAGGTCCTCCGGCGCCGCCGTCAACGGCGCCGCGGCGCCGACCTCGGGCACGCGGACGATGATCTGGTCCTCGTCCCAAGCATAGAGCCTCGTGGCGGCCATGAAGAAGACCAACAGGCAGAGCACCACGTCCACCATCGGCGTCATGTTGATCTGCGGCAACTCCTCGTCCGGCCGACGGTCCAGCAATGACATTCGTTGGTCCCTTCTCGCGGCCTTCGGTCATCGATCCTCTGCCCTTCGTCCTCCGCCCTTTCCCTTTTGTCCTTCCCCCTCTTCACCCCTCATGCCCCCGGTACGACGGCGCCATGCCGGGCCGGCGATCGGCGGCGTTGGGGCGGGCCTCGTCGGCGGCGACGAGGTCGATGACCTTGCGGGTGGCGTCCTCGAGCTCGCGGGTCAGGGAGTCGATGCGGCCGAGCAGGTAGTAATAGGCGGCGACCGAGAAGACCGCGATGGCCAGGCCGAGGGCGGTCGAGCCGAGTGCCAGGCTGATGCCGTGCGCGAGCGCCTCGCCCTTGGGAGTGCCGGCGGCACTCCGCCCGCCGAGGGCGTCGAACGACTCGATGAGGCCGATCACGGTGCCCAGGAGGCCGAGCAAGGGGGCGAGCGTCGCGGTGCCGTTGAGGACGCGGACGTTGCGCCTCAGGTCGGCGACCTCGCCGGCCGCGTCGAAGCCGATCGCCTGGCGGACCGTCCCGGCGGGCACCCCCCAGTAGCGGACGACCTGCCCGAAGACGCGGGCCGCGGGGCTCTCGTGCGCCCGGCAGAGCTCGGCGGCCCGCTCGCGGTCGAGCTTGCCGGCGGCGAGGCGCTCGAGGAACCGCTGCGTGAAGTCCTTCGGGATCACCCGTCCCCGCCGGAGGGCCACCAGCCGCTCCAGGGCGAAACCGACGGCCACGACCGAGCAGAGCACCAGCGGCCAGGTCATCGGATTGGCCAGGAGCCGGACCATCCGCGTCCGGTTGACCGGGGCGCCGACCGTGGCCGCCTTGGGGCCGGACTCGGCCGGAGCCTGGGCGAACGACGGCGATGGGGTAAGAAGCAGGAGGCCGAGGATCAGGGCGGAGAGGGGTCGGGCGGGTTGACGGCGGGACATCCGTTGCGGCCTCCGTGGGGCGACGATCGGTCGCGACCCGTTCCGGGCGGTTCCTTCCCCAACTCGGCCGCGCGCCTGCCTGGCGATTCTATCGGCACGACCGCGCCTGTCAATCGCGGCCGGGTCGGCGCGTCGGTTACAATGAAGGCGACGCCGCACGCATGCCGGAGGTCCCGGGCCGGGGCGTCGGAGGGGCCCCATCGCCGGGGCCGCGCGGATGGCCACCGACTCGAAGACGATCGCGACGACCGCGCCCCCGCCGATCCCCCTGCCCGGCCGGCCCGTGCCCGTCGAGGAGCCCCGCGACCGCTGCATCCCGGTCCGGCCCGCGGACCTGACCCGCGCCCTGCTGGACCTTCCCGCGCTCGCCCCTCACGAGCGCGAAGGGCTCCAGTCCCTGGCCAAGATGCTCGAGGCCTACTACCACCACGAGTTCCTCGACTGGCAGAACGAATTGAAAGACCTCTACGCCCCGCTCGACCCGGACGTGGACTGCGTCGATGTCGCCGGCCACTCGCGGAAGCTCGCCGATGACACCGACGAGCGCTTCCTCAAGCCGTTCGAGGCCGCGCTCTTACGGGCCAATTTCCGCGAGCTCGGCCTGGGGATCATCGAGCAGGCCATCGAGGCCCCGAACGAGCACGGCCTGAACTACGTCCCCAACTTCGACCTCTTCGAGCACCTCCGCGTCTTCGTCCGCGGCAAGGCGACGATCACCCGCACCGTGCGCAACGTGAAGACCCGCTTCCGCCGCCGCCAGATCCTCTTCGAGGGCTACCGTCGCCTGATCGTCGTCCTGAAGTTCAAGCCCGGCAAGAAGCTCAGGGACGACTACGTCCGCTCCGACGTGCTCTACCTCCGCCTCTTCAAGGACGTGCCCCACGTCGACATGGAGATGCACCTCCCCGAGCAGGGGGCGAAGGTCAAGATGCGGCTGGTCGACAAGGCGCAGATCGCCTCGCCGATCGCCGTCGGCATCCCGACGGCCGCCATGAAGCTGCTCGGCGCCGTCGGCGCCGCGGGCATCTTCGGCCTCGCGTCGCTGTCGACGGCGGCCCTCGGCGCGATCATGGTCGCGCCGATCAGCGCCGGCGTGAACTCCTTCTTCGGCTTCCACCGCGCCAAGCAGAAGCACCTGCACCGGATGATCCGCCACCTTTTCTACCTGTCGATGGCCAACAACGCCTCCGTCATCACCCGCCTCATCGACCAGGCCGAGGAAGAGGAGTACAAGGAAGCCCTCCTCGCCTACGTCTTCCTCCACCTCGGCCGCGACGAACCCGAGCCCTGGACCCCCGACCGCCTCGACGCCCGCATCGAGTCCTACCTCCACGACTCCCTCGGCATCAATCCCGACTTCGAGATCGCCGACGCCCTCGGCAAGCTCGTCCGCCTCGGCCTCGTCCGCCAGGACCGCGCCGACCGTCTCGAGGCCCTCCCGCTCGACAACGCCCTTGCGATCCTCGATGAACGCTGGGACGACCTCTTCCGCCACGCCCCACCGTCCCGGGCGCGTGTTGAGGACGGCGAGCGCGACGATTCCTGATCTTCTTGTAGGGCAGGGCTTGCCCTGCCTCCACTTCCGAAGACGGCAGGGCAAGCCCTGCCCTACAAGAACTCGGACCAGCACACACCTGCCTACCAACGGATTCATCCCTGATTCGGGAGGTCTCCTACCGAATCGCGGGAATGGATCGCTCTTCGTAGGGTCCGCTCTTGCGGACCTCTTTTCTTCCTATCGTGGAAGAGGTCTGCAAGAGCGGACCCTACGAAAGACGAGCCTTTCAGGCGATTCCGGATCACTGTTCCTCCCGGACGCCGGCTGGGAGGGGCAAAACGAGCACAGCGAGCGGGGACATGTGCCGCGTTTTTTTTGAAAGGGCGACTTGATTCTTGTCTTCGGGACGATAGGATCTCTCCTGGGGCGATGGTGCCCCACAAGCGGTCCACGATCCTGGGACGAACACCAATGATCTCCGAAGCGAAGCTGGCGGCCAACCGGCGCAACAGCCTCAAGGGGGGCGTCAAGACCCGCGAGGGCAAGCTCAAGTCCCGGCGCAACGCGCTGAAGCACGGCTATCGCGCCGAGGAGGTGCTCCCCGAGGACCTCCAGGCCGAGGCCGACGAGCGGTTCCACCAACTGGTCGATGAGATCCGACCCGAGGGGACGATCGAGACCGGCCTGGCCCGCCGCATGGCCCTCGAGCTCACCAAGCTCGAGCGGCTGGAGACGGAGGAGCATGCGGCGCTCGCCGCGCGGATCCGCGAGGCCGGCAAGGCGTTCGACGACCTCCAACGGCGGCGGGTCGAGGCGTGCGCCAAGCTCCTGCCGCAGCAGCCGGCCCGCGCCGTGCGGGGCCTGCTCGGCTTCACCGCCGGCTGCAACTGGCTGCTGGCGGAATGGGCCGACCTGCGCGGCAAACTCGCCTCGGGCGCCTGGGGCGATGAGGAGTCGCGGCGTGCCTGGCACCTGCTGGGGGGCCCGGCGGTCGAGGCCGGCGGGGCGAAGGTCGCGGCGTGCCTGGCCGAGGAGGTCGCGGCGATCGAGGCCGAGCGCGACGCGCTTTGGGAAGAGCTCGACGGGCCGCTCCGCCAGGAGGCGGAGGACCGGGCGCTGTTGGACACGAGCCCGGAGGGCCAGATTCGGCACCGCCACGAGGGCCAGTCGGTGCGGCAGTTGCACAAGGCCATCGACCAGTACTGCAAGGGCCGGCAGGGCTGGTTCGAGCCGAAGCGCGGGGGCCGACGTCGGCCGGCGCCGAACGAACCCACCGCCGAAGTCGTGAAGGAGACGATCCTTGCGGCGGGGATGCCGGTCGTCGATGCGGCCCGGGGTGCGGTGACGGCCGACCCTCACCCCGGCCCTCTCCCAGGGGGCTCGGGAGGAAGATCAGACCCCCTCGCCCCCTGCGAGACGGCCGGGGTGCAGGCCCATTCCGACCCCGCCGCGCCGAACGAACCCACCGCCGAAGTCGTGATGACCACAACGGTTCCGTCGGCCACTCTTCCGTCGGGAGCGGGCCAGGCTGATGGCCTCCCGCACGGCGAACCCCTCGTTGCTCCGGCCCCGCCGGCGCCGGCTGCCGCGGGTCCGGCCTCGAACCCGCAGCACCAGGCAGTTTCCCAGACAATGCCCTCGGTCTCGCCGAACGAACCCACCGCCGAAGTCCATCCTCCGCAGGGACTTCCACCGCAATACCCCGGCTTCGAGAGCACGATCCGCCGCGAAGCGTTCGCGGCCCCCGCGCGGCCGGTGATGCCGCTCGTCAGCGACGGCATCCGGGTGCGGTAGGACGGGCGTGCGGCCGCTCTTTGACAATCCGGGATGAGTCGCGGGTCACAATCGCCGAGGCCCTCGTGCGCGGATGGAGAAGGGGTGCCACTGGTGGCTTGTCCACCAGTGCGCGCGGCACGGCCCGGAGCACTGGCGCGGATGGAGAAGGGGTGCCACTGGTGGCTTGTCCACCAGTGCGAGCGGCACGGCCCG
>DASZMJ010000248.1:0-13987 GCA_035551935.1 Isosphaeraceae bacterium
TGTGAAAATCTGCGTCGTCTGCGGTTCGACCCTCTTTCAAGAGCGGAACACATCCTCCTCTTCCCGCGCATCCCTGCCCGGCCGGAAGCTCGTCCAGTCGAGGCGCGGCGGGCGGCCGGCGATGAGGTCGGCGATGACCTCGGCGCTGGCGGTCGAGAGCTGGAGGCCGGCGCGGCGGTGGCCGGTGGCGAGGTAGAGGTTGGGGTGCCCGGGGGCGGGGCCGAGGTAAGGTCGGCCGTCGAGGCTGCCGGGGCGGAGGCCGGCCCAGCAGCGCTCGAGCTCGGCCGGGGCGAGCGCGGGGCAGAGACGGATGGCCTCGGCGAGCAGGTCGCGGGCGGCGAGGCCGGTCGGCCGGGTGTCGAAGCCGGCGTATTCCTCGGTCGCGCCGACGAGCACGCGGCCGTCGTCGCGGGGGACGAGGTAGTTCTTGCCGTGCTCGACGACACGTCGCAAGACCGGCCCCTCGGTCCGCAACAGCACGATCTGCCCCTTCACCGGCGGCGTCGGCACGTGCAGGCCGAGCCCTTCGAGCAGCCCGGCCGACCACGCCCCCGCCGCGACGACGGCCGCGCCGCAGGAGAACGGGCCCTCGGCGGTCCGGACCGCGGTGATCCGCCCGTTCGCCGCGACCTCGAACCCCTCGGCCGCCAGCCCGGGCCGCAACCTCGCGCCGAGCGCCGCGGCGGCCGAAGCCAGGGCGCGGAGGTGGCGGGGGTTGCGGATCTGGGCGCGGTCGGGCAGGAAGTAGGCGACGCGGAGGTCCCGGCCCAGGGCCGGCTCGACGCGGTCGAAGTCCCGCGGCTCGAGCCGCTCGAAGGCGATCCCCTCGTCCCGCCACCGGCCCGCGATGGCCCGAAGCGCCTGCTCCTCACCGGCATCGATCGCCACGTCGACCCCGCCGCAGCGTCGATAGCCGTTGTCGATACCCGTCGCCCCTCGCAGCGCCTCGGCCCACTCGGCGTGCAAGCGAGCGCTCCGGGCCCGCAACTTCCCCAGCGGCGAGCCCGGCCGCTCCGCCTCCGGCGCCAGGATGCCCGCCCCCGCCCACGACGCTTCGCGGCCCAGCTCCCCCCGGTCGAGCACCGTCGCCCCGATCCCCTCGCGCGCAAGCAGATACGCGATCGACAATCCGATCACACCACCGCCGGCGATCACCACGTCTGCGGTCATTGGTCACGTTCGCGGCCTTCGGCCGCGGTCATTGGTCATCGGTCACCGGTCACATGCCGTTGGGCTTTTCCCTTTCTGTCCTTCGTCTCTGCCCTCTGTCATGATCCTTCTTCCAGTCGTCCTCACCGATCCGGTAGATCCCGCGCCCTTCGCCGACGAGGATGAGGTCGGGCCCGTCCCAGCAGATCGCCTCGATCCCCTCGGCCTCGAAGCGGGCGGAGCCGATCGGCTTCCAGGGGTCGTCGAGGCGGTCGCGGGCATAGACGCGGGCGACGGCGTACGAGCAGACGGCCAGGCGGCGGCCGTCGGCGGAGAGGTCGGCGCCGGTGACGGGCTCGGGGAAGTCGTCGAGCGTGCCGACCCGCTCGGGGAGGGCGGGTCGGAGCAACGTGGCGGGCGGGTCGAGGGGGATCGCGTAGATCCCGGCCGGCCGCTTGTCGAAGGTCTTGGCGAGGATCAACGCCCGGCCGCGGTCGATCACCAAAGCCTCGGCGTCGAACCGGCCACCGGGGGGGAAGCGGTAGTGGGTGGTGAGCGTGACCTTCAAGGGCGTGTCGGCCGGCTTCGACGGGTCAGGCTCGTCGAGGCGGAGGACGGCGCGGAAGGGGAGGCGGCCGTTGTTGTTGCCGATCTCGCCGAGATAGAGATGCCCCTCGTCGTCGTTGGCGATGTCCTCCCAGTCGATGTTGGCGGCCCCGACGGCGAACTCGCGGACGAGCGTCCCGTCGCGGCGGACGGCGAACAGCGCCGGCGGGTTGCCCGAGTCGTTGTGGACCCAGAAGATCCCCGGGTACTTGCGGCTCCCGACGATCCCCGACGCCTCCCGGATCGCCGGGTGATCGAGCCTCCCGAGCGTCTCGAGGCCCGCCTCCCCGGCAACTGCGATCAGACCGACCCACGCCCAGACGATCGCCCGTCGCATCAGCAACCCCCTCTCTCGGGCCCCATGCTACCAGATCGGGCCCGCGGGGGCGCCGAGCGGACGAGGGATTCACCGCAAAGACACAGAGGACACAAAGGAAATTAATATTTAAAATTGAAGATTTGTATTTACTTTGTGTCCACTGTGCCTTTGCGGTGAATCCCTCGTCCCTCCTCACCCCACCGCGACCGCCTGCGGCCGCCGGATCGGCTGGATGCGCCAGTAGGTCAAGGACCGCCAGAGCCATTCGGCGGGGCCGAAGCGGAAGCGGGCCAGCCAGACCGGGCTGTAGGAGAGCTGCGCGGCCCAGATCAACAGGACGATCCCCGCCAGGCCGACGCGGTTGATGTGGCCGAAGAGGCCGAACCCGTAGCCGTAGAAGAGGGTGGTGCAGAGGATCGAGTGCGTCAGGTAGTTCGTCAGCGCCATGCGGCCGACGGCGGCGAGCCGGTCGGTGAGCCACGTCAGCGCGCCGGACTGGACGACGAGCATCAGCGCCGCGACGTGCCCGAGCGCGACGACGACGCTGCCGAGGTAGTTGATCGCGAACCCGCCGCGCAGGAAGAAGACCGACTGGAAGTTGTGTCGGATCGACTCCCAGGCGTTCCAGGCCACGAGCGGCAGGCCGACGCCGTAGCCGAGCAGGGCCATCCCGAGGTAGAAGCGCCGCGACCGTTCGGCGGCGAAGACGCCGGCCTTCATCAGGCCCATGCCGAGCAGCATCCGGCCGCCGATGGCGAGGAAGCCGACGACGAGGCCGATGATCTGGCCGATCAGGACGCGCGGGGCGCGCTGCTTGACGATGCCGAGGTAGCCGCCGCGGTAGACCCTCCGCTCCTTGTCGAGCTCTTCCTCGACCTTCTTCGGATCCGGGTTCAGCTCCATGAACTCCCGGAGCTTGGGGTGCAGGGCGACGATCTGGGTCTCTGTCCAGTTGAGCCGCCGGCCGGCCTTCGCCTCGGCGTCGAGCCGCGCGGCGCGGGCCTTCAGCGACTCGACGCCGGCGATCATGGCGAAGACGAGCGGGATCATCAGCACGATGGCGGTGACGCCCAGGACGATCAAGGTCGGCGCCGACTTGCGGCGGAAGAGATAGAGCAAGAGCCCGCACTCGGCGTAGAGGAACAGGATGTCGCCCGACCAGATCAGGTACCCGTGGATGGCGCCGAAGACGAGGAGCCAGAGGATGCGGCGGTAGTAGACCCCGCGGAGCCGGGCCCCGCGCCCCTCGGCGCGGTCGCTCATGAGCACCAACCCGGCGCCGAAGAGCATGGAGAAGGTGGTCATCATCTTGGTGTCGAAGACGATGTGGTTGAACACCCAGACGGCGCGGTCGGCCCCCTGGAACCCGTCGCCGAGCATGGGGTTGCCATAGACCTGGTCGCCCCAGCCGAAGCTGACGATGTTCATCGCCAGGATGCCCAGCAGGGCGAAGCCCCGGAGCACGTCGACCGCCGCGACGCGCTCGGCCGCCGCGACCGGCTCGGCGTGCACGGGCGCGGTCGTCGGGCTCGGGGCGGGGACGGGTTCGGAGTCGAGCACCGTCGGCTCGATCGGCTCGGCCTCGGTCGCCATGGAGGATGCCTCCGCTCAGGATGCCAACGGCGGCCGGCGCCGCCTTCCACCGCCGATTCGTCGTCCGCCGTCGATTCTTGGACCCGGGACGTCGGAAAAGTGCTGAGTGCTGAGGAATGAGTGCGGAGTGAAGGCTACCGAATGACGCACCCCGATCGATGCCGGCCGGTTCGGATCGGCCTTCGCTGATGGGAAAGGGGGATTCGTGGCCCGTTTCGGGGCCTCAGAAGCGTCGCGGCGGGGCGGAAGTCGGGTTCGGCGCCATGCCGACGACGACCGAGGACGCCGGCCGGGGCGTCGCGGGCATGGGTGTCTCATCCAAGACCATTACGTAATCGTAGGTTGCATCGTCCTTCGGTTCGTTCCGCGCCGGCTCTTGCGGGGCCGTCGGGGTCGGCTCGGGAGGGGTCCACGCGGGCTCGTTCTCGCTGCTGGAGAGGATGCGCCCATACAGCTTCAGCCGCGCGTTCTTGCAGGCGATCAGCGCCGTCGAGAGCTGCCGGAAGGTGCGCTGGTGGTCTTGCAGGCAGCGATGCCGCCGCGCCCCGTCGTCGCTGACGTCGACGGCCGCCGCGTCGAGAACCTGCTGCCGCTGCTCGGCCTCTTCAAGCTCCAGCTCCGGGAGGATCGATCGCAGCGCCTCGAGCTCCGAGGCCATGATCGCGCGGAGCCGCTCCATCGGCCGGTCGGCGTCGATCGCGATGCCCTTCTCGAGGTACCGCGCGTGGCCCTGGAGGTGCGCCGCGCAGGCCACGTCCAGCGCCATGCCCAGGCCGTGCACCACGCGGGCCCGCTCGTCGTCGAGGTCGCCCGGGGCGCAGCCGAGCATCGCCAGCATCCGCCCGCGCCAGTCGGGGCAGAGGTGGCCGCTGCCGGTGAGCTGCTCGTCCATCTCGTCCCACTTGGCGATCAGCCAGCGCACGCCGTCGGCCCGCGCCAGCAGCGGGATCACCAGGTCCTGCCGGCCGCGGCCGACGAGCACGGTCGCCTCCTGGAGCGTCTGGGCGCGCTGCGCGTCGAACGCCTCGCCGGCCTGGCGCATCCGCACCAGCGCCGCGGCGGCGTCGGCCTTGCGGACGCGGCCGATGGCGACGGTCGCGCAGACCATGTTGTAGACGATCTCGCGCTCCTCTCCCGTGGCAGGCTGCTGGTCTTTCATCCATTGCGATATCATTTGTTCGAAAATGGCCGCATCTTCGCCCGGCAGGACGGGGGCGAGGGAGGCGAGGCCGTGCTTGAGGGCGTTCCGCGCGGCGATCGCCTTGCCCTCGGCGGTGCGGGGGCCGGTCGATTTGCCTGCGTTGGCCTGGCGGGCGGCGTGCTGCGCGGAGCTGATCTTGGAGTGGGCCATGTTGCGAGTCCTCGACAAGGGGCGCGGTTGCATGGAGGAAGGCCGCGGGCAACGACTGTTGTTGCGCGCACCGTCGCACCATTCACCCCTATAATCTCGAAACCTCGAGCCAAGATTATTCCCGAATTCTGGGAAAAAACTCGAAATTGGGACGCCAGAGGTGCTATAGGTCCGGCTTTGGACCCGTGCCGCCTGCGGATCTCGGGCGAATCCTCCCGTAGCAGGCACGCTCCGCGTGCCGTCCGCGACCCAACCCCGAGGGAAGGATGAAGGCGGACGGCACGCGGAGCGTGCCTGCTATGGGGAGGAAGGCGTCGGCTCAGGAGATCGGGCGGAGGTCGGTGGTGGGGCCGACGGAGACGACGGTCAAGGGGTCGAGCGGCCAGCGGTCGAGGACGCGGCGGAGGTCGTCGGGGGTGACGGCGGAATAGAGCTCGAGCTCGCGGTCGACGGGGACGTACTCGCGGCGGTACGACCAGTGGAAGCCCAGCGACATCAGCCGGCCCATCGGCCGCTCGCTCCGCAGGACGGTCCGCGCGAGCACCTTGTTGCGGGCCTGCTCCAGCTCGTCGGCGCCGATGCCGTCGGCGCGGGCGGACCGGAAGACGTCGACGATCCGAGCCAGGTTGGCCTGGGCCTCGTCGGGCTCGCAGCTCAGGAAGGCGTAGAAGGCGCCGCCTTGATTGTAGTCCTGGTACGAGACCTCGACCCCGTCGGCAAATCCCGGGTCGATCAACGCCCAGTAGAGCCGCGAGCCGGTGTGGTCGCCGAGGATGGTGGCCAGCAGGCTCGCGGCGTAGCGGTCGTCGCTCTCCAGGGGCGGCGCGTCGGCCAATGCGACGACCGTCTGTTGCTTGTCCTCGGCGCGGAGGATCGCCTCGAACTTGCCCGACCCCCTCGGCGGCAATGCCGCGCGATGCGCCTCGCCCCCCTCCCAGGCCCCGCAGTACTCGCGGGCCAGGGCGACGACCTCGTCCCAGCTCGTCTTGCCCGCGACGGCCAGGACGATGTTGCTCGGGCCGTAGCGGTGGTGGAAGTAGTCGCGCATCCGGTCGAGCGCCAGGTCGGTGATCGACTCGACGGTGCCCAGCACGCTGTGCCCCAGCGGGTGCGGCGCGAAGTGCGCGGCCTTGGCGGCCTCGTAGGCGACCATCATCGGGTTATCCAGGTACATCCGGATCTCCTCGATGATGACCTTTTTCTCCGTGTCGAAGTCCTCCGGCTTGAGCGTGGGCCGCATCAGGTCGGCGAGGACGTCGAAGGTCTTCGGCAGGTACTCGGGGAGGCAGGTGGCGTGATAGACCGTGTCCTCCTCCGACGTCTGCGCGTTGTGCTTGGCGCCGACGCGGTCGAAGTCGCGGTTGACCGCGATCGCGTCGCGCCTCGGCGTCCCCTTGAACACCATGTGTTCGAGGAAGTGCGACACCCCCGCCACCTCGGGCTGTTCGTCGCGGCTCCCCGCCCGGACGAAGAACCCCGCCGCCACCGAGTGCGCGGCCTCGTTCAATTCGGCGACCACGTTCAGGCCGTTGTCGAGGGTCGTGTGGTGGAACGTCACGGCGCGGGCTCCGATCCTCTAGTCGGGCGTGTGCAACACGCCGTCTCACGGCTCGAATTCCAGACGGCGTGTTGCACACGCCCAACGGGGCTCAATCGTCTTCGGGCTCGATGCCCATGTCACGCAGGATTTGGGACTGTACGTCGGTCAGTCCGTCGAGGCCCATCCGCTTGAACCTTTGGTAGGCCTGATTCAAACCGACGTGGAGTTGCACATAGATATAGGCTTCCGCCGCCGCCTGAATGGCCCTGGCCTCCTCGGACTCAGGGGCATAGTTGCTGGCGACCGACTCCAGGATCGCGCAGACCTTCTCGAACTCGGGGTTCGACTCGGGAGACGTGCCGTGCATGAGACAGCCTCCTCCGATTCAAGACGGCGTGTTGCACACGCCCTACGAGGGGATGGCCAGCGCCTTGGGCCCGAGGGTGACGAAGGTCATGTCGGCGACGTCCTGGCCCGCGGCGAAGGTGGAGACGGAGGAGGGGGTCAAGGCGTCGAGGGCGGAAGCGATCTCGTCGAGGGTGCGGACGCGGCCGAGGTAGTACCAGTCGGCGGCGAGGGAGGAGGAGCGGCTCATGCTGGACTCTTGCTGCATGATGAGCGAGCTCTTCAGCCCGGCGCGCATCATGTCGAGTTCCTCGGCCTCGACGCCGTCGCGGGCGAGGCGGCCGATCTCGGCGAGGGTCACGTCCATCGTCTCCTGGGCGCGGTCGGAGGAGGTGCCGGCGTAGCAGAGCACCGCGGCGCGGTCGCGGAGCCCTTCATAACCGGCGTAGACCGAGTAACAGAGCCCGCGCTTCTCGCGGACCTCGGTGAAGAGGCGCGCCGAGGCGTAGCCGCCGAGGATCGCCGTCGCGGCGCGGGCGGCGTAATAGTCGGGGCTCGAGATCGTCACCGTCGGATACGCCAGCGCGATCTGGGTCTGCTGGGTTTCCTTGAGGATATGATCGCGCTTCGGGCCGGTAGGGCGGACGGTGATGGCCGGCTCGGGCCGCGGGTGCCAGGCGTCGAAGAGGCGGCCGACGGCGTCGCGGAGGGCGGGCCAGTCGATCGCGCCGGCGACGCCGAGGATCGAGCCGTTGGGGCGATACGCGGCCCGATGGAACGCGCGCAACGCCTCGGGCGTGACGGCCTCGACCCCCTCGGGCGTGCCGGGCGACGGCCGGCCCCAGGGGTCGGGGAAATGCCGACGCCTCAGCTCGTGCATGACCTTCGAGCCGGGGTCGTCCTCGAGCCCCTGCAACCCCTGCAACGCCAGCGCGCGGATCGGCTCGACCTCCTCGTCGTCGAGGGACGGCCGGAGGATCATGTCGGCGAAGATCTCAAGCGCCGGCATCAGATTGCGGCCGAGGGTCGCCGCCGAGAGGCTGGTATGGACCGTCTGCGCGCTCTCGCCGTGGCTAACGCCGAGGTTGTCGAGCGCCGTCAGGAGTTCGCGACTATCTCTCTCGCCCGCCCCCCGGCCGATCCAGTCGGCGAGCATGCCCGCCTCGCCGCCCAATCCTTCCGGCTCGAACGCCGCCCCGGCCGGCAGCAGGAACGTGAAGGCCGCCGAGCGGACCCCGGGCATCGACTCGGCGACCAGGACGAGGCCGTTGGGGAAAACGTGTTGCTGGATGGTCGTCTGGGTCACGAGTTCCTCGGAACGGGTGCCATTCCTCGTAGGGCAGGGCTCGCCCTGCCGCATCCGCTTCATCGGAAGGAAGAGGCAGGGCGAGCCCTGCCCTACATCATACGGCTGCCGTCAGCCGTCGACTGCCTTGTAGAGGGTCTTCGCCCGGCGGAAGCCGACGGCTCGATACAGGAGGACGGCGCCGGAGTTCTCGGCGGTGACTTCGAGGTAGGCGCGGCGGAGGCCGGCGTGGTGGAAGCCGTCGAGGGCGCGGCGGAGGAGGGCCTGGCCGAGGCCGAGGCCGCGGGACTCGGGGACGACGCCGACGTTCTGGATGGCGCCGATCGGGCCGCGGTCGATGACGCCCTGGATCGTGCCGCACGGGCCGGTCGGGCCGGCGACGAGCCAGGTGGCGCCGGGGAGGAAGCCGGGCTTGCGGCGGATCTCGCGCATCAGGCGACGGCAGCCGTCCAGGTCGCCGAGGCAGGGGAAGACGTGCGCGTCGATCTCCTCGCGGAAGCAGCGATATTTCACCGACGCATGCTGCTCCAGGAGCGCCTCCTCCCACGCCACCCACCGGAACGTCGGCGGCAAGGCCGCCGGCGGCCGGGGGACGTCGAGGTCGATCTCCATCCGGAACCGCTTGTAATAGCTGATCGCCATCGCGCGTCGACGACCCGAACCGACCGCGGCCGAGGGCTCTGGTGGGGTCCCGAGACCAGGGCCCCGCCATTCTAATGGCCGCCGCGCCGGGCGGTCAATCGCGTGGCGGGCGCCGCCCGTGCCTGGCACAATGGCAGGCGATGCGACACGCGGTGACGTCCTTGCCGCCCTGGCTCGCCCGGCCGCTGGGCCTCCTGCCCACGATCGCCGTCGGCGCGATCCTCTGCGCCGCGCCGGCGTACCTGTTGCGCGATGCACTCTGGCATCACGTGCCGGCCGGCGAGGACTTCGTCGTGCTGGCCGCCTCCCGAACGGTGACGGGCGAGTTCGCCCCGGTCGGGACGCCCCCCGTCGGCCCCTGGTTCCGGGCCTGGACGTACCTGCTCGGCCGGTTCGCGGGCGACCTGGCCGACCTGCCGGGGGTGTTGACGATCGGGGCGCTCGTGCCGTTCGTGCTCGTTGTGTTCGCGGTCGGGCACGTCGTCGCGCACGAGTGGAAACGGATGGCGCCGGGCTTCGCGGCGATGGCGGTGCTCGGGTGTTCGACGGTGCTCGAGCCGGCCGCGACGCACTTCGCGGCGAGCGCGGCGCTCTGGGCCGGGTTCGGCACGCTGGCGATGCTCGCGGCCTTGCAAGAGTGGCGGGCGACCGGGCGGGTGCGGTGGATGGCCCTGGCGTGCCTGGCGGTGTTGCTCGCCGCGTGGTCGGCCCCGGCCGGATACGTCGCCGGGCCGGCGGGATTCGTCTACCTCTGGGCCGACGGCCGGCCTCGGTGCAAGAAGGCGGCGGCGATCCCGCTGGTCGTCGGCCTCGCGTGCGCGGGCGTCGCGATCGGAATGGGGGGATGGACTCCGAGCCGGGCGGCGCATCCGCTCGTCGCCGTGCTCGACACGTTCCGGGCGATCCCCGAGGCCCTCGTCCTCGGCAACCTCGGCCTGGATGCGGCCGTCGACCCGGCGCAAGGGGCCGTGTTCGTCGTCGCGATCGTCGCCCTTTGGGCCTGGACGCGCCTGGGGTCGGAACGGGGGACAGGCACCTCGAAGACTCGGAGCCAGTCCCCGTCCCGGCCGCGCCCCCCGTGGCCGAGCCCGCTCGAGGCCGCCGGGGCGACGATGGTCGTCGTCGGGTTCCTGCTGGCCTTCACGTTCACGTTCCAGCCGGGTCCTCCCTTCGACGGCCTCGACCCGATCCGGGTCGATCCGACGATCCCGCAGGTCGGCGCCGTCCTGTTCGTCGCCGGCTGGTGGGCCGGGCCGGCGGGCGAATGGCCGGGTTGGCCCCGGCCGTTGTCGCGGGGCGCGGCGCCGGCGGTGCTCGGGCTGGCGGTCCTCTTGATCGCACTCCACGGGCCGCGCGCCGAGCGCCTCGTCCTCGACGAGGCGCCCGAGGTGACGCCGGCCGAGATGCGCGGGTTCATCGAGACGTTCCGCACGCAAGGGTCGCTCGACCCCGAGGGCACCCTGCCGCCGGAATTGCTCAAGGCCCGCGCGATCGTCCTGGCCGACGACCGCCGCGAGGCCCAGCGCCTCTTCCTCGCCCGACTCGACCGCGCCGAGCGGATCGCGTCGGCCCGCGGATTCGACCGCGCCTCGATCCGCCGCGCCTTCGGCCGCGTCCTCGGCCCCGGCCTGCCCGCCGACCTCCCCGACTTCGACGCCGTCGACCTCCTGAACCTCCCCGACTCCGGCCAACCCGCCGACCCGGCCGCCGTCCACGCCGCGCTCGGCAACCTGCTCATCTCCACGCCCGAGCCTCGGCCGCCGTGGCTACCGAAGGGGGAGCCTTGGCCTCCGAAATAGAAGAGGGAGTCACTACAAAGACACAAAGAGTACAAAGAAAATTGAATTTAAAAATTTTCAAATTCTCTTCATGTTAATTGTGCCTTTGTGGTGAATCCCTCTTCTCGCCCCGGCCCTTCGTGTTGCATCCCCCCCCGCCCGGACCGATGATGGACGGGGCGGTGCGGACCCTGGAAGACGAGAAGCGAGGCTCGGGGGATGGTGCGGCCGAGGGTGTCGGCGTTGCGGTTGACCTGCGGGGCGGCGGGGGCCGTGGCGTGGGTGGTCGCGGGGGTCTGGGTGCTGCGGCAGAACGTCCACGGCGCCGGCATGGCGCGGGGGATGGTCTACGAGGCCCCGACGGCGTTCGCGGCCGCGTCGGCGTTGCCGCTCGTCGCGGCCCTGGCGTGGCTGATCCCGGCCAAAGCGTGGGGCCGGCCGCTGAGTCGGGTCGCGACCGCGGCGCTCGTGTTCGTGGCCTGCATGGCGCCGGCGTGGCTGCTATCGGACTCGCTGGCGACGAGCCGGATCTACGGCGACGACTTCGAGTACATCGGCACCTCGCGCACGTTCCCAAGGGCGTTGGCGAACCTGTTCACGCCGCATAATGTTCATATCGTGCCCGTCTGGCGGATCATCACGGCGACGGTGCTCGCGCTGGCGGGCGACCTGGCGCACTCGCAGCAGACGCTGGCGGCGACGGCCTACGCGATCCTCGCGGCGACGATGCTGTTGCTCGGCCGGTTCGTCGCGCGCGAGACGGGCCGCGCCGCGGCGGGGTTCGCGGCCATGGTCGTCTACGGCACGACGTCCCTGATGTGGCCCGCCGCCTGGTGGTTCTCGGCGAGCCAGGCGACGGCCGCCGCGTTCGGCATCCTCGCGACGCTCTATTATCTGCAATCGTGGAAGCGATCGGGGGGCGCCTGGCGGCTCGCGATGGCATGCCTGGCGACGCTGGCGGCGTGCTGGTGCTGGACGGTCGGCCTGGTCGGCGGCGTCGTGGGCGCGGTGTACGTACTGGCGGACTGGAGGCCGAATTCGGGGAGGCGTCGGTGGCCGGTCGTCGCGGCGGGGCTGGTCGTGCTGACCTCGGTCGCGGCGGCGGGGCTTGACCTGGCGTTGGCGCAGAAGGCGATCGAGGAGCAGGCGAAGGTCAGCTTCCACGGCCGGTCGACGAACGAGGCGATGAACGTCGCCGTCGGCATCAGCCACACGATCCAGGCGATCCCCGAGCGGCTGATCCTGGGGGGCCTTGCGGTGGTGGCCGACCTGGAGTTCCAGCAGGCGGCGATGCTCCTGCTCGCGATCGTCGGCGCCTGGGCCTGGACCCGCCGCGGGGCGCGGCCGACCCCGCTCGAGGCCGCCGGCGCGGCCATCTTGATCTTCGGCTCGGTCCTGGAGTGGAGCTTCCGCGGGTACCTGCCGTTCAACAGCCTCCGCGGCTTCGTCCCCTGGTACGACGTGATCCCCTACCTCGGCCTCGTCCTGTTCCTCGTCGGCTGGTGGGCGGCGTTGCGATTCCCCGCCGCGCCGGCCTCGGGAAATGGGGACTGGCTCCGAGTCCGCGAAGGTGCCTGTCCCCATTTCCCGAGGCCGGCGCCGTTGACGCGGGCCTCGGCGCTCGCCCTCGTGCTGCTCCAGCTCGGCCTGATCGTTCTCCACCAGCCGCGGGCCGACGCCCTGCTGGGGACGTACCTGCCTCCGCTGTTACCCTCGGAGTCCGCGAAGTTCCCGATCCCACCGTTGCTGCGCGCCCGGAACCTGGCCGTGGCCGCGAACCGCGCGGAGTGGCAGCTCGAGCACCTCCACCGGCTCGACGACGCCCAGGCCCTCGCCCGCCGCCACGGCGTCGGCCGCGACGCACTGATCGCTGCCTACGGCCGAGTCATCTACCCCGATCCCCCCTACGTCTACGACGCCGACCTCCTCGACCTGCCGCTCCACGGCGTCCGCCTCGACCCCGCCCGCGTCCACCGCGAGTTCGACCGCTTCTTCGCCCCCCAGGAGGAGCCGAAGCCCTCCTGGCTCGGGCCCGGAGACCCCTGGCCCCCCAAGGACGCCGCCATCGGCGTGAAGCGCCCCGACCGCGGCGCCCGCGCGGCGAAGCCGGACGGGGGATGATGGCCGGTCCGGCCTTACATCCAGGCCCCTTCGCAAATCGTAATGATTAAGAAACTAATAAATAACAAACTATTAAATAAACCGATGATGGCAAGGTACCAGAGCAGGGAGTTTCGCCCTCGATGCGCGCCTTCGACGAGGCGGATTAGGGTGGAGTGATGGGGCTTGCTCAGCCAGAGGATGGCCAGGAAGCCGAGCGAGAAGAGCATAAAGACCATCACCGCGGCGACCATCGCCGCCGGGTCCTTCCCCGCGAGGGACTTCGCGACTCCGAGGATGAGCGCCGCGGCCGCGACGATCCCCATGACGGTCGCGATTCGGAGACGTGACCATCTCGACCCGGGCTTCGCCAGGCCGGCGACGGACAGCGCCGTCCCCGGCATCTCGGCGATGAGCCACCAGAGCAGGCCGGCGACGGAGAGGGCGTGGTTGATGCGGCCATCGGCGATCATGCGGGGGATGTCGGCGGCGGGGACGAGCGCGACGTCCACTTCCTCGGCGTGGTCGAGCTTGACGGCGGCCGTCGGCCGGGCGTTGGGGATGAGGATGGTGGTGATCCGCGACGACATGATGGACGGGTTCGACCACACGGTGCCGAGGAGGATGGGAGGGTCGCCCTCGAAGCCGGTCTCCTCGGCCAGCTCGCGGGCGCCGGCGACGAGGGGGTTCTCGCCGGGCTCGAGAAGGCCGCCGGGGGTCTCGAGGCTATCCTCCTTCGAGCCGGCGCGGAACTGCCGGACCAGCACGACCCGCCGCAATGGCGTCAGCGCGATGACGTGGACCGCGTCGGCCAGCTCCAGGACGTAGAAGTCGTGCCCGAGGCCCGAGGCGCGCGACCGATACCGCTCGCGACGGAGCCGGAACAGCCAGTTCTCCTCCAGCGTTGTGTCCGACTCCGACGCCTCCCGCTCCCAGCTCGCCGCGCCCATGCCCCCTCCCGTCCTCGTGGTTTGTCCCGGAAGCCGTGCGCCCCGATTGTCCCCGCGCGCCGACCGCGTGCCAACCACCACTCCCCTCGCCCCGGTGGGGCTGACCGACCGTCACTCTCGGGGCGGCGCCGTCGAGGCCCTCGCCGTCGGCCCGCCTTCGTCGCAGGCACGCTCCGCGTGCCGTCCGCCATCACCCAAGACGCTTGTGGGAGGGCGGACGGCACGCGGAGCGTGCCTGCTACGAAGCCGGGCCGGCCGTCCCTCTTCCTCGTAGCAGGCACGCTCCGCGTGCCGTCCGCCCTCCCACA
>DASZMJ010000249.1:0-4085 GCA_035551935.1 Isosphaeraceae bacterium
CGGGGGACCCGGGCGCGGCGCAGGATGACCTCGTTGGTCGGGTCACCCTTGATCATGTAGACATCATTGAAGGACGGGTCGTCCTGCTGGTCGGGCAGCGCGATCTGCTCGGTGTCGTCGTGGATGATGACGACCGGCCGCTTGTCCTGGATGATCTTGCTGTGGCCCTCGCGGATCCAGGCCAGCCCGCGCGGGCTCCAGTTGCAGAGGACCAGGTGGTCCTCCATCTCGAAATTCGCCACGTCGCGCCTCCGCAGTTGATACTCGACCAGGACCGAGGCCACCGTCCCCGTGAACAGCCCCGCCAGGCCCACCCCGGTCCCCAGCAGGATCATGGCGAAGACCCGCCCGATCGCGGTGTTCGGCGGCTGGTCCAGGCCGCTGAACAGGAGGACCCAGACGCTGAAGAACGACCCGGTCCAGGTCGCGAACGCGGGGTTGCTCCCCCGCTCGGCCAGGTGGAGGCCCACCACGCCGACCACCCAGGCCACCAGCATCGCGCCGACGATCCGGATGACCTGGTTGCGGTTCCACCAGTTCAGGAAGGCCAGGAGCGCCTCGCGGCGCGCGCCCTCCGTGACGAGTGCGACGACGCGACCGCGGTGCTGGCTCCACAATCTCAGCATTGGGCTCTGGCTCAGGGATTCACGACCGTCGCCGACGTCGCTGGATTGGGGACCGGAGGGCTGACCACCAGCACGATCGGGGCCGAGCTGTGCTCGGCCGCCGCCGCCTCGGCCTTGCCGACGGCATAGAACGGCCGCTCCGCCGCCTCGGCCCAGGGCTCGGCCAGGAGGAAGATCGTGCGCTCGCCCTGCCCCTTGGGCACCAGCACGCCGTTGAGTCCGAGGTTCAGCACCCTGACCCCGAACGGCAGGTTGCGCACCTCGACCGGCACTCGGCCAGCAAATGCCGGGCCGCGCGTGACCTTCAAGGTCATCGACACCTGCTGCCCGGGCCGGATCACGACCCGGGCGGGCTGGGCCACGATCGACAGGTTGGGGGCGGGGGTCACCGTGACCCAGCCCCCGCGAGGCCCCCCTGGGTCGAGCGCGTGCCGGATCGCGTCGCCGGGCGATCCCGGCCCGACCTCGGTCAAGGCGGAACGGGCGGCCAGGGTCCAGGTCGGCGGCGAGAAGGCCGGGGCGGTCGCGTCGGCCGACAGGGCGAGGATGGCCGTGGTCGCACCCGCCTCGACCCGCGCCGGAGTGGCCGAGACGCCCGGCGGGAGGCCGTCGGCCGACACGTCCACGGCCCCGTCGAAGCCGTCGATCCGCGCCAGGTTGACCGTCAACAGCGTCGTCCCCCCGCGCGGGATGTTCGGGTTCTCGGTGCTCGTCGACGCGGCGAAATCGGGGCGGGGGGACCGCACGACGAGATGATAGCCGAAGTCGTCGCCGCCCAGCCCGCGGACATCCTCGACGCGGACGAGGTAAGTCCCATCGGCCGGCGGGTCGAAGGTCAGGCGTGCGTCCTTGGAAAAGCCGGGGCCGCCGTCGTCGTTGCGGTAGCTCAACGTCAACGGCGCGACGCCGCCGGGCGGGAACGTCGAGCCGGCGGGGTGGATCTCCACCTTGTAGATCGGCTGGCCCATCGGGTGATGCTCGGGCGTCGTCTCGAGCCAGCCGAGCCGCTGGTTCTGCTCGCTCCAGAACTGGCAGTCGTCGTCCGGGTTCTTGGGCAATGCCAGGACCCTCGCCAGCTCGCGGCCGATGAGCACGTAATCATTGATTGCCAGGTTGGTCCACTGCGTCAGGCGGATCCCCGTCTTGGTCGAATCGTGGTCGCGGAAGGCGACCTCGGTCTCGGCGACAGGCCGGAGCACGGCGCGGGGGACGGGCTTGCCGCGGGCGTCCAGGATCTCGATGACCGGGTCGATCGCCGTCCCCAGCCGCCTGCCGAAGACCTCGACGATCAGCCGCGCGCCCTTCCTGGCCTCGAACCGGAAGAGATCGACGTCGCCGTCGCGGCCGATCCGGGCCGAGACCCCTCCGGGCACGGCGACGGGCCCGGCCCCCGCCGTCGCGTCGTTCGGCTCGGCCTCGACGCCCTGCGGGCCGTCGGCCACGACGACCGTCCGTCGGTTCGACGGCGCGGCGCCGCCGGGCACGGCGATCGGGACGTCGAGCATCGACCCGGGCCTGGCCTCGGCCGCCACCGGCAATGAGACGCTCGTGATCGCTCCCAGGTTGAGCCCCGACACCTGGAGGGTCGCGGACTCGCCCCGCGCGACGCCCAGCGGGAAGACCGAGGTGACATACGGGACGACGCCCGCGGCGATCCGGTAGAAGTGGCCGGCCGAGCCGCCGTAATCGAGGTCGGCCACCCTCAGGGTCACGACGCCGTCGCGCGGGGCCGTCGCGGTCAGGACCGGGTCGGTGCCGGTCTCGGAGTGGCTCGCCTCGGCCAGGAGGCGTCCCCGGTCGTCGAGGAGCGTCAGCGTCCCGATCAAGGTCGAGCCGAGGGGTCGGGCCAGCGTCGCGAAGACGAGCTGATCGCCCTCCTTGACCTCGAACCGGAAATGATCGACGTCGCCCGGTTTGTCGATCGCGCCGACGAGCGTGACCGGCAAGGCGCGGGGCTTGAGCCCGCCCGGGTCGTCGTTCGGCTCGGCCTCGGCCGCCTCGGGGTCGGCCGCCACGGCGAACGACTGGAACGGCGTCGTACCCGTCGGCGTGATCAGACCGATCCGGTGCAGGCCGACGCGGGCGTCGGGGGCAATCGTGAGGTCGATCGCGAGCTGGTTCCCCTTCGGCTTGGGCGAAGCGACGAAGGTCGCCGACAATCCCGGCTCGGGCAGGATGACCGCGGTCGCCGAGCCGACGCCATTGCCGTTGAGCGTGACGCGGACCGTCCTCCCGCGCGCCGACCCTCGCGGGCTGGGGGGGGCGAGCGTCGCATTCCGGGCCAGCTCGGGTTTGGCCGGCGGCGAGGCGCCCGGGGCCTGTCGCAAGCTGTGAACCACCTTGCCCGTCGCCGCCTCGTAGACCGAGAGCGAGCCGTCGTAGCGGCCGACCGCAATCCTCGATCCGTCGGGGCTCGGCGCCACCCCTTGGGGCCAGTCGGGCTGTTCGTTGAGGGCGGCCCTGGCCTTGAGCGTGGCCAGGTCCCAGACCTTGACGTCCCTGTCCTCGCCGCTGGAGACCAGCGTCTTGCCGTCGCGCGAGACGACCAGCCGGAGGATCGCGGCGTCGTGCGCGAAGACCGACCGGGCCAGCGCCGCTTCCTTCTCCGAGACCCGCCAGGCGCGGATGGAGCGATCGACGCCGCCGGCCAGGACGGTCTTGCCATCGGGCCCGAACGCCACGGCGTAGAGCTCGGCGGTGGCGTCGGAGAGGGTCAACAGCCGCTTCCCCGACGCGACCTCCCAGATCTTGACCGTCCGGTCGGCCCCGGCCGAGGCGAGCCATCGGCCGTCGGGCGCGAACGCGACGGCGTGGACGGCGTCGGTGTGATCCTTCAGCGTCCGGGCCGCCTTGCCCGCGTCGAGGTCCCAGAGGAGCACCAGTTGATCGTAGCCGGCGGTCGCCAGGGAACGGCCATCGGGGGAGACCTCGGCGGCGAGGATCGCGTCGCGATGGCCCCGCACCTCGAACCGCTTCGCTTTCTTCCCGACATCCCAGGCCGTGACCGCGCCGAACATCCCGGGCCGCCCCCCCGCGGCGACGAGCGTCTTCCCGTCGGGCGTGAACCGGACCGAGGCGACCGGGCCGGGATGGTCGCCGAGGGTCGCGAGGGGCGTCCCGGCGCCCGCGTCGAAGAGCATGACCTGGCGGCCGACGGCCGCGGCCAGCGTCTTGCCGTCGCCCGAGAACGCGACCGAGGTGACCGGGTCGGCCACCGCCACCTTGACCGCGACCCTGGGCAGGTCGCGGAGCGGATCGACGAGCGCGGCGATCGGCGTCTCGGATTCGGAGCCGCCGTCGAACCTCGCCCCCTCCGCGACCCAGTGCTCGAGCGTCCGGATCTCGTCGACGCCGAGCGCCGGCTGCTTGTACGGCATCCTGGGCGCCCCGCCGGGGCGGACGACCTCGATCAGGAGGCTGTCCTCGGGCGCACCCGGTTCGAGGATCAAATCGCCCCCC
>DASZMJ010000250.1:0-18627 GCA_035551935.1 Isosphaeraceae bacterium
CGAGTCGGTGCGTCGTCGCGGACTCGACGCACCCTACAAGGCTACAAGGCTTCGAAATGGTGAAGGTGTCGATTCAGTTCGGTGCAGGCGGATCGGGAGAGAGAGGGAGCCAGGGTCGCGATGCGGCTCGCTCGTATTTCTGCCGAAGATCCGCGTGATGGTCGGCGAGGGCCTTGGCCTTCCTTGCCTGAGCGACCGATATTTCCTGGAACATCTCTTCCATGAGCGTCTTCCGATCGAGATCATACGCCTCATCCAGAACCTTTTGGTTCTTGGCGTGCGAGTCTTGAATGGAGCGGACCGCTCGGATTAGAGATCCCAAGTTGTGTGTCTTGCGGTCGTCGTCGATTGGATCGGGGCTCTCGCGGACCGATCGCCGGAGGGATTCCACCTTGGCCCTGGCTTCCCGGATCTCGGCTTCGACGACCTTCGGATCGCGGCTCGATCCCTCCCAACGCCGTTGGTCCGCCCGCCGCGCCGTCTCCATCTGCGCGTGGTAGATCGCCCGTCGACGGTAGGAGTCGGATGCCCGCTTGAGCCTCAAGCCCCCCAGTCCGACGGCTACCAGTGCCACGAAGGCCATGAGCATCCAGAGACGGAGCGAGAACCGCCCGTGTGCCATCGTCGCACCCTCCTGCGTTCGTGGCTCGCCGCGATCTCGGAGAGTAACCGACTCCACGCTGGCGATCCAGCGCGGAACGAACCGAACGGGGCAATGGGGAGTCTGGGAGGCCCTTGCAGGCGCGAGGCCCGGATTCGGAACGAACCGAACGGGGCAATAGCGCGTCCAGGCAACCTGTGCCGCCAAGCCGTCTCGGCGCGGAACGAACCGAAGACGCCACTCCTCCTGACTCCCGAGCCCGCTTTCGCGCCGGGAGGCCGGGCCGAGCGATCGCAGCGATCGCTCGGCCCCGGCCACCCGAAGGCCGAACATACCCGTTGGGCATGGTCGCTCGACGACGCGGCTCGATGCCCGCCTCGGCGCGGAACGAAGCGACCGGGGCAATGGGGAGTCCATCTGGAGGGTTGGGGCCGGGAGCCGAGGGGGTCGACGGCGGCGGATCGGGTGTCGTATCCTCCGGGGTCGAGCCGGGGGCGTCGCGATCCAGCGGCCGCCGGGGGTTCGAAGCACGGGGAGGCGAACGCCATGAGGAAGATCGCAGCATTCGGCCTGGGGCTGTTGCTCGGGCCGGGCCTCGTCCTGATCGCGCGGGCGGCCGACGCGCCGGCGCCGCAGACGTTGGAACTCTGGCCGAAGTCGCCGCCGGGCGAGTCGGAGAAGGTCGCCATCCCCGCGGAGACGCTGACGAAGCTCTCCGACGGCAAGACGACCGGGATCACCAACGTCAGCGTCCCGACGATCACCGTCTATCGCCCCGAGTCGGACAAGAACACCGGCCTCGGCGTCGTCGTCTGCCCCGGCGGCGGCTACAACATGCTGGCCTGGGACCACGAGGGGGAGCAGGTCGCACGCTGGCTCAATTCGATCGGCGCGACGGCCGTGCTGCTCAAGTACCGCGTCCCCCGCCGCTCGGATACACCGCGCGGCCAGCCGCCGAAGCAGGCCCTGATGGACGCCCAGCGCGCCTTGAGCATGACCCGGAGCCACGCCGCCGACTGGGGGATCGACGCGAAGCGGATCGGCATCCTCGGCTTCTCGGCCGGCGGCCACCTCGCCGCCTGGGCCTCGACCAACGACGACCGCCGCGCGTATGACGCCGTCGACGACGCCGACAAGGCCGACTGCCGGCCCGACTTCGCCGTCGTCATCTACCCCGGCGGCGTCGTCAAGCGCGAGAACGGCCAGCCCGGCAACGAGCTGACCGCCGACATCCGCGTCGGCGAGAAGACCCCGCCGATGTTCATCGCCATGTCCAACGACGACCCCGTCGGCCCCGAGAACGCCGTCCAGCTCTACCTGGCGCTGAAGCGGGCCAAGGTCCCCGCCGAGCTCCACATCTACGCCAAGGGCGGCCACGGCTACGGCCTCCGCAAGAGCGACAACCCCTGCTCGACCTGGCCCGCGCGTTGCGAGGAGTGGCTCCAGAACCAGAAACTCCTCAAGCCAGGCGAGAAGTGAGGCCCCCGTCGGGTCCGCTCTCGCGGACCGATTTCCTTGATGACAAAGGGGATCGGTCCGCGAGAACGGACCCGACGGGACGAAAAACCGGCCGGACTCCCCGTCACCTCGTCGCATTTTCGTCGTAAAGAGAGTCAGGGGACGATCGCCGTGCGCGGCCCGAAAGCCATGAGGGCACGCACACGTTTGCAAAAAACGCGGCGATGGCTTAGTCTATCGGTATAAGATGTTCAAGGGGTCCGCCGTCGCGGGCGCCCGGGGCCGGTCGCGAGGGGCGGATGTTCGGCAAGCTGTTCGGTCAGAGCAAGCCGGTCGGGACCCGGACGCGACACGCGGCGCGGTTGCCGAGGGTGAACCTCGAGAAGCGGTTCACCATCGTCGCCGAGGTCGCCGGTCAGGGGAGCATGTCGAAGGTCTATCGCGCCCTCGACAACGAGACGGGCCGGACCGTCTGCCTCAAGCTCCAGGACCGCGAGAAGACCGCCGCCGCGCTGGCGCGATCGGCCCAGGAAGGCCGGCCGACCGAGGGAGAGGTCGGCCGCACGGTCGTCCACCCGAACGTCGTCCGCACCTTCGACTTCGGCGAGACGAATCGTCGCGAGTACTTCGTGACCATGGAGTTCATCGACGGCCTCAGCCTCAACTACGTCCGCCAATCGAGGCCATTCGACCTCGCCGAGCGGCTCGAATTGCTGGCGCAGGCCGCCGAGGGGCTGGCCGCCGTCCACGCCGCGGGGTTCATCCACCACGACGTCGGCCCGAAGAACTTCCTGGTCGACCGCGAGGACCGGGTCAAGCTCATCGACTTCGGCCTCGCCGTGCCCAACACCCCCGCGTTCCACAAGCCCGGCAACCGGACCGGCACCCTCCAGTACATGGCCCCGGAACTCTTGCGCCGCGAGCCGACCGACGAGAAGCTCGACATCTTCTCCTTCGGCGCCACCGCCTTCGAGCTCCTGACCAACCGCCTCCCCTACGACGCCCCCGGCGCCAACCCGATGGCGCAGGCGCTGGCCCGGATGAACCAGGACCCCCTCGACCCCGCCCGCGTCAACCCCCGCCTCCCCGCCGCCCTCTGCGACCTCCTCCGCAAGACCCTCGCCCGCCGCAAGGCCGACCGCTGGCCCAAAATGGACACCCTCCCCGACGCCCTCCGCGCCCTCGTCGTCAGCGTCGGCTGAGCGACCATTTTCCTTGACCAAATCCCCCAATTTACCGCGACGGCCCATTGCGGCGGCCGTCGTGCGCTGTTAACGTGACACTTGTCGGCGAACGGACGAGGGGGACGGCCATCCGACCCTTGGGCCGAGCGGGATCGTAATGACCACGGGCGATCTGCCGCGCGGGCGGGCGCCTGCCACTTGAGACGAGACAACCCGGGAGTGGCTCCATGCGATCATTGGTCGTGAGCGCGGTCGTGGCCGCGGTGATGGCCTTGCCGGCGGCCTTCGCGCAGGACTCGAAGGATGCGCCCAAGGACGCGCCGAAGTCCGAGCGGAAGACGCCGAAGGCGGCGTCGAAGGGGAAGACGCAACCGTATGATGATGTGATCACCAAGGAGGCGAAGTCGAGCAAGGGCCTCTTCTGGGTCCACCGGATCGACGACAAGGTCTTCTACGAGATCCCGACCTCGGAGTTCGGCAAGGACATGCTCTGGGTGACGCAGCTCGCGGCGACCCAGTCCGGCCACGGCTACGGCGGCAGCCCGGTCGGCGACCGCGTCGTGCGCTGGGAGCAGCGGGGCGAGGACGTGCTCTTGCGCGACGTGAAGTACTCGATCCGCGCCGAGGCCAAGGACCCGATCCACAACGCGGTCGAGGCGACCTCGGTGCCGGAGATCATCGAGGTCTTCCCGGTCAAGGCGTACGGCAAGGACAAGGCGCCGGTGATCGAGGTGACGAGCGTGTTCACCGCCGACCTGCCCGAGTTCAGCGCCAAGCGGCGGCTCAACGCGGCGGGGATCGACCCGAAGCGGACGTTCATCGACGCGGTCAAGGCGTTCCCCGAGAACATCGAGACGAAGGTCCTGATGACCTACCGCCCGCGCGAGGGCCAGGGCTTCGGCGGCCCGCTCGGCCGGTTCCTCCAGGCCGACCCGACCCAGGGCGGCATCACCGTGATCCTCCGCCACAGCATGGTCAAGCTCCCCGAGGAGCCGATGAAGCCGCGGCGGTTCGACGACCGCGTCGGCTTCTTCACCGAGGAATTCGAGGACTACGGCAACGTCAAGAACCACCAGGTCGAGGACGTCCGCTACATCACCCGCTGGCGGCTCGAGAAGAAGGACCCCGACGCCGAGCTCTCCGAGCCGAAGAAGCCGATCGTCTTCTACGTCGGCCGCGAGGTGCCCGACAAGTGGCGGCCGTACGTCAGGAAGGGGATCGAGGCCTGGCAGGTCGCCTTCGAGAAGGCCGGCTTCAAGAACGCCATCCTCGCCAAGGACGCCCCCAGCGAGCGCGAGGACCCCGACTGGGACGCCGAGGACGCCCGCTATTCCTCGATCCGCTGGCTCCCCGCCAAGGTCGAGAACGCGATGGGCCCGCACGTCCACGACCCGAGGACCGGCGAGATCCTCGAGTCGGACATCCTCATGTATCATAACGTGCTCAAGCTCATCCGCGACTGGTACTTCGTGCAGGCCTCGCCGAACGACCCCAAGGCGCAGACGCTGCCGCTCTCCGACGAGCTGATCGGCGAGATCCTGGCCTACGTCGTCTCGCACGAGGTCGGCCACACGCTCGGCTTCCCGCACAACATGAAGGCCAGCAGCTCGTACACCGTCGAGCAGCTCCGCGACCCGAAGTTCACCAAGGAGAACGGCGTCGAGGCCTCGATCATGGACTACGGCCGCTTCAACTACGTCGCCCAGCCCGGCGACGGGGCGCGCCTGATCCCGATCATCGGCCCGTACGACAAGTTCGCCGTCGAGTGGGGATATAAGCGGTTCCCCAAGGCCAAGACCTACGAGGACGAGAAGAAGGAGCTCGACGCGATCGTCGCCCGCCAGCTCAAGGACCCGACCCTCCGCTTCGGCGACCCCAACCCGATCGAGGACCCCTCGCAGCAGACCGAGGACCTCGGCTCCGACCCGCTCGCGGCCACGACGCTGGGCCTCAAGAACCTCGACCGCGTCGCCGGCTACCTCGTCAAGGCGACCGCCAAGAAGGGCGAGGACTACGAGCAACTGCGGAACATGTACTCGCAGCTCGTCTCCCAGCGCAACCGCGAGCTCGGCCACGTCGCCAACATGGTCGGCGGCTTCGTCCGCAACAACATCTGGTACGGCGACGGCGACCGCGTCTACGAGCCCGTCGCCGCCGACCGCCAGCGCGCCGCGGTCAAGTTCCTCGCCGAGAACGCCTTCCAGACCCCCAAGGCGCTCGTCGAGCCCGACATCCTCGAGCGGCTCGAATCCCACGGCGCCGCCGACCGCATCCTCAACGGCCAGCGGCAACTGCTCCGCATGCTGCTGATCGACCCGAGGCTCCAGCGGATGGCCGAGTTCGCCAACCGCGACCGCAAGAACGCCTATCTCCCCGTCGAGATGCTCTCGGACCTCCACGACGGCATCTTCTCGGAGCTGAAGGCCGACTCGGTCGAGATCGACCTCTACCGCCGCAACCTCCAGCGCGCCTTCGTCGAGATCCTGATCGGCCACGTCGAGCCCTCGCGGTCGCCGTCGGAGCTCTCGTCGCTGGCCCGCGGCGAATTGCTCCGCATCCGCGACGAACTGAGCGACAAGCTCATCGACCGCGTCAAGGACACGACCACCCGCTACCACCTGCTCGACCTCAAGGCCCGGATCGTCCAGGCCCTCGAGCCCCATCCCTCCGCGCCCTCCTCGGGCCCCCCCCGCATCATCGTCGGCCCCGGCGCCGAGGACGAGGGGTGAGCCGTGGGCCCTGCCGTAGCAGGCACGCTCCGCGTGCCGTCCGCCTTTCCACAACGATTATGGTGGAGCGGACGGCACGCGGAGCGTGCCTGCTACGGCAGACCTGCGTCCTTACCGGCCGGACTTGCCGGTGACCTTCCGGATGTAGGCGACTTCCTTCGCGTCGTACGGCGAGCCGTCGGCGCGGAAGATGTCGTGGAACCAGACCTTGGGCTCGGCGGGATAGGGGGTCTTCCACGAGTCCCACGGGTAGATCGTCTGGCTCTTGCCGGCGACGAACCCCCAGTTGAAGGCGCCGACGCGGGCCTCGCGCAACACGCCGAGGCAGGGGTCGAAGGTGCTGCCGGCGGGCCGGGCCATGTACTCGGTGCAGAGGATCGGCCGGCCGTAGCGCTTCAGGTGGCTGATGCGCGTCTTCAGCTCGTCGGGCCGGGCGTAGTTGTGGAAGGAGATGACGTCGGACTGCTCGAGCAGGAACCGCTCGATCGGCTTGAGCGCCTCGTCCTTCGACCAGTCGCCGAGCCAGACGCCCGAGGTGATCGGCTGCGAGGGAGCCACCTCGCGGGCCCAGGCGAACGCCTTGCGGAGCAGGACGAATCCCAATGCCGCCTTCTCGGCGGGCTCGACGCGGCCGTAGCTGGAGCCGTTCGTGTTGTCGGGCTCGTTCATGAGGTCCCAGCCGAGGACGCGGCGGTCGTCCTTGAACCGGCCGATGACCCCCTTGACGTAGTCCTCGACGACGCCGTGCCGGTGCGGGTCCTTGAGGATCGCGGCGCCGGGGCTCTGGACCCAGCCCGAGTTGTGCACGCCCGGCTTCGGGGCGCGCTGCTTGCCGGCCCTGGGGTCGGGGTCCCAGACGCTGTCGAGCAGGACGAATAACGTGGCGATGTGGTGCTTGTCGGCCGTCGCGAGGTACTGGTCGATCCGCTTCGCGAACCCCTCCTTGTCCTGGGTCCAGGGGATGTCGTGGAGGAAGACGCGGACGGCGTTGAACCCCAGCCCTTCGGCGTAACCGAGCTCGCGGTCGATCGTGGCGAGGTCGAAGGTGTCGGCCTGCCACATCTCGAGCTGGTTGATCGCGGTGCTGGGGATGTAGTTGCAGCCGACCGGCCAGGGTCGGCCGTTATACCAGGCGTTGGCCTTCTCGGCCGACCAACGCTCGCCGGCCGTCGCCGGTGCGGTCGTCGCCAGCATCGTCATCGTCATCGTCGCGGCGAGCACGGCCGCGAGCCTCGTTCGTCGTCGCATTCTCGGGGGACTCTCCCTGGAGGGAAGGTGGGTGGTGGGGACCTCGGCCGGCTAATCTACCAGAACCGGGCCCTTCCTCGCAGCAATCACGCCCCGCGTGTCGTCCTCCCGGCCGCCCGGATCCTACTCCTCTTCGGATCCCGAAGCGCCAGCAAGGGCCACCATCCTCCCCGGTTGGCCAGGCCTTGCCCGCGATGCGGAAGCCCTCGCTGGCGCTTCGGGTTCCGAAGAGATCCGGACGAGAGGGGGACTGGCCCCGAGTCTTCGAGGCGCCTGTCCCCTCCCGTTCCCGTCAAGCTCGGGTTGCAAGGCCGGGCGGGGGGTTGCTACCATCGGCTCGCCACGGACGGCGCCTCTCCCAAAGATCGGCCGTGCGGGGCGCGACGGAACGACCGAAAGGCCCCCGGCCTCCCGCCCGTTTCGAACGCGCCCGACGGCAACGTCGCCTCGTGGTGGCGCGATGCCCAACAACAGGACGACCGGCGGTCTCCCCCCCACCGACCGCCGCCGGTCATGAGACCCCGACGAAGGGAAGCGGCATGCCGGACGCGAACCTGACCCACAGCCTCTCGAACCTCGCCCTGATCCTCTGGTCGGGGATGCTGATCATCGCCGGGTCGGTCTGGGTCCTGTCGTCGCAGGTGCGGCGGCTCACGGACCTCTTGGAGCGGCGATCGAAGGAGGAGTCGACAACGGCGGTCGTCGTACGGGTCGGCGGCGCCGGCCGCGGCGGCCGGGGCGCCGCGAATCGGCCGTCGCGGCCGTCGCGGGCGGCCGCGCGGCGGGCGTCCTGAGCCCCGATTCGCACCGGCGCCGCCGCGCTTGACAGCCCCCGGACGGTTCCCCTACGATGGCCATCGAGACCCGGCCAGGCCCCCGGGAGGTGGGGGCCGCGCGGCTCGTCCCGCCGAGAGGCGACACGCCCCGATTCCACGCCGATCTCATCTCTGTCCCGCCCCGGAGACGAGGCACTCATGCGGATCGCCCTGGACGCCATGGGCGGCGATCATGCCCCCGGCCCGATCGTCGCCGGCGCCGTCGAGGCCGTCCGGGCCCTGCCGGACCTGACCGTCGTGCTCGTCGGCGACCGCGACCGCGTCGCGGCCGAGCTGGCCAGGGCCGCCGACGCGCCCGCCGACCGCCTGCCGATCGTCCACGCCGGCCAGGTCATCGGCATGGACGAGAAGCCGGTCGAGGCCTTGCGGAAGAAGCGCGACAACTCGATCGCGAGATGCTGGGGCCTGATGGCCGCCGGAGAGGTCAAGGCGGTCGTCTCGGCCGGCCACACCGGGGCGATGGTCGCCTCGGCGCTGCTGAACGCCAAGATGTTCCTGCCCGGCGTCCGACGCCCCGGGATCGCGGCGATCTACCCGTCGCACCAGGGGCCCGTGGTCATCGTCGACGTCGGCGCCAACATGAACGCCAAGCCCGAGGATTTGTACCAGTACGGCATCATGGGCGCCGTCTACGCCGAGCACATCCTCGGCGTCGTCGAGCCGCGGATCGGCCTGTTGAACGTCGGCTCCGAGGAGGAAAAGGGGACCGACCTGATCCGCGCCACCCGCGCGCTCTTCCTGGCCAGCCCGGTGGCGTCGCGGTTCGTCGGCAACGTCGAGGGCCGCGACATCTACGAGGGGCGGGCGCGGGTCGTCGTCTGCGAGGGGTTCGTCGGCAACGTCCTGCTCAAGGCGGGCGAGGGGGCCGTCGAGTTCCTCTTCAGCGTGCTCAAGGAGGAGCTCGCCCGGCTCCTGCCGCAGATGCCCGCCGAGGCCGGCCAGAAGGTCGGCGGCGGCCTGAAGGCGCTCAAGTCCCGCTTCGAGTACGAGGAGTTCGGCGGCGGCCCGTTGCTCGGCATCCGCGGCGCCTGCATCATCTGCCACGGCTCCTCCCGCGAGCGCGCCATCAAGAACGCCCTGCGCGTCGCCGCCCACATGGCCGAGGACCGCATCGGCGCCCAGATCGTCGCCCAGCTCGCCGAGGGGCCGGGGCAAGAATGAAAAGGGGGATTCAACCGCCGATGACGCAGATGGACGCAGATAAGAAGAGAAAACTTGAAGAAATTAGAAATCTCTGAAATTCTATTCTCTTATCTGCGTCGTCTGCGGTTGAATCCCGCTTCCCAAACCAGTTCGAGTTCGCGCCATGCCCAGGATCGCCTTCCTCTTCCCCGGCCAGGGGGCCCAGGCCGTCGGCATGGGCCGGGCGTTGTACGACGAGGTGCCGGCGGCGCGGGCGTTGTTCGACCGGGCGAACGAGGTGCTCGGCCTCGACCTGAAGGCCCTCTGCTTCGACGGCCCGGCCGAGGCGCTCGAGGCGACCGACGTCGGCCAGCCGGCCATCTTCGTCGCGAGCCTGGCGGCGCTCGAGGACCTCAAGGCGCGCGAGCCGGGGGTCGTCGCCGCGTGCGAGGGGTCGGCCGGCCTGAGCCTGGGCGAGTACACGGCGCTTTGTTTTGCCGGGGCGATCGAGTTCGAGGACGCGCTGCGGGTCGTCCGCCGTCGCGGCGAGGCGATGCAGGCCGCGGCGGTCGCGACCCCCGGCGGCATGACGAGCGCCATCGGCCTGGACGAAGCCGCGGTCGACGAGCTCTGCCGCCGCGTCGCCGAGCACGGCCGGCTCTGGAAGGCCAACCTGCTCGGCCCCGGCAACATCGTCGTCTCCGGCGACCGCTCGGCCCTGGAGCACGTCGAGGCCGTCGCCACCGAGCTGGGCGCCGGCCGCGTCATCCCCCTGGCCGTCGCCGGCTCGTTCCACACCCCCTTGATGAAGCCCGCCGACGACCAGCTCGCCGCGGCCCTCTCGGCCGTCTCGATCCGGCCGCCGCGAATTCCGGTCTATTCGAACGTCGATGCCGCCCCTCATCCCGACGACCCCGACGCCATCCGCCGGACCCTCGCGACCCAGGTCACGCACGGCGTCCGCTGGGACGAGGCCATGCGCCGGATGCTCGCCGACGGCTTCGACACCTTCTACGAGGTCGGCCCCGGCCGTGTCCTGACCGGCCTCCTCAAGCGCATCGACCGCAAGGTCCCCTGCACCAGCGTCCCGGCGCGTTAAGATGGACGGCGAGGGCCCTTGAACGAAGGAGGGGACGCCATGTCCACGGTCACGCCGACGCCGCCATTCGTCTTCGACTATCCTCCCGATCCGCCTTACTACCGGATCACCGTCGAGCAGTACCACGAGATGTGCCGGGCGGGCATCCTGGGTGAAGACGACCGGGTCGAACTGCTGGAAGGATGGATCGTCGAAAAGATGACAGTCTACCCCCATCACCGGCTGTCCATGATGCGTACGCGGAGGGCCTTGGAGCGGCTGCTGCCGCCCGGTTGGCACGTCGGTACGCAGAATCCCATCACGACGGGCGACAGTGTGCCCGAGCCCGACATCAGCGTGATCCGGGGTTCTCTGGACGATTATCCCGACCGCCACCCCGGCCCGAACGACCTGGCGCTGGTCGTCGAGGTCTCCGACGCTTCCCTCCGGCGCGACCAGACGACCAAGAAACGCATCTACGCCCGCGCCGGCAT
Source organism: Isosphaeraceae bacterium (assembly GCA_035551935.1). Classification (GTDB taxonomy): domain Bacteria; phylum Planctomycetota; class Planctomycetia; order Isosphaerales; family Isosphaeraceae; genus DASZMJ01. The sequence continues at coordinate 10,751 of DASZMJ010000250.1, forward strand.
CCCCGTCTACTGGATCATCAACATCCCCGCCAACCGCGTCGAGGTCTACGCCGACCCGACCGGACCGGCCGACGCGCCCGACTACCGCTCGCGGACCGACTTCGGGCCCGACGAGGCCGTCCCGTTCGTGATCGACGGCGTCGAGGTCGGCCGGATCGCCGCGCGGGATCTCTTGCCCTGAGGAAGGATGGGAGGATCGATGAGCACCTCGCGCGTCCGCACGTCGACGGTCCGCCTCGGCTTCGGCTCCGCCGGCATCCTGATGACGCCCGAGGAGTTCGACGCCGTCACGGACTACGACGACCGCTATCGCTATGAATTGATCCATGGAGTCCTGGTCGTGTCGCCGATCCCCTCCGAGGCCGAAGCCGACCCGAACGGCGAACTGGAATACCTCCTCAGAGACTACAAGGCGAGGCATCCGCAGGGCTCCGCCCTGGACAAGACCCTGTGCGAGCGCTACATCGCCACCCACGACAGCCGCCGCCGCGCCGACCGCGTGATCTGGGCCGGTCTGGGCCGCGTGCCCGACCCGGCGGCCGACGTGCCGACGATCGTCGTCGAGTTCGTGTCGAAGTCGAAGCGCGACCGGACCCGCGACTACGAGGAGAAGCGTCGCGAGTACCTGGCCCTCGGCGTGGCCGAGTATTGGATCGTCGACCGCTTCCGCCGGCTCATGACCGTCTACCGTCAACCTCCCTCGGCCCCGACGGAGCAGGTCATCGCCGCGGCCGACACCTACCGCACCCCCCTCCTGCCCGGCTTCGAACTGCCCCTGGCCCGGCTGCTGACCGTTGCCGACGACTGGAAGCGGACGCGCTGAGCCCCCGAGATCGAGGCCAACCTGATTGGCCTTGATCCGCCCGGTTCGGGGGGATTATAACCGTCCCCAAACCCGCCGGCCGGCATGGATTCCGGCGAGAATGCACCCCCGAGGAAGGACGACCGACGATGGCCAGCGACGTTGCCGCGACGGGTTGCCGGGTGGACCTCGACGGCCAGGTGGCGCTCGTCACCGGCGCCTCGAGGGGGATCGGCCGGGCGATCGCCGAGCGATTGGCCGCCTGCGGCGCGACCGTCGCCGCGGTGGCCCGGAGCCTCGACGGCCTGAAGGAGACGATCGAGACCATCCAATCGGCCGGCGGCAAGGCCGAGGGGTTCGCCGCCGACGTGGCCAAGTCGGAGGACGTGGCGCGGGTCGTCGGCGAGGTGGAGGCGAGATTCGAGAAGGTGCACGTCCTGGTCAATAACGCGGGGATCACGAAAGATGGCCTGATGCTGCGGATGGAGGACGAGGCCTGGGACCAGGTCCTGGATACGAACCTCAAGGGGACGTTCCTCTTCTGCCGGGCCGTGGGGGCGTTGATGATGCGGCAGCGGTACGGCCGGATCGTCAACATCGCCAGCGTCTCCGGGCTGATGGGCAACCCGGGTCAGGCCAATTACGCGGCGAGCAAGGCCGGCATCATCGGCCTGACCCGCACCGTCGCCCGCGAGCTGGCCTCGCGCGGCATCACCGCCAACGTCGTGGCGCCGGGGTTCATCGAGACGGACATGACCGGCGTGCTCCCCGACAAGATCAAGGCCGAGGTCAAGGACCGCATCCCCCTGCGACGGCTGGGCCGGCCCGAGGACATCGCCGACCTGGTCTGCTACCTCGCCGGCCCCGGCGCCGGGTACCTGACCGGCCAGGTCGTCGCGGTCGACGGCGGCATGACGGCCTGAGCGGGAAGGCGTAGACAAGCGACGGCGGGGTTGCTAACGTTGGAGTCGCCGCGGGAAGGCCCCGTTGCGCTTCGGTTGATCCGGCGAGGGGCGGTCGGCCGATACCCTCGGGAGAGTGCGCCGCCGGCCCGTTCCGCCCGGGAACGTGCCGGGGCGGTCCGAATCGAATCGACTCGAATCGAACGCCAGATGCCGCCGGACGACGAACCGCCGGGCCGCGCCCGGACGCGGGCCGGCCGGGACCGGATCGAGATACCAGGAGGTCTGCCCGTGTCAGTGCAAGATCGCGTCATCGAGATCGTCAGCGAGCAGATGGGCGTGGCCAAGGACCAGATCACCCCCGAGACCTCGTTCGTCAACGACCTCGGGGCCGACTCGCTCGACACCGTCGAGCTCGTGATGGAATTCGAAGAAGAGTTCGACATCACGATCCCCGACGAGGAGGCCGAGAAGATCCAGACCGTCGGCCAGGCCATCCGCTACATCGAAGAACACAGTAAATAGCGCCGGGGTCGGGAGGGGAGATCCCTGGCCATGCCGCCCGAGGATCGGACCAGGAAGATCCGGGAGATCCTCCGGAGGGTCTTCGGCGCGGATCGGGCCGCCCCCGAGACCTCGGCCGTCGACGACCTCGGGGCCGACTCGCTCGATACCGTCGAATTCGTGATGGAGATCGAGGAGGAGTTCGGGATCACGATCCCCGTCGCAGACGCCGCGAAGATCCGGACCGTCGACCAAGCCTTCCGTTACCTCGAAAACCACCGCCCGTAACCGGCCCCGGCCCCGTCGGGGCCATCGACCTGCACCGCGACCCGTCCGGGACGCGAGCGATCGGCCGATGACGACCCTCTCCATCCCCATTCCGAAGGAAGCTCGCGAAGTCCCATGGCACGCCGCGTCGTCATCACCGGCATGGGGGTCGTCACCGGCCTGGGCGAGGCCCTCGACCGCTACTGGTCGGGCCTCTGCGAGGGCCGGAGCGGCGTCGGCCCGCTGACCCTCTTCGACACGACCGACTTCAAGGTCCACTTCGGCGGCCAGGTCCGCGACTTCGACGGCGAGGCCCGCTTCGGCGTCAAGGAGGCCCGCCGGCTCGACCGCTTCGCCCAGTTCGCGCTGGCCGCCAGCCAGTCGGCCGTCGAGGACTCGGGCATCGACTTCGACGCGCTGGAGCCCTTCCGCGCCGGCGTCTTCATCGGCTCGGGCATCGGCGGCCTCAACGAGTTCGAGACGCAGCACCGGGCGCTGATGGAACGAGGGCCGAACAAGATCAGCCCGTTCACGATCCCCAAGCTGATGGTCAACGCCGGCAGCGGCCAGGTCTCGATCCGCTACGGCCTCCGCGGGCCGACCTCCGCCGTGGCGACCGCCTGCGCCAGCGCCGCCAACGCCATCGGCGACGCGTTCAAGCTGATCCAGGCCGGCCACGCCGACGCCATGATCACCGGCGGCAGCGAGGCCGCGATCACGCCGATGGGCCTCGGCGGCTTCGCCGCGCTCCGCGCCCTCTCGACCCGCAACGACGACCCGCCCCGCGCCAGCCGCCCCTTCGACAAGGACCGCGACGGCTTCGTCCTCGCCGAGGGCGCCGGCATCCTGATCCTCGAGGAAGAGCAGTTCGCCCGCCGTCGCGGCGCCCGGATCTACGCCGAATTGCTCGGCTACGGCCTCTCGGCCGACGGCTCGCACATCACCGCCCCCGACGAAGAAGGCCGCGGCGCCGCCCGCGCCATGCGGATGTGCCTCGACGACGGCCGCTGCCCCGCCGACGCCGTCGGCTACATCAACGCCCACGGCACCAGCACCGGCCTGGGCGACCTCGCCGAGACCAAGGCCATGAAGGCCGTCTTCGGCCCCCACGCCAGGAAGCTGATGGTCTCCAGCACCAAGAGCCAGCTCGGCCACCTCCTCGGCGCCTCCGGCGGCGTCGAATTGGTCGCCTCCGCCCTGGCCATCCACACCGGCGTCCTGCCCCCCACCATCAACCTCGACCACCCCGACGACGGCTGCGACCTCGACTACATCCCCCACGTCGCCCGCACCGCCCGCGTCGACCGCGTCATGTCCAACTCCTTCGGCTTCGGCGGCCACAACGCCAGCCTCCTCATCGGCCGCTACGAGCCGAGGTGACGGGACCTCGGGATCGCGTAAGGGCTTGGAAATCGGGATGTTCTCGTCACAACACGCAGGGTTAGAATGGGCAGGGCGGGCTCGCCCGGTCGCTCGGAGTCGTGGTGGTGAATTCGGACGAATTGAAGCAACTCGCCCAGGATCGGGTCGATGACGCGATCGCCTTGCTTGCCGCGAATCGATGGGCTGGTGCATATCATCTCACAGGATTCGCCGTCGAGTGTGGCCTGAAGGCCTGCGTCCTCAAGTACCTAGCCAAGGGCACCATCTTCGATGATCCGAAATATCTGAAGGATTTGGGCGAGTGCCGGACTCACGACCTCGACAAGCTCGTCCGGTTGTCGGGCCTGAAGGATGATCAAGAGAGTTATCTCAAAAGAGATGAAAACTATCGTCGATTCTGGACCATTACGAAGGACTGGAACGAATCGAGCCGGTACACGCAGACGACCGAGGCCAAAGCCCGAGACCTCTTCGAGGCCGTCACGAACAAGCCGGACGGGGTGCTTGAATGGATACGACTGTACTGGTAGACGAGCAGATCGACAGGATCGAAGCCGGCCGGGAATTGCTTCGACGTCTCGGGGCCAGCGGGTTCGACGTCGCGGCGGCCGGTTGGGTCAAGGAGAGCGAGTCGGGTCGCTGGTACCTCTACATCGTGTCCCCGGTCGTCGACGAGTGCGGGCCGCTGGCGGCCTACCGTAGGGTCGACGAGGGGCTGTCGGCAGGTCGGGATGGAGGTATATCGCTCACCGACATCAAGCTCGTCGGGAATGAGGAGTCGATCGCCAAGGACTTGATCAAGTATCGGTCAAGTCATTCCTGGGCCTATCCGTTGCAATGCTGGCCCGGGGTCCTCGGCCCGACAGCCGTCGAGGAACTGTTTCTCTATCCATCGCCCCTCCCGGAGTCCCTCCCGGCTTCCGCCGGGCGGAGGATGGTCTTCGAGGTCGATTATCGCCGACGTGACGGCACAAACCGGTGGCAATCAACAGCCAGGTTATTGTTCATGCATGACAATTTGGCGACGCGCGGCGCGATCGGTCCTCGCCGAGAGGACGATGGGCACGAGACCGCCGTCGTGTTCGAGGAGGTCGACCCCGACCTCGATCGGTCGCGGTATGATCAGTCCCCTCGGGTCCGCGAGCGAATACTGAACCAGGCGCGAGCGCGGGCCGACCGAGTGTTCATGGTGAATCACCCCGATGCCGTGATCGAGCACGTCGGGGACGCCGCCTGAGTCCCCGGAGGCTTCCGAACGCCCCCCGCGCCGGTTAGAATCGGGCGCGGAGGTGACGCGATGAGCAGGCCCGTGCCGGAGCCGGTGGACTCGGCGAAGGTCGGCGAGCTGGCGAGGAACGTCGTCAAGGCCGATCGGTTCCCGACCTTGGCGACGATCGACGTCGACGGCGGGCACCCGAGGGTGCGGCCGGTCTCGCCGGTAAGGACGGAGGGGTTCACGGTGTTCGTGGCCAACCTGAGGCCGTACGCGAAGACGGCCGAGATCGCGAGCAACCCGAACGTCGAGCTCTGCTACGTCGACGACCACCACGACCAGGTCCGCATCGCCGGCGTCGCCGAGGTCGTGACCGACCGGGCGACCTTGCAAGGGATCTGGGACGACAACCCGCTGCTCCGCAACTACCTCGGCACCCTCGACAACCCCGACCTCATCGTCTACAAGGTCCGCCCGGCGCGGGTCCGCTACATGAAGGAATGGGCGCTCGAGTATCACGAAGTGCCGATCGACTCCTGACCCGTTTGTGAGGGGATCTCCACGATGCGAGTGCGAGACGACGCGACCGAGAAGGCCATCGCCGCGATCAAGGGGGCCGGCGGCAAGGTCGAGCGCGACGAGAAGGCCGACGGCAAGCCCGTCACCGTCGTCTACTTCGGCGCCTCGCAGGCCGGCGACGACGTCCTGCCGAACCTCAAGGGCTTCGACAAGCTCCAGAAGCTCACCCTCAACGGCACCAAGGTCACCGACGAGGGGCTCGACAACCTCAAGGACCTGAAGTCCCTCAAGAAGCTCTACCTCGTCGACACCAAGGTCACCGACGCCGGCCTCGAACGCCTCAAGGGCCTGACCGAGCTCCGCGTCCTGAGCCTCGCCGGCACCGGCGTCACCGACGCCGGCCTCGACCACTTGAAACCCCTCGAACACCTCGAGGAAGTCTTCCTCGCCGGCACCAAGGTCAGCGACGACGGCGTCAAGAAGCTCAAGGAAGCCATGCCGAAGCTCAAGGTGGACCGATGAAGAGGAGAGGATCGACCCGCAGCTGACGCAGAGGGACGCAGATAAGGAATTCAAGTTTTCTCGAATTTTTTTCTTATCTGCGTCCCTCTGCGTCAGCTGCGGATCGATCCTCCTCTCTTCAAGAATCCATAAGAGGCCCCCCTTGCCCATCGACGTCGCCCCCATGCTCGCCATCTTCGACCACGACGGCGTGCTCGTCGACTCGCTGGAATTGCACCAGCGGTCGTGGCGCGAGCTGGGCCGGAGGGAGGGGTTGCCGATCACGGACGAGTTCATCCGCGAGACGTTCGGCATGATCAACCCGGACATCTTCCGCCGATTGCTGGGGGATGCGATCGACGGGGCGACGATCGGCCGATTCGGGGCCTTGAAGGAGGCGTGCTATCGCGAGGTGGCCGCGGGGCGGATCGCGCTGATGGACGGGGTCCGCGCCGTGCTCGATCGACTCTCGGCGCAGGGCGTCTTGCTCGCGATCGGCTCCAGCAGCGTGCGGCCGAACCTCGACCTGACCGTGCGCGAGTGCGGCCTGGAGGGCCGGTTCGCGGCGATCGCGTCGCTCGAGGACATCCGTCGCGGCAAGCCCGACCCGGAGGTCTTCCTCGTCACGGCGCACAAGGCGGGCGTGGCGCCGGGGCGGTCGGTCGTCTTCGAGGACGCGCCGGTCGGCATCATGGCGGCGAAGGCCGCGGGGATGCTCGCCGTCGGCGTCGGCACCACGCACCCGCTCGCCGCGCTCGACGACGCCGGGGCCGACCTCGTCGTGAAGGACCTCGTCGGCTTCGACGTCGACGCATTGCTGGACCGGATCGAGGCGAGGCCGACCTCATGAAGACGCACGCGCCCGACAAGCCCGGCGAGCACACGTTGCAGTGCATGGAGATCTGGGGCGGCAGCGGCGCCGTCGAGCGTCGGCTCAACATGCCGGGCCTCGATGCCTGGGTCTACAGCAAGCCGTTCGAGGGGGCCTCGCACGGCGGCGACGTGCATTACGTCTCGCTCTGCGGCGGCGGGCTGCTGACCCGGATCATCGTCGCCGACGTCTCCGGCCACGGCGCCGCCGTCGCCGAGTTCGCGACGGCGTTGCGGACCTTGATGCGCAAATACATCAACAGCAAGAGCCAGACCGGGCTCGTGCGGTCGTTGAACCGCCGGTTCGCCGAGCTCGCGCAGGCGCGGCGGTTCGCGACGGCGGTCGTCGGCACGTACATGGCCGCGCGCGACCGGCTGACGATCTGCAACGCCGGCCACCCCCGGCCCCTGTTCTTCCGCGCGGCGACTCGCGAGTGGTCGATCCTCACGCCGGCCGCCGGCGAACCCGTCGTCGGCGCGAACCTGCCCCTGGGGCTCGACGACGAGACCCCATACGACCTGTTCACCATCCCCCTCGGCGCTGGGGACGTGGTCCTCCTCTACACCGACGCCCTGACCGAGGCCGGCGCCGACGCGGGCGCGATGCTCGGCGAGGCCGGCCTGCTCGACCTCGCCCGCTCGCTCGACCCCGCCGACCCCCGCCGGCTCGGCCCCGACCTGCTCGCCGCGATCGCCGACCGCCTCGGCGGCCATCCCCTCGACGACGACGACGTCACCCTCCTCGCCCTCCACCACAACGCCGGACCCCCGCGCCACGCCTCCCTCGCCGAAAAGCTCGACGTCTACGCCAAGGTCTTCCACCTCAAGCCGGTCTGATTCGAGAGGGGGAGAAGAGAATCGACCCGCAGCGGACGCCGAGGGACGCAGATCAAGAAAGAATTCCATCAAAAATTCT
>DASZMJ010000251.1:0-29305 GCA_035551935.1 Isosphaeraceae bacterium
CCGGCGACGCTCGGGCGCACGGGTTCGAGGCCGAACCCGTGGCAACCGGCGCTCACGGCGACGGCCGCGATTGTGAGCGCAACCGCACCGTGGGTTCGTTCGGCGCCGGGCGATCGCGGCAAGTCTTGCGTCATCTGTGGACCAATCCCGTTCCCGACCCGGGCCGCGTCGGGGCGCGCAATCCACCCCTCCCGCACGCGGTCCCTCTTCCCCTTAGAGTTGGAAAAGCGGGCCGGAACCGGCGGCAGGGCGAACGCACGTGTTTCGCAAATCCTTGTCCTGCAAGGATTTGCAATCTAGTGCACGGAATTCAACTAGTCGCAAGTTCTTTGCAGACAAGGATTTGTGAATTAGATGCGTTTGCCCTGGAACCGGCGGCCTTTTTCCAGGAATCCGGGCGCGGGCCAATCCGCGGCACGGCCAACAACCTTACCCCCGCGAAAAAGTGACGGTCGGTCGGCCCCTCTCCCCGGAGGGTCGAGGGGAGATGATTGTCGGCGCGGGACGGGTCGTGTACCTTCGGGCGGTCGCACGAAGGACGGATCACCCCGAGGAATGCAACCGATGCGCCGGAACACGATCGCCGTCCTGGTCCTCGCCCTGAACCTCGCCGCGGCCGCCGGCCTCCGGGCGCAGGGGCTCGAATACGTCAAGGCGAACTATACGAAGTATGAGTATTTGATCCCGATGCGCGACGGCAAGCGGCTATTCACGGCGGTGTACGCGCCGAAGGACGCGTCGAGGAAGTACCCGATCCTGCTGAGCCGGACGCCGTACAGCGTGGGGCCGTACGGGATCGACCGGTACAAGCCGGACCTGGGTCCGTCGCCGCTGTTCGGCAGGGAGGGATACATCGTCGCGTACCAGGACGTGCGCGGGCGGTTCCTCTCGGAAGGCGAGTTCGTCCACATGCGGCCGCACAAGGACAGGAAGGACGGCCCGCGCGATATCGACGAGTGCACGGATACGTACGACACGATCGACTGGCTCATCGCCCACGTCGAGGGGAACAACGGTCGGGTCGGGATGTGGGGGATCTCGTACCCGGGCTTCTACACGGCCGCGGGGATGATCGACGCGCACCCGGCGCTCAAGGCCGCGTCGCCGCAGGCGCCGGTGACGGATTGGTTCGCGGGGGACGACTGGCATCACAACGGGGCCTTCTTCCTGCCGCACGCCTTCAACTTCATGGCCGGCTTCGACCACCCCCGGCCGAAGCCGACCTCCAGGATGCCCACCCGCTCCGAGCCGGCCTCCCCCGACGGCTACGACTTCTTCCTCCGCCTCGGCCCGCTCTCCGAGGCGAACGAGAAGCACCTCAAGGGCGAGGCCGCCTTCTGGCACGAGATGGCGAAACACGATACGTATGATGAGTTCTGGAAGTCCAGGAACATCCGCCCTCACCTCCGCGACATCGCCCCCGCGGTGATGACCGTCGGCGGCTGGTTCGACGCCGAGAACCTCTTCGGGGCGCTGGAGACGTACCGCAACGTCGAGGCCCATTCGCCCAAGGGGGAGAACACCCTCGTCATGGGCCCCTGGTTCCACGGCGGCTGGAGCCGCGACGACGGCGACCACCTGGGCCACGTCCCGTTCAACTCGAAGACCTCGGCCTTCTACCGCGAGAAGATCGAGTTCCCCTTCTTCCAGCGCCACCTGAAGGGCCAGTCCTCGCCCGGCGGGAACCTCCCCGAGGCGTACGTCTTCGAGACCGGCCGCAACCAGTGGCGCACGTTCGACGCGTGGCCGCCGCGCGACGCGAAGGCGGGCGCCCTCTTCCTCCGCGCCCGCGGCCGTCTCGGCTTCGAGCCGCCCGACGACGAGGCCGACGCCGACGACACCTTCGACGAATACGTCAGCGACCCGAGCAAGCCCGTCCCGTTCATGGACACGATCGTCAACGGCATGGCCCGCGAATACATGGTCGCCGACCAGCGGTTCGCCTCGCGACGGCCCGACGTCCTCGTCTACGAGACGGCGCCCCTGGACGAGGACGTCACCGTCGCCGGCCCGATCGAGGCGGACCTGCTCGTCTCGACCAGCGGCACCGACAGCGACTGGGTCGTCAAGCTGATCGACGTCTATCCGGCCGACTTCCCCGACCCCGAGCCCAACCCGGCAGGCGTCCGCATGGGGGGCTATCAGCAGCTCGTCCGCGGCGACGTGATCCGCGGCCGGTTCCGCCACGCGCTCGACAAGCCCGAGGCCTTCGAGCCCGGCGAGCCCACCCGCGTCCGCTTCCGGCTCCCCGACGTCTTGCATACCTTCCGACCCGGGCACCGCATCATGGTCCACGTCCAGTCCACCTGGTTCCCCCTCGTCGACCGCAACCCCCAGCAATTGATGAACATCTCGGACGCCAAGGACTCCGATTATCGCAAGGCCACCCAGCGCGTCTACCGCTCGCGCGACAAGGCGTCACGGCTCCGTGTCCTGCTGCTCCCCTGATCGCGTGCGGGCGGCGGTCGGGCCGGGTCGGTCGGGTTGCGGCGACCTCAGGGCCCGTCGTCGAAGGCCGTCGCGGCAGTAGGAGAGGAGGTCGAGGTCGATGAGCTCCTGCTCGAGCTCCGCCGCCGACTTGCCGTCGAGCGTCGAGTCGATCTCGTCCAGGAGGAAATCGACGAGCAGCCGTCGCGCCTGCCGCAGGGTCTGGCGGACCCAGGATGCCGTCACCGACAGGCCGATGCGGGTCGAGACCACCTCGGCCAGTCGCATGGAGGTGGCCTCGGGGGATTCGGCCCGGAGGGCGAGGACCGTGTGGAAGGGGCGGCCCGTCCGGCGCTGATGCGCGGCCAGTGAGGACCAGGCCCGCTGGAACAATTGTTCGCGCCAGACCTCGAGGAACTGGGCGTCGAGCGGCTCGCCCTCGACCTTCGGGTCGATCGCCTCCCGGTCCTCGAGCGGGAGGGGCCTGGGACGGCCCTTGAGCCGGCGAAAGTGGTCATGGATCAGGTTCCGCGCCGCCGTCCGGACGAAGTCGCGGAAACGGCCGCGGCCCGGGTCCGCGCGGTGGAAGTCGCCTCGGAGCACGCGGACGGCGAACTCCTGGGCCAGCTCGTCGGCGAGGTCGGGGTCGCGGAGGGCGCCCAGGAAGTAGCGCCGAACCGCGCCCATGTAGCGATACATCAGGCGGCACTGCGCCGCACGCGCCCGGTCGCGTTCGCCGAAATGCGCGAGGAAGATGTCGCCCCAGTCCGTCTCGATCTCGCCGATCGGCCGATCGACCTCGTGTGAGTTCATGTCACCTGCCCTCCTCGTCGGCCGACTCCCCGCGGAGTCACCCACTCATCGAACTCGCGGGCTCGCGGCGGGCCGGCTCGCTCCGCGCCTCGACTGTGGTGAATGACGTGAATCCCTCAAGGAGTCGGACTCTGGACCTCCCGGGCGGAATGCTCCGAGAGTTGATGACGAAACCCGGGGTCTCTCGAAACACCCCTCGAACATTTGCGTACTCCCGATGACGAGGCCATTGCGGGCGGCGACCGACGGACCTCCGGAGGAATCGCTCGGCGAGTCATGGACTCCGGCTGGGGAACCCTCGTGGCGCGACGGACGTCTGCCGGCCCGTGGGCGGGCCCGAACACCGAGCGTCTCGCATCGAATGCATGAAAGGGCGATTGACATGGTGGCATCAGATCACGCCAAGGACGAACTCCTCCGCGGGATCGCCCGCCTTGTGAGCGGGGACCGCGCCGGGGCGCTGGCCGACTTCAGCGAGGCGATCGACATCGATCCCTCCTGCCCGGAGGCCTACAACAACCGCGGGGTGACCCGACACGCGGGGAACGACCTGGCCGGCGCCTTGGCCGACTTCGACCGGGCCCTGGAGATCGCGCCGCGATTCGCGGAGGCCTACAACAACCGCGGGGCCGTGAGGCGGGCCCTGGGCGACCTCGACGGGGCGATCGCCGACCTCGACCGGGCGATCGAGCTGAACTCCCGATATGTGGAGGCCTTCAACAACAGGGGGGACGCCCGCCTCGCCTCGGGCGACCTGGACGGTGCGATCGCCGACTTCGATCGGGCCCTGGAGTCGCGGCCGGACTACGCCGAGGCCCTCAACAACCGGGGCGCGGCCCGACGCGCCCGGGGCGACCTCGGCGGGGCGGTCGCCGACTTCGATCGGGCCTTGCGGGGGGCCCGCGGGGGGGGTGCCTCCGCAGCGACCTATCACAACCGAGGCCTCGCCCGTCGCGACCTGGGCGACCATGCGGGGGCGATCGCCGACCTGACGGAGTCCTTGATGCGGACGCCGCCGGGCTCATCGTCGGCCGTGTTCCACGACCGGGGCGTGGCCCGGCATGCCCTGGGGGACTTCGCCGGGGCGATCGCCGACTACAGCCGAGCCATCGAGCTCGACCCTCGCCTCTGCGTCGCGTACATCTCGCGCGGCAACGCCCGATTCCACCGTCGGGACGCGGCGGCGGGGCTCGACTACTGGGTGGCCTTCGCGATCGACGCGCCGTTCACCGCGGGCGAGATCGTCCGCCTGATCGCGGTCGACCTCCGTCGCGATCCGGAGGCTGTCCTCACCAACTGCCGGAAGCATCTGCGGATCAACCCGGCCGACTCCGTCGCGTACGCGCGACGGGCCTTGTGCCTGCTCCTGCAGGGCAAGGACGAAGAGGCGAAGGCCGACCTCGACGAGGTCCTCCGCCTCTGCCCCGAGTGGAAGCCCCACGTCGACCGGCTCGTCGTTGCGGCCCGCCGGCTCCGAGATCTGGCCCGCGGCGAGGCTGTCCAGACCCCGCACGCGGGCGAGTCTCCCGTCGCTTGAGCGCCGTTGACCCGCCCGGGCCCGGCGCCCACGCCCGAGCGATGAGAGCATGAGACCGAGGACTCGGGCGGCATCCGGGGCGCACAGGTTGCGCGCCGAGCCCGAGAGCCAGCGGGATGACCGCTGGTGGGCGCCCAGGCCGCGCGCCGGCTCGGACCGCGGACACCGGGCCACGGAGCCGGCGCGCGCCCGAAGGACGTCACGAACCGTTCCATTCCGCTGCGATCGACCAGCTCATGATGCGACCAAGGAGAACTTCGATGAATCTGCTCCAGCGACTGCAACGAACCGGACGAGGTCGCCGTGACCGACATGTCGCCCGGCGACCGTCCAAGTCGTCGCGTCTCTTCATGGCCGAAGGCCTCGAAGAACGGACGATGTTGACCATCGACTTCGCGCCCCATTTCGGCGCGGAGGCGACGAATTTCGGCGGGGGCGAGAAGCTCTCGAACGTGCCGGTCTATCTCATCTTCTGGGGCTCGTCCTGGGTCAACAACCAGAAGACGACGGACATCGAGAACGCCGCGGCGGCCCTCTACAACTCCCCGTACCTCAGCGGCCTCAAGCAGTACGGCAGCGACGGTCACGCGTTCTATGCCGGCGCCGTCATCAACACCTCCGACCCGGCCAACGGCTTCTCCGACGGCGACATTACGAACGTCGTCGACAACGCGATCGACAACCAGGGGCTCCCCGAGTCCGACGCCGGCCCCAACAAGCCGATCTACTTCGTCGTCACGCCCCCCGGCGTCAGCTCCAACGACCCGAACGCCGGCGCCTACCACAGCACCGAGCACGACTACGACTTCCCGTTCGACCTCGACGAGATCCCCTACGGCTGGATCGGCGGGGGCGGCGGCTCCGGCCCGGTCGACACGTACACGTACTTCCTCTCGCACGAGACGGCCGAGGCGATGTCGGACACCTCGGGCGACGGCATCACGATCACGCACGGCGCGACCTGGCCCGGCGGCGGCGACAACGAGATCGGCGACGCCGAGGCCCAGAACTACACCTATCGGCTCAACGGCATCCGCGTCCAGTCCTTCTGGTCGGCGGCCGACAAGGCCTACATCGTCCCCGACGGGAACTCGCAGACCTTCGTCTACACGCCGAACTACAGCGGCAACAGCTACCTCGGCACTGGCTCGCTCACCGTCAATGGCGACCAGCTCGGGCCCAACTACAACGATAACGTCAACGTCACGCTCGCCAACGACGGCGGCGTCCAGGTGACCCTCAACGGCGAGACCGTCCACTTCGCCCCGGGTGCCATCACCTCGATCAGCGTCAACACCGGCGGCGGCAACGACACGGTCAACGTCGAGAAGACCGCGTTCAACGTCCCGGTCTCGATCAACACCGGCGGCGGCAGCGACACGGTCAACATCGCGCCGACCGACAAGAACCTCAACGACATCCAGGGGCAGGTCGGCGTCGTCGGCAACTCGGTCAACCTGAACATCAACGACTCGCTGAACTCGTTCGGCTCGACCTACTCGCTCAGCTCGGCGAACGTCTCCCGCCCGGGGGCCGCCTCGATCGGCTTCAGCGGCGTGACGAGCCTGAACCTCGACGGCGGCTCGGGCAACGACACGTACAACGTCGAGAGCACGGCCTCCGCTACCTCCACGACGCTCTTCGGCGGCGACGGCAACGACACCTTCAACCTCAGCCCGTCGGCCCACAACCTCAGCAACGTCGCCGGCCCGGTCAACCTCTACGGCGGCGGCGGCAACGACTCGATCGTCGTCAACGACCAGGCCAACGCCTCCGCGGCCACCTACTCGGTCAGCCTGACCAGCATCTCCCGGCCCGGCGCCGGCACGATCGGCTACAGCGGCGACGAGAACGTCCTGATCGACGGCGGCAGCGCCTCGGATACCTACAACATCGAGAGCACCGCCTCCGGGACCACGACCACGATCGAAGGAGGCGCGGGCAACGACACGTTCAACGTCACTCCGACCTCGAAGAACCTGGCGAACATCCAGGGCCCGCTCAACCTCTACGGCCTCGGCGGTACCGACACGGTCAACCTCCACGATGAGTCGAACGCCGCCGCCACGACCTACTCGGTCGGCTCCTCGAGCGTTTCGCGCCCCGGGGCCGCGACGATCGGCTACAGCACCGACGAGAACCTGAACCTCGACGGCGGCGGCGCCGGCGACGTCTACAACGTCGAGAGCACGCCGGCCGGGACCACCGTGACGCTCGTCGGCGGGGCCGGCAACGACGCGTTCAACGTCGCGCCGACGTCGAAGAACCTGGGGAATATCCAGGGCCCGCTCAACCTCTACGGCGAGGGCGGGACCGACTCGGTCGCACTGCACGACGAGTCGAACGCGGGCGGGGCGGCCTACTCGGTCAGCTCCTCGAGCGTCACGCGCAGCGGCGCGGCGACGATCGGCTACAGCCTCGACGAGAAGCTGAGCCTCGCGGCCGGGTCCGGCAACGACACCCTGACCGTCGCCAGCACGTCCCCGACCACGCCCGTCTCGTTCAACGGCGGCGCGGGCACCGACACACTCGTCGGCCCGAACGTCGCGAGCACCTGGAACCTCGTCGGCGCCGGCGGCGGCAACGTCGGCAACGTCACCTTCGCGGCGGTCGAGAACCTCACCGGCGGCTCGGCCAACGACACGTTCAAGTTCGCCGCCGGCGCCACCGTGGCCGGCAAGATCAACGGCGGCGGCGGCGTCAACGCCCTCGACTATTCGTCGTACACGACCGGCGTCACGGTCAACCTGACCACCGGCACCGCCACCGGGACCGGCGGCGTCCTGAACATCCAGAACGTCACCGGGAGCCCCGGCAACGACCACATCACGGGCAACGCCGCCAACAACGTGATCGTCGGCGACGGCGGCACCGACGTCCTCGTCGGCGGCGGGGGCAACGACACCTTCGTCCTGGCCGCGACCCAGGGGGCGGCGACCACCGTCACCGGCGGGGTCGGGGTCGAGACCCTCATCGGGGCCAACATCAACAACGTCTGGACCTTGACCGGGACCAACGCCGGCAACGTCAACGGGATCGCCTTCACCGGGATCAACACCCTCGTCGGCGGCTCGCTGGCCGACACCTTCCGGTTCGCCGCCGGCAGCGTGACGGGCAAGATCAACGGCGGCGCCGGGTCGAACAAGCTCGACTACTCGCTCGACGGCGGCGTGGCGGCCACGGTCAACCTCGCCACCGGCGCCGCGACCAAGACCGGCGGCTTCCTCAACATCCAGGCCCTGACCGGCGGCTCCGCCGCCGACACCCTGGTCGGCCTCAACGTCGCCCAGACGTGGTCGATCACCGGCCTCAACACCGGCACGGTCGGCGCGTTCGCGTTCGCCGGGGTCGAAAACCTGACCGGCGGCTCGAGCGTCGACGTCTTCCAGTTCGGCCCGTCGGGGAGTGTCGCGGGCAAGGTGGATGGCGGCGCCGGCTTGAACCGGCTCGATTACTCGGCCGACGGCGGCGTGGCGGCGACGGTCAACCTCGCCACGGGCACGGCCACGAAGACCGGCGGGTTCCTGAACATCCAGGCCCTCACCGGCAGCTCCGCCGCCTCGGACAAGCTGGTCGGCGCCAACGTCGCCCAGACCTGGTCGATCACCGGGTTGAATGCTGGCACGGTCGGCGCGTTCGCGTTCACCGGCGTCGAGAACCTGACCGGCGGAACGAACGTGGACATCTTCAAGTTCAGCAACGGCGCGGGCGTGACCGGCAAGATCGACGGCGGCGTCGGCGGCGCCGGGGACTGGCTGGACTTCTCGGCTTCTACGACCGCGCTGACGGTCAACCTGGCGACGGGCGTCGCGTCCCACACGGGGGGCGTCGCCAACGTCCGCAACGTCATCGGCGGCTCCGGGGTCGATACCCTCACGGGCAACTCGCTCGGCAACGTCCTAGTCGGAGGGACCGCGAATGACGTGATCACCGGCGGCAGCGGCCGCAGCATCCTCATCGGCGGCAAGGGGAGCGACAAGGTCACGGGCGGCTCGAGCGACGACATCGTCATCGGCGACTCGACCATCTTCGACCACAACGAGGCCGCGCTCGCGTCGCTCCTGGCCGAGTGGCAACGGACCGACGAGACCTATACGCAGCGTATCAACAACCTCCGCAACGGCGGCGGCCTCAACGGCGCGAACAAGCTCGTGTTCGGGTCGACGGTCCTCAACGACCTCGCCGCCGACGTCCTGACCGGAGGCCTGGGTCTCGACTGGTTCCTCAAGGATAACCTCGACACCATCACCGACCT
The DNA here is from genome assembly GCA_035551935.1 of Isosphaeraceae bacterium. Taxonomy (GTDB): domain Bacteria; phylum Planctomycetota; class Planctomycetia; order Isosphaerales; family Isosphaeraceae; genus DASZMJ01. The sequence goes on from DASZMJ010000251.1 coordinate 9,033, forward strand.
CGCCGCCAGCGAGATCGTCAACTGACCCCGACATGCCCGACGACCCGGACGCAATCGCCCTCCTCCGAGTCCGCAAGGAGCGAGGGTGCGTCCGGGTCGCCACGTGTCCGGTAGGGTCATGGCGCCGGCTTCCTAGTCCGGCCGGCCGAGCAGCAGTGCGAGCGAGTCGAAGTCGACGGGCTTGACGAGGTGGTGGTCGAACCCGGCGGCGAGCGACCGGCGGCGGTCCTCGTCCTGGCCGTAGCCGGAGACGGCGATGATGACGGTGTCGCGGTGGAGTTCGTCCTCCCGCAAGGCCGCGGCCACCTCGTAGCCGTCGAGGATCGGGAGGCCGATGTCCAGGAGCACGAACTCGGGCCGGAAGGTGCGGGCCGCCTCGAGGGCCGCCCGGCCGTCGTGGACGGCCGTGGCGTCGTTGCCGAGGAGCTTCAGGAGCCGGACCATCCCGCGGGCGGTGTCGACGTTGTCGTCGACGACCAGGATGCGCGAGCCGCGGCCCTTGGGGAGCTCGCCGCGGCGGGCCGTCGGCCGCAGCGCGTCGGGCCCGGGGGCGAGGGGGAGGCGCACGACGAACTCGCTGCCGCGGCCGGGGCCGTCGCTGCGGGCCTCGACGACCCCGCCGTGCAACTCGGCCAGCTTCTGGACGATGGTCAGGCCGATGCCCAGGCCCCCCTCCGACCGGGCCAGCGAGCGGTCCCCCTGGCTGAAGAGCCGGAACATCTCGGGCAGCTTCTCGGGAGGTACGCCGATGCCGTTGTCGCGGACGCTGATGACGACCCGATCGCCCTCCTGCCGCGCGGCGAGCCAGATCCGGCCGCCGCTCTCGGTGTACTTCGCGGCGTTGGTGAGCAGGTTCAGCACGATCTGCTCGACCCGGGTCACATCGGCGTGGAGCGGCAGCCCGCCCCGTTCGATCGCGACGGCCAGGGTCTGCCGGCGCTGGTCGATGAGCGGCCGGGCCGACTCGATCGCGTGGTCGAGGATCGGGCCGGCGTCCACGAACTCCTTGCGGAGCCGGATCTTGCCGCTGGTGATCCGGGAGACGTCGAGCAGGTCGTCGATGAGCCGCGCGAGCTGCCGGACCTGGCGCTCGACGACGTCGCTGGCCCACTTGCGGCTCTCCTCGTCGTCGGAGAGCTTCAGGACGGTCACGGCGTTGTTGACCGCCGCCAGCGGGTTGCGGAGCTCGTGGGCGAGCATCGCCAGGAACTCGTCCTTGTGGCGGTCGGCCTCGCGGAGGGCCCGGGCCTGCTCCTCCCGCTCGGCCAGCGCCGCCCGCATCGCGTACTGGCGGCGGCGGTCGCGCAGCGCGGCCCGGACGGCGCTGGCGAGCGAATGGATCTCGATGGGACGGCGGACGAGCGTCATGTGCCCGACGGCTTCCAGCTCGAGGGCCGCGGCCCTGGTCTGCGGCGGCGGCGTCAGGACGATCAGCGGGAGGTCCGACCAAGGCGGCTGCTCGCCCAGGAGCCGGGCGAGGCATCGCCCCCGGTCGTCGAGGATGGCCTCGTCGGGGACGATGGCCACGGCCGCCCCCCGCCGCACCTCCGCGCAGACCCCGGCGAGGTCGTCGCAGAGGGTCAGGGCGATCCCGACCGAGGCGAAGAGCCTGCCGGCCGCGGCCGCGTCCTTCTTCGTCGGGGCGAGCAGCAGGATCCGCTCCTCCAGCCCCGGGTCCGATTCGTCAGCCATCGCCGGGCCCCTTGCGCGACCCGGCCGGCCCTCGGAAGGAGGGCGTCCCCGAGAGGATGCCCTCGAAGTCCACCAGCGGCGGCCCGAGCGACAGCCCGTCGCCGAGCCTCAGCTCGCGGATGGTCCGCTCGTGACGGCCGCTCCGCTTCTTGACGACCGAGACGGCCTGCCGCACCTCGCCCGCGGCCTCGAAGTAGCGGAAGAGGACGACGGTGTCGGCGAGATACGTGGTATCGATCGGTGTCTGCATGTTCCCGAGCAGGCCGTGCTGGGCGACGACGAGGAACGTCACCGCGCCCTTGTGCCCGAGGTAGGACAGGAGCTCGTGGAGCTGGGCGATGAGGAACCGCTCCTCGGGCATGGAGTGGAGGTAGCCGTTGAGGCTGTCGATGACGACGACCCGCGCCCCCGGCGTCCCCTCGCCCCCTTCGACGGCGGCGCGGACCCGGTGGGCGAACTCGCCCGGCGACAGCTCGGCCGCGTCGATGGTCTGGACCCGGATCCGGCCCGACTCGACGTCCGCCGCGATGTCCATCCCGAGCCCGGCGGACCGCTCCAGGATGGTCTCCAGCCGCTCGTCGAAGGTGAAGAGCGCGGCCCGCTCGCCGCGGGCGACGGCGGCCCGGGCGTACTGGATCGCCGTCGTCGACTTGCCGCTGCCCGCCGGGCCGAGGAGCACGGCGCTGGTCCCGTACTGGAGGCCACCGCCCATCAGCGCGTCGAGCTCGGCGTTGGCCGACTTGAGGAGGCCCCGTTCCTGGCCGTGGTGGTGCTCGGCGGCGACGAGCCTCGGGAAGACGTCGAGGCCGCCCCGATTGATCACGAAGTCGTGGTAGCCGCCCCGGTACGGCCGCCCGCGGAGCTTCGCGACGCGGAGCCGGCGCCGCTCGGCCCCGTAGTCGGGCGAGAGCTGCTCCAGGCTCACGACGCCGTGGGCGATGCTCTGGAGCTGGAGGTCCTCCGTCTCGGACGTCAGGTCGTCGAGCAGGAACACCGTGCATTCCCGGCCGATGAAGAACTGCTTCAGCGCCAGGATCTGCCGGCGGTAGCGGAGCGGGCTCTGGGCCAACAGCCGCATCTCGGAGAGCGAGTCGAGGACGACCCGCCGCGGCTTCGTCCGCTCGACCTCGGCGAGCAGGGTCCTGGTCGTCTCCCCCAGCTCGACCTCCGAGGGCTGGAACATGGCGTACTGGTTGTCCGGCTCCAGCTCCGACTCCGGTGCGACCAGCTCCAGGATGGTGATGCCCTCGAGCGACCAGCCGTGCGACCTGGCCACGGCCTGGAGCTCGGCCTTGGTCTCGGAGAGGGTCACATACAGGCCCGACTCCCCGAGCCTGCGGCCCTCGAAGAGGTACTGGAGGGCCAGCGTCGTCTTGCCCGAGCCGGGGTTACCCTCGACCAGGTAGACCCGGTCGGGCGTGAAGCCGCCGCCCAGGATGTCATCCATGCCGGCGATCCCCGTGGCGACCAGGCGGTCTCCGCCGGCGTCCCTCGTCGCGTCGACCATAGGTCCCCTCGACCGTCACTCCGGGCCGTCCTCGCCGATTCGGCGCGGAGTCCCGTCACGTCCCATCCGACCACCCCCGGACCCCCGCAACACTCGATTCGACGCGTTCTTCCTCGGCAAGGAGTCGAGGAATCACCCTCGCTCCGACATTGTAGAGCAATTTCCGGGCCATCAACGCGGTGCCGTCATCAGGACGATCGGCCGGACGCCGCGCAGGTCGTCGATCGTGTCAGAGGGATTTGCCGTCGTGGACCTCCGGGAACGCCCGGCTCTCGATCACAGGCGATCGATGCTCAGCTCGTGCTGGGCGAGGAAGGAGTCGGCCGCGGGGCGGTTGAAGACGGAGGCGGTGGTGCCGACGGCGCGGACGCAACTGGCGCCGACGGCGCTGGCGAGGCGGAGGCAGCCGACTTCGTCGAGGCCGTCGAGCAGGCCGGCGATGTAACCGGCGTCAAACGCGTCGCCGCCGCCGCTGCCGTCGACGAACGGGACGCAGAAGGCGCCGAGGCGGGCGCGGAGGGTGTCGGAGGCGGCGACGGCCCCGCGCTCGCCGAGGGTGACGACGACGCGGTGGGCGCCGAGGTCGAGGAAGGCGAGGGCCTGGCGGAGCGGGTCGGCCTCGTCGAGGATCAAGGCCGCCTCATCCGTGTTCGGCAGGAAGACGTCGGTCTCGGGCAGGACGGGGGCCAACTGGCGGAGGTAGTCGCCGGGGCCGGGGGTGGCGACGTCGAGGACGGTCTTCGTGCCCCGGCGTCGGACGCGGGCGAACCGATCGGCCAGGGCCTCGGGGTCGAGGCCGGGGAGGATCAGGAAACCGCCGACATACAGGACGCGCGGGGGCGGGTCGAGCAAGGGATCGAGGTCCTCGACCGTAAACCCGGCGTTGGCGCCGAAGGAGTGGATGAAGCGACGGTCCTCGCCGCGGACGTTGATGATGAGCGTCTGGCTCGTGGCGCGGTCGGGGTCGACGCGCAACGCCTTCGTGTCGATCCCCTGCGCCGCCAGGGCCTCGGCCACGTACCGTCCGAAGACGTCGTCGCCGACCCGGCCGCAGACCGCGGAACGGACGCCGAGCTTGCCCAGGTCCACCGCCGCGTTCGAGGCGCAGCCGCCGGTGCTCAGGAGCAATTCGTCGGCCTTGACCAGCTCCCCCGCCGCCGGCACGTGCGCGATCGGCGTGCAGAGGTGATCGGCGACGACGACCCCCGCGCACACGACCGGGACGATTGCGGATTGCGGAATGGGGATTGCGGAGTGGGAATCGGCCATAATCCAGCCCCCGACCTGTCCCGAAACGCCTCTTCACGCCGCAATCCGCACTCCGCAATCCGCGTTCGTCATTGCGGGTCGTCGATCGACGCCACGACGGCATCGCCGGGGATCGTGGCGTCGACGTCGGGCGAGGTGTGGGGGCGCTTGCCGAGGATGTCCTCGAGCTCGGCGAGGGTCAGGACCTCGCGCTCGATGAGGGCCTCGGTGAGGCGCTCCATCTCGTCGCGGTGGTCCTCGAGGAGGCGATAGGCGCGGTCGTCGGCCTCGCGCAGGAGGCGGGTGACCTCCTCGTCGACGATCCGGGCGGTCTGCTCGGAGTAGTCGCGGGGCTCGCTCATCTCGCGGCCGAGGAACGGGTGCTCCTCGGAGCCCTGGACGAAGACCGGGCCGACGCGCTCGCTCATGCCCCACTGGGTGACCATCATCCGGGCGAGGCGGGTGGCCTGCTTCAGGTCCAGGGCGGCGCCGGCGGTCAGCTCGCCGAAGATGAGTCGCTCGGCGGCGCGGCCGCCCATGGCGGTGACGAGGCGGGCCTGGACCTCGCTCTCGTTGATGCCGACGCGGTCCTCCTCGGGCAGGAAGTGGGTCACGCCCAGCGAGCGGCCGCGGGGGATGATCGTCACCTTGTGGACCGGGTCGGAGGCCGGGGTCAGCCAGGCGACCAGCGCGTGGCCGATCTCGTGGTAGGCCGTCAGCCGCTTGTCCTTGTCGGTGATGATCTCCTCGCGCTTGGCGCCCATGACGATCTTGTCGCGGGCGGCGTCGAGGTCCTTCATGTCGACCGCGACCTTGTCCTCGCGCGTGGCCAAGAGCGCGGCCTCGTTGACGAGGTTGGCCAGGTCGGCGCCGCTCATGCCGACGGTGCCGCGGGCGATGTAGTCGAGGTCGACGTCGTCGGCGAGCGGGACGTGTCGGGTGTGGACCTTGAGGATCTCCAGCCGCCCCTTCCGCGTCGGCCGGTCGACGGTCACGTGGCGGTCGAACCGGCCGGGGCGCAACAAGGCCGGGTCGAGCACGTCGGGCCGGTTCGTCGCGGCCAGGACGATGACGCTCTCGTTCGGGCTGAAGCCGTCCATCTCGGTGAGGATCTGGTTGAGCGTCTGCTCGCGCTCGTCGTGGCCGCCCCCGAGCCCCGCGCCGCGGACGCGGCCGACGGCGTCGATCTCGTCGACGAACAGGATGCAGGGGCTGTTCTCCTTGGCGGTCTTGAACATGTCGCGGACGCGGCTGGCGCCGACGCCGACGAACATCTGGATGAACTCGCTGCCGGAGATCGAGAAGAACGGCACGCCCGCCTCGCCCGCCACGGCGCGGGCCAGAAGGGTCTTACCCGAGCCCGGCGGGCCGATGAGGAGCACGCCCTTGGGGATGCGGCCGCCGAGGCGCTGGAACTTCTCGGGGCTCTTGAGGAACTCGACGATCTCCTGGAGCTCGGCCTTGGCGTTCTCGAGGCCGGCGACCTGGTCGAAGGTGGTCCCCTGCTTCGACTTGTCGTGCCGCTTGGCCGGGGCCTTCACGAAGCTGCCGAGGATGCCGCCGTCGAACTGGTCGCGGGCCCGTCGCATCATCAGGCCCACCAGGACGATGACCAGGAGCATCGGCAGCAGGAAGCTCAGCCAGATGAAGTTGGTGAGCCCCTGCGGCGGGGTGGGGTTGACCGTGACCTTCTGGCGCTTGACGCCCGCGGGGGTCTTCTCGCTCCGCAGGTCCTTGAGGACCGAGTCCAGCGCCCCCTCGGACGGGAAGTACGTGACGAAGTTCTTGACCTGCTTCAGGTCGGCGCCGCTCGGCCCGATCGCGTCGGCCGGGTTGCGCAGGACGCCGTGGACCTCGAGCCCGGAGATCTTCAGGCTCTCGACGTTGTCCTTGTCGACCTGATCGAGGAACCAGGGGCTGTAGCTGACCTCGGCGTCGGACTTGCCGATGACCTTCGGCCATTGCAGGACGAGGGCGACGAGCGCGACGACGACCACCAGCCAGACCCACGGGGGCCAGGGCGTCGCGCCGGGCGGGCCGGGCTTGCGGGCGTCGGGCCGGCGTCGGGGAGGTTCTTGCGTCGGACGATTGTCCATGAGTCGTGTTATCCCGAGGGAGTCGCGCCGGGCCGACGTGGGCCGGCGGCGGCGCGTGGCAGGGGCAGGCGGGTTGTATCGCTCGCGCGGCCCGTAACGAATTGTAGCCGAACCGTCGAGCCAGGGGGGAGGGGGGATGCCGGAAAAGCGGGACGGCCGCGACCCTCCCCGGGGCGGTCGGGACCGGCCCAACCGCCTCCCGCCCAACACGTTGGGCACCGGCCCCGGCCCGCCGCCTCGCCCCGACGCGGGGACGGGCACCTCGAAGACTCGGAGCCAGTCCCCCAGCCCGTTCCTAATGCCCGACGTCGACCGCCTCGAGCCACTTCTCGCAGTCCATCGCGGCGGCGCAGCCGGAGCCGGCGGCGGTGATGGCCTGGCGATAGTGGGTGTCGACGACGTCGCCGCAGCCGAAGACCCCCTCGACGTTGGTGGCCGTGCCGAAGTTCGGGAAGTCCGAGGCGCGCCAGCGGTCGCCGCCGGCGCCGTCCCAGGCCAGCGCGGCGCGGGTCAGGAGGTAACCCTCGGGGGTCGTGGCGAGCTGGCCCTCGAAGACCCTGGTATTCGGGACGTGGCCGATGGCCAGGAAGAGGCCGTCGAGCTTCAGGTCGCGGACGCCGCCGTCGACGGTCGAGCGGAGCTTGACGCCTTGCAGGACCTTGTACGGCTTCGTCTCGCCGAAGACGTCGACGACCTCGGCGTTCCAGGCGTAGTCGATCTTGGGGTTCTTGCGGAGGCGGTCCTGCATGATCTTGGAGGCGCGGAGCGCGTCGCGGCGGTGGATCAGCGTGACCTTCTCGGCGTAGCGGGTCAGGAAGGTCGCCTCCTCGACGGCCGAGTCGCCGCCGCCGACGACGGCGATCTGCTTGCCGCGGTAGAAGTGGCCGTCGCAGGTGGCGCAGGTGCTGACCCCCTCGCCCTGGAACGGGCCCTCGACGCCGAGCCAGCGGGCCGAGGCGCCGGTGGCGACGATCAGGGCGTCGGCCTCGTAGTCGCGGGCCGTGCCGCTGGTGGCGCTGCCGGAGGGGTCGTCGGTGGTCCGGACGCGGAACGGCCGGCGCGACAGGTCGACCGTCACGGCGGTCTCGTAGCGGCAGTCGGCGCCGAAGCGCTGGGCCTGCCGGCGCATCAGGTCCATGAGGTCGGGGCCGTTGATCCCCTCGGGGAAGCCCGGGAAGTTGTCGACGGCCGTCGTCAGCGTCAACTGGCCGCCGGGCTCGCGGCCCTCGAACACCAGGGGGGCCAGGTTCGCCCGCGCGGCATACAACGCGGCCGTCAAGCCGGCGGAGCCCGAACCGATCACGATCACCGCGGAGTGTGCCATCATGCCCTCGCCAGCAGGTTGGACCGGCCCGACGGCCCGTGGGCGGCGCGGGCCCCTCGACCGGGAATTATCCCAGGCCGGCCCCCGAAAAGCGAGCGGGCCGGCCGCCGGCGCCGGACCGCGGTTCGTGATCTAAGGTTGCTTTGAGGGACCCCCGGACCGCGACGGCCGACGGCGCCCAGGCCCGGCGACGAGCGGCCGGGGCCGCGACCGACGGGGGACCATCGAGGAACCGCGACATGTTGGTGTTGACCCGGAAGCTCATGGAGCGGCTGTACATCGGCGACGACATCTGCGTCACCGTCGTCCGGCTCGAAGGGGGCCAGGTCCGACTCGGGATCGATGCGCCCCGGCACATCTCGATCGTGCGGGCCGAGCTCGACCCGAAGCGCGCCGAGGGCTTCGAGCCCCGCGCCGCCCGGACCACGATCGCCCCGGCGCCGCACGCGCCGGCGCCGCTGGCCCCGGCCCCGTTGGCCGCGAGGCCCGAGCTCAGGCCGGCTCGGCCCGAGCTTCCCGGAAGCGGTATCCGACGCCGCGGACCGTCTCGATGAGGTCGGCGCCGGTGCCGAGCTTCTTCCGGAGGCTCTTGATGTGCACGTCGATGGTCCGCTCCAGGACCATCGCGTCCTCGCCGATGGCGGCGTCCATCAACTCGTGACGGGTGAAGGCGCGGCCCGCCTGCCGCAGCAGGACCTCCAGCAGGCGGAACTCCGTCGGCGTCAGCGTCAGCTCGTGGTCCTTGTAGAGCGCGCGGTGCCGGTGGCGGTCGATGACGACACCGAGCGACTCGACCACCGCGCCCGTCGGCGTCTCGTCCTGCGCCTGCCGGCGGCGCAGCTCCTTCTTGATCCGCTGGATCAGGACCTTCATCTTGTATGGCTTGGTCACGTAGTCGTCGGCCCCGACCGCCAGGCCGACCAGCTCGTCGGTCTCCTCGGCCTTGGCCGTGACCATGATGATCGGGGTGTCGCGGGTCTGCGGGCTCGCCCGCAGCTCGCGGCAGACGTCCAGGCCCGGCTTCAGGGGGAGCATCAGGTCGAGCACGATCAGGTCGGGCAGCTTCAACTGCGCCTGCCGCTGCCCCTCCTTGCCGTCGTGTGCCATCAGGACGTCGAACCCCTCGCGCTCGAGGTTGTAGGCCAGCACCTCGGCCAAGGACCGCTCGTCTTCGACGATCAGGATCTTCGGCTTGGGCATGTCGGGCGTCGTGGTCGATTGCCGGTCGTCCCTGGGATCGAGATCCATTCTAGCCGATCGAGACATGGGGGTCGTGAAGAGCGGATGAAGCGACCATGAAGAAGCCGCCGCGCGGTCAGCCCAGGCCGGCCAGCCGGGCGACGCAGCGGGCAAGGACCCGGACGCCGACGGCCAGGGCCCGCTCGTCGAGGTCGAACTCGGGCGAGTGCAGGTGCTGCCGCGGCCTACCTTCGGTGGCGACGCCGAGCCGGAGCATGCAGCCGGGCACGCGGGCGAGGTAGGCCGAGAAGTCCTCGCCGCCGAGCCCCGCCGACGCGATCGGCACGACGTTCTCCGGCCCCACGACCTCGCCGGCCGCGGCGGCGCAGGCCGACGTGACGCCCGGGTCGTTGACCACCGGGTCGAGCCGGTCGCTGAAGGCGACCTCCAGCCGCGCCTCGGTGGCCTCGGCCACGCCCCGGGCGATCGCCTCGATCCGGGCCTTCACCCCTTCGGAGACGGCGCGGTCGAGGGTCCGGATCGTGCCGCGAATGGTGGCGCGGTCGGGGATGACGTTGTTGCTGGTGCCGGCGTGGAACGAGCCGAAGGTGACGACGATCGGCTCGCGCGAGTCGAACGCGCGCGGCACGTCCAGGTACACCGAGCCGATGAACCGGACGGCCGCCGCGATCGGGTCGATCGCCCGGCACGGCCGCGCCGCGTGCCCGCCGCGGCCGATCACCGTGACCTCGACGTCGTCGCACGAGGCCGTGAGCACCCCCGATCGCTGGCCGATCGTGCCGAGGCCGAGGCTCGGGTCGACGTGCAGGGCGACGATCGCCCGGACCCCCTCGACCGCCCCCGCGGCGACCATCTCCTCGGCCCCCGCGCCGACCTCCTCGGCCGGCTGGAGGATCGCCCGCCAGGGGACCGGCCGCGGCCAGCGGTCGCGGAGGCGATGCAATGCCAGGGCCGCGCCGAGCACCATCGTCGCGTGGGCGTCGTGGCCGCAAGCGTGCATCACGCCGTTGCGCTTCGAGCGATAGGGGACGTCGTTGGCCTCGTCGATCCGCAAGGCGTCGATGTCCCCCCGGATCGCCACCACCGGGCCCGCGGCCGCCGGGCCGGCGATCAGGCCTCGCCCGGTCGGCGGGATCGTCAGCGGGATGCCCTCGTCCCGGAGCCGATTGGCCAGGAACCGCGTCGTCTCGTATTCCTCCCGGCTCGGCTCCGGGTTCTCGTGCAGGTGCCGCCGGACGGCCACCAGTTCCCCGCCGATCGCGGCGACCTCGTCGTCGAGCTCCGCGCGCCAGTCATGCATCGATTGGATTTGCTCTTTCCCATAAGATAAACCGGACGAGCCCCGACTGGGGTTCTCCGTCGCTATGGTCGCCTCCCCCCCAATTGTAGCAGGCTTCCCCAATTGTTGTAGGGCGTGTGCAACACGCCATCCCTCGTCTCCGGAGGGAGATGGCGCGTTGCACACGCCCGACTCGATGGCGCCCAACGAGGCCGTGAGGATCGACCCGGGGAACCGGCGTCGCCTAACCGATCCGGCCGGTGATGTAGGCCTCGGTGCGGGGGTCGCGGGGGTTGGTGAAGAGCTGGGAGGTGGCGCTGAACTCGGCGATGACTCCGGTGCGGTGGCCGTCCTTGGCGGCGTCGGGGTCGAGCATCAGGCAGGCGGTCATGTCGCTGGCGCGGCGGGCCTGCTGCATGTTGTGGGTGACGATGACGATGGTGTACTCGGCCTTCAGGTCGTCCATCAGGTCCTCGACGCGGGCCGTGGCGATCGGGTCGAGGGCCGAGCAGGGCTCGTCCATCAGGATGACCTCGGGCTCGACGGCCAGGGTGCGCGCGATGCAGAGCCGCTGCTGCTGGCCGCCGGAGAGCTCCAGGCCCGAGCGGTGGAGCTTGTTCTTGACCTCATCCCACAAGGCCGCCCGGCGCAGCGAGCGCTCGACGAGTTCGTCGATGTCGCCCTTGTAGCCGTTGATCCGGGCGCCCCAGGCGACGTTCTGGTAGATGCTCTTGGGGAACGGATTGGGCTTCTGGAAGACCATGCCGATCCGCCGACGGAGGGCCACGGGGTCGGTCTCCGCGTCGTTGATCTCGCGACCCTCGAAGAGGATCTCCCCCTCCGTCCGGGCGCCGGCGATCAGGTCGTTCATCCGGTTGAAGCAGCGCAGCAGCGTGCTCTTGCCGCAGCCCGAGGGGCCGATCAGGGCGGTGATCCGGTTGCGCGGGATGGCGATCGAGACCCCCTTCAGCGCCAGCGCCGCGCCGTACCAGACCGAGAGGTTGCGGGTCTCGAGGACGATCTCGGTCGGGCCCTTGGCCGGCGCCTCGGGCGCGGCGGGCTCGATCGCGTGGACGACATTAGGGATGTTCATAAAAGGTCCGATCTTCGATCGGCCGGGCGGCTCAGGCCCGGGGCTGCCGGGCGTGGCGGTGTCGGATCAGGATCGCGGCGGCGTTCATGCTCAGGAGGAGGACCAACAGGACCAGGATGCCGCCGGCGGCGACGGATTGGAAGGCCGGCGAGGGATCGCGGGCGTCGTTGTAGATCTCGACCGGCAGGGCGGTGTAGAAGCTCGACGGGCCCTTCGGGACGACCAGGATCGACCCGGCCGCCCCGACCAACAGCAGCGGCGCCGTCTCGCCGATGGCGCGGGAGAGGGCCAGGATCGTCCCGGTCAGGATGCCCGCGAGGCTCGACGGCAGGACGTGGTCGCGGACGACCTGCCAGCGCGTCGCCCCCAGCGCCAGCGCCGCCTGCCGCAGCGACGGCGGCACGGCCCGGAGCGCCTCCTGGGTGGCGATGACGATCACCGGCAACACGAGCAGGCCGAGCGTCAGCGCCCCGGCCCAGAGGGTCTTGCCCAGGGCCAGCCGCTCGGCGCCGAAGGCCCGGACGAAGACGGCCAGGCCGAGGATGCCGTAGACGATCGACGGCACCCCCGCGAGGTTGGCGATGTTGACCTGGATCGCCCGCCGCAACCGGCCCGCCGGCGCGAACTCCTCGAGATAGACCGCCGCCCCGACCCCGACCGGGATCGAAAACGCGGCCACCAAGCCCAGGAGCCAGAGGCTCCCGTAGATCCCCACCTTGAACCCGGAGCGCGTCGGGTCGCTCGACGACCGTTTGCTCGCGAGGTCCAGCAGATGACCCGGCAGCGCGCCGATGGCCATCGGCGCGCCGAGGCCGCCGTCGGGACGCGGGCGCCGGCGGGCCTGGTGCAGGACCGAGCCGAGCAGGATCGCCAGGACGACCACGCCGGTCAGCGTCGCCGCGAGGCAGGCGAGGCCGAAAGCGCCGCCCAGGAACCGTCGGGTCCCGCGCCGGACCGCGAATTGCCCCGAGCCGCGGTCGCTCAATGGTAGGCCTCCCGATAGCGCCGCAGGACCAGCCCCGAGAGGACGTTCAACGCCAGGGTCAGCACGAAGAGCGTGGCCCCGACGGCGAACAGCGACAGGTATTCGGGCGACCCGTACCGCGCCTCGCCGCCGGTGACGGCGACGATGTACGCCGTCATCGTCTGCATGGACGTTAATGGGTTCATCGTCAATCGCCGGGCGCTGCCGGCGGCCAGGACGACGGCCATCGTCTCGCCGATCGCCCGGCTGACGGCGAGGATGAACGACGCCATGACCCCCGAGAGCCCCGCCGGCACGACGACCCGCGTCGCGACCTCGAACTTCGTCGCCCCCAGGCCGTAGGCCGCCTCGCGCAGGCCGCGCGGGACCGCCGAGAGGACGTCCTCGCTCAGCGACGAGACCATCGGGATGATCATCACCCCGACGACGATGCACGCGCTCAGGGCGTTGAACGTCTCGACCCGGAGGCCCAGGGGCTCCAGCACCGCCTTGAGCGCGGGCGTCACCAGCAAGAGCCCGAGGTAGCCGTAGACGATCGTCGGCACGCCGGCCAGCAGCTCCAGCGTCGGCTTCAGGACCGCCCGCAAGCCCCTGGGGGCGTATTCGCTCAGGTAGATCGCGCTGAGCAGGCCGATGGGCAGCGCGATCAGCGACGACCCGGCGGCGATGACGAACGTGCCCCAGATCAAGGGGAGGATGCCGTACTCCCCCGCCTCGGGGTTCAGCTCGGTGCCGAAGAGGAAGCCGACCAGGCCCACCCCCGACTGCCGGAAGAACTCGATCGCCTCGGCCCCGAGGACCACGACGATGCCGGCCGTCGTCAGGACCGTCACCGAGGAGCAGGCCAGCAGCAAGGCCGGCACGACCGCCCCCTGGCCGCGCTGCCAGATCGAGGGCCCGGCCCAGCGCCGCGGCCGGGCGAGCCCCCGAGCCGTCGCCTCGATCGGGGTCAAGGCACACCCAAGCCTTTCAAGGCCTCGGCGTTCGCGGTCCGGTCGGCCTCCGTCGGCGCGACGTAGCCGCCCTGCTTGGCGAGGTCGGCCCCGTTGACGATGTAGTACCGCACGAACTTCGCGACCTCCGGCCGCTTCAAGGCCGACTTCTTGACGTAGATGTACAACGGGCGGGACAGCGGCGCGTACGACTTCGACAGGATCGTCTCCGGGCTGGGCAGGACGGGCTCGGCCTTGTCGTCCTTGCGGATCGGGACGGCGCGGAGCCTCGAGGCGTTGGCGGCGAAGTAGGCGTAGCCGAAGTAGCCGAGGCCGTCGGGCTCGCCGGCCACGCCGCTGACCAGCGTGTTGTCGTCGGCGCTGGCCTGGACGTCCTGCCGCTGCTTCTTGGCCTTGCCGACGATCGCCTCGGTGAAGAACTCGAAGGTCCCCGAGTCGTTGTCGGGGCAGTACAGGACGATCTTGCGGCCGGGCCACGACGGGTCGAGGTCCTTCCAGGTCGTCGCCTTGCTGCCGGGCTCCCAGAGCGTCTTGAGCTGCGCGACGGACAACGACTTCACGAAGTCGTTCTTCGGGTTGACGACGACGGTGATGCCGTCGTAGCCGACGAGGAACCGCTGCCACTCCAGGCCCTTGGACTTGGCCTCGGCCTCTTCCTCCGGCTTTGCCGCCCGCGAGGCGTCGACGATGTCGACCTCGCCCCGCAGGTAGGCGCCGAAGCCGCCGCCGGTGCCGTGGTTGCCGACGATGACCTGGATCGAGTCGTCCTGGGCCGCGAACCCCTCCTGCGCGGCCTTGCTGATCCGGAAGACGGTGCTCGAACCGTCGACCTGGATTGGTTTCGCCCCGCCAACGCCGGACGAGGATGTCCCGCTCTGGCCGCAGCCGGTGAGCCCCGCCAGGGCCGTCAGGACGATGACACGCGGAATTCGCATCGCAGCTCGCTGCCTCACACGGGGTCGTGACCTAGTCTCCGGAGGGAATCGACCGCGATTCTATCAGCCCTCCGTGAAGATCGTGTGAAGTCCTGATGCCGACCGAACGTGGCCGCGGCGGCCGTGGCTGTCGCCGATGGAGAGTGGAGTGGCCGAGTCGTTGAGCTTTTTTTTTGCTGCGCCCTGGACGGACGCGCTCATGCACAGTACCTTGTGTCTGACGAAGGCTCCGCCCCGCCTCTCCGGCCCGATGGTCCGGGCCAACCGCATCGGCCCGCCCGCGACCGCCCCGGTTCCGCCCGAGGAATGCCCCGGTTCCGCCCCGAGCGTCGCCTCGCGCGAGCGCCCGGCACTGTCACCCCATCGGTAGGACGGCCCCACGCGATGTCCACGACCGCGACGCCGAGGTCACGAGCCACCCTCATGAGCAGCATGGCCGAGCGCACCCGATCCGGAGTCCTGGAACTCCATCCGAAGGGACACGGCTTCCTCCGCGACCCGGCCCGCGGCTACAAGGTGCAGGCCGACGACCCGTACGTCGGCGCGACATGGATCTCGAAGTACAAGCTCCGCCAGGGGACGCTGCTGGCCGGCCCGGTCGACCCGGCCGCCGCCAAGGGGCAGGGGCCACGCCTGTCGGACGTCACCGAGATCGAGGGCCGAGCCCCGGAGGCCATCGCCGGAGCCCGCGACTTCGAGGACCTGACCGCCATCGACCCCCGCGAGCCGATCCGCCTGGAGACCGGCGCCGAGCCGCTCGGGATGCGCGTCATGGACCTCTTGACGCCCGTCGGCAAGGGCCAGCGCGGCCTGATCGTCGCCCCGCCGCGGACGGGCAAGACGGTCCTGCTCCAGCAGATCGCCGCGGCCGTCGCCACGAATCACCCCGAACTGACCCTGATCGTCCTGCTGGTCGACGAGCGGCCCGAAGAAGTCACCGAGATGCGCCGGAGCGTCCGAGGCCAGGTCATCGCCTCGTCGAACGACCAAGACGCCGAGGAGCACATGCGCGTGGCGCAACTGGCCGTCGACCGCGCCAGGCGGATCGCCGAACGGGGCGGCCAGGCCCTCGTCCTGCTCGACAGCCTGACCCGCCTGGCCCGCGCCTACAACAAGGGGTCGAGCTCGGGCCGGACGATGACCGGCGGCGTCGACATCCGCGCCCTCGACGTCCCCAAGCGCCTCTTCGGCGCCGCGCGGGCGTTCGACGAGGGGGGCTCCTTGACCGTGCTGGCGACCTGCCTGATCGAGACCGGCAGCCGGATGGACGAGGTGATCTTCCAGGAGTTCAAGGGGACGGGCAACATGGAGCTCGTCCTCGACCGCCGCCTCGCCGACCGCCGCGTCTGGCCGGCGATCGACATCCAGCAGTCCGGCACCCGCAAGGAAGAACTCCTGCTCGAGGCCGAGACCCTCCGCCGCGTCACCTTGCTCCGCCGCACCCTCGCCGACATGAAGCCCGTCGAGGCGATGGAGGGCCTGGTCCGCCAGCTCGCCAAGTCTCCGACCAACCTCGCCTTCCTCGACCGCATCGGCCAGTCGCAGAAGTGAACCTAGTTTAATTAACGTAGATTGATATATTGGAGGACTTGCGACTCATCGCGCGATCGTTGTTTTTTTTGAAACACACCGGGGGAGGACTCTTGACAGACAGGATGGGCTGACGCATGCTCCAACAAATCGTGCCGAGTCGATTTCCGATGTGGCAACCATGGCGAGGTCAAGCGATGTGGCCGATCACCGAGAGCCGTCGATCCCGCCCTCGACACACACACACACACACACACGGTAGCATGTATTCTTGAGATTCTTGAAGGGCGATCTCTCCTCAACGCCACGCCGCTGTCGCCCGCCGTCCACGCCCCCACTGAGCACCGTTTGAGCGACCGCGGCCCTCACCTCCGCATGGAACACCAGTTCCATCCGCATCGCAAAGGCGACATGTCTCGATCCATGTTCGCCGAGCGCCGACTTCATCCTTCCCCCCATCACAGGTTCCTTCTCGCCGGGCACTCGGCGCATCCGAGTCGCCACGGTGCCGGCCACAGGCCGGGTCAGGAGGCTGTCCATACCGCCGCGTATGGCGACCCAACGCCGGGCATCAACTTCACCTACGACGGCACCGGATTCCCCATCCAGGTCTCGGGCAACAACTATGCGGACGACATCGGCGGCTATGTCGGGGCCTATCTGACACCCGCCTATGGCTACGGGAACTTCGAGAGCGTCGAATGGAAGGTCGACGGGGCGGTCGCGTACCAGACCTTCGACCCGAACAACGGCCTCATCGACACGCCACTCTCAACGGACATCGTCCATAACGCGCCGAATCCGCAGGCCGGTATGCCGTCCGATACCCTCCCCTGGTACTGGAACGACGTCTCAGGCACTCATACGGTCACGGTGATCGCCACCTACGTCAGCGGGCTCGTTGCCCCCGCGCTCACGCTGAACGTCGCCGTCGATACGCCGACCGTCACCGAATTCAAGCGGGTCTTCCAACCCCTGGTTTTCAGGGCGGACAAGGTTCCCAACGGCCAGGGTGGTACGACGGACTACGTTGGTTTCTTCCAGAACACGCGGAATGCCGACAACACGGGCAAGGATTACGGGAACGTCTTCACCGCGGACGTCACGACCAAGAATCGGGGCGGGTACTTCGCCTTTCTCCAGCTCGGCCAGGTCAACGGTCAGGTCGTGCAGCACACCGACGGCCTCGCCGTGCGCCAGTCGCCCGAGGGGCAGTGGGCGTTCGACTCGCCGCGCAATCCGGTGGATCTCGAGCATGCATTTATGGCGGTCGGCACAAACGACAAGACGACGGGGTGGGTCTCCCAGCAGTTCGGCGCGAACAAACAGGCCAACCTGCCGCAAGATGGCCTGACGCCTGCCGTAACCGGCACGAACGGGTATCCGGACCTGCCCGCTAACTCGTCGAAGTTCATCCAGGACAGCCCCCAGATGAAAGAGACGGTCTCCCATTATTCAATGGGAGACAATTATCTAGATAAAATGTCTCTTGATAACACCTTTATGACCTACTTGATGTTCAGGCCGGACGGGAAGTCCGACTGGTACGCTATCGCGGACATGACCTGGAGCATTGACGGTTCCGCCACCTTCAAGGGGCCCGGTGATCGTTCGGAGGCGTATTACGAAGACACCGCGAACAATTGGACGGTGTCGGGCTCCGGTGCAGGCGGCGTCCCCTCCCCGACGCAACAGGACGCACAGAATCCGCAGCTCGGCACCGTCCGCAACTCGACCCCGAAGGCCACGGCCGGGTGGCTCCAGAGGATCCCGTTCGTCCCCCAGACTGACAGCTATATGCAGGAAACGACGTCCACCTGGGTCTGATCGTTCTCGCGCGGATGGTCCTGGGGGCGCCTCGCCTTTGGGACCTCCGGCCGATCGAACGACAACGGCAAGAATGCCCTGCGTAGCGGTGACAGAGATTAGGCCGCAGGCCGCTCCCCAGTGCTTCACGTTAACGAGAGCCATTCATGCGCCCGCCCCGCGTCCGGTGCAGATTGCGTACGCTGATGGCCTTGGTCGCGGTGACGGCCGTCCTCCTCGGCGTGTTCTCGGCGCGGGTCGCTCGGTTCCAAAGGATCGCGGGACGACATGCGGATCAAGTTAAAACACTTTATAAACACGAGATGTACGACCTATCAAATAAATCGGTAATATTTTCTTATATGAATGGAGGACCTTTATATAGTGCCTCCTCGAACGACTGGCGTGAGGCCGAGGCCGCGCGTGTGGGTCGCCGGCGGTCCTACCACGACCGGTTGCAGCGGAAATACGAGCAGGCCGCCCGCCGCCCCTGGCTCCCCGTCGCCCCCGACCCGCCCGATCCCGCCGAGGCCTCGAGCCTGGCCGGCGAGACAAGCGACCCGACCATTCGTGTCTTGGAAAACGAATATCTCTTGCAAACCCTTGCGTTTACCCGCGGCGACCGCGAGGAGGCCGCCTGGCTCCTCGGCATCGACCGGCGGACGCTCGACCGGAGGCTCGCCGAGTCCACGATCGCCCCGGCGGCCGGCCTCCCAGCGAGGTCGGCGAGTGAGTGAGGGTCACGGGGCTCATTCCTTCACGTCGCCCCACGCGAACTCGCCCGAGTCGACGCCCCAATCGTCGCCGAAGAACCCCGCGGCGCGGATGGCGAGCTTCCCGTCGTCCAGGCCCAGGACCGTGAGGTCGGGGAACGCGGCCCCGGAGACGAAGTAGGGGAGATTCGCGGTCAATCGCATCCCCGCGAGCCCCGTCGCGGCCACCGCGGCCACGCTGGCGCGATGGCTGCCGGGACGCGGGCGAAGGAACAGGCAGGCGAGGGAGTCGCCCTGGAATTCACGCCCGCCGACCGCGATCGACCCGCGCCGGACCTGGACCGGCGAGCCGCCGAGCAGCGGGTCCCACGCGGCATTGGTCTCGGCGTTACCGTAAAGGATGACCCCGCGGTCGCGGTCGGCGTTGGGATCAAAAGCTGTATCCGCAATGAGATCCACCGAGCCGTTGCCGCGATACCAGAAGGTCTCGGCGTCGTAGCGCGCCTTGGCCAAGGTCGCGGCGTTCTCGGCGGCGTCTCCCTTCGTGCCGAAGACGAGCACGAAGCGGTGGCGGAACGCCTCCTTGAACGGCCCGGACCGGTGCGACCCCTTGAGCGCCGGGTCGGGTGCCGAGGCCGCGTGCCAGGCGTCGCCCCGCCGCTCGAACCGGAGGCGCCGGGCACCGGCCGGCCGTTCCGTCGGACCGGGCCCCTTGCCGTCGAGCTCGACGACGACAGGCCCGCCGGTCGGGACCGGGTCGAGGTCGAGCGCCAGCCGCGACACGTTGTCGGTCGTGCCTCGGAACCGTCGAAGGCCGGGGTCGAGCCGGAGATGGATCGCGCTCGGGCGGAGGGGGTGGACCTGCGCGAGGACCTCGGCCCAGGAGGATCGCGACGAGACGCCGGGGTTGGCGGTGACGAAGTCGACCTGCCGGACCTCGTCGAGGGCGGGCAAGGTCCGTCGAGCGAAGAGGTCGAACATCGGGGCCCAGTCGACGCAGTCGGTCCCCGGCTCGTCCGAGGCATCCCACCAGTGCCCCGCGCCGGGCTGCTCGAAGGCGTGGAGGTCGCGGTGGAACTCCTCCAGCCGCTTCCTCATCGTCCGCGCCTGGACGACGGGGACGTTGTCGTCGGCGTCGCCGTGGAGGATGTAGACGCCTTGATTCGCGTAGTTCGTCGCCAGACCGAGGGTGTCGCTCGGGCATGCGGCGCGGAGGAACATCTCCTGGATCGCATTCGGCGCCTCGGGCCTCCGTGCGCCGGCATACGACCAGAAGCTGATCCAGCCGGCGCTCGGGCCGATCGCGGCGAAGCGGTCGGGGAACGTCGCGCCGACCTGCCAGGTGCCGTGCCCGCCCATCGAGTGGCCGGTCAGGTACGTCCGCCTCGGGTCGGTGCCGAGCCGCTGCTGCGCGTGCTCCAGCACCTCGATCGCGTCGAGCCGGCCCCAGTCCTCCCAGTCGAAGCCGAACGGCCGCCGGTTCGTCGGCGCGACGATGTGACCCCACGACTTCGGCTCGTACGCCTCCGCCTGGCCGATCGCCTCGACCCCCGCGCCGTGCAGGCTCAGGAAGAGTGCCGGCTTCGACCTCCCGGCCGGATCGCCGACCGGCCGCGCCGGGTTCACCGCGTAATACTGGACGCTGCCGTCGATGTCACTCACAAATGTCACTTTGTAACTTTGATCCCTCGTGCGGACCCGGAGCTTGATCGTGGTCGAGTCGAGCGTCTCTTCGCCGCGGAGGAGCTTGATCGTGACGGGATGTTCGCCGGGTCGGTCGATGGCCGGGGTCCGGAAGCGAAACCCAACTTTACGGGCGCCGAGGGGTGGGAGGGGCGGGACGGGCGTCGTCGTCTGGTCGGCAACGATCGCGAGGCCGCTCGCGGGGGCGTCGTCGGCGTTGAGGACGACG
>DASZMJ010000252.1:0-1768 GCA_035551935.1 Isosphaeraceae bacterium
CACCGGGCCGCCGCCCGCGGCCTGGCGCCGGGCGGCAAGGCGCCGTCGTGGACGATGGAGCTGATCCACTGCGCCGAGGCCGACCGCGAGTTCGCCCAGTACTATCATCGCCGCGTCGCCTGGCTGGCCCTGCAGCGGTACGACCGGGCGCTGCGGGACGCCGACCACACCATCGCCTTGATGGACTTCGTGGCACGGCACGGGCCGGAGGGCGACTACGTCGAGTCGCACGAGCGGTTCCGCGGCCCGGTGCTCTTCCAGCGGACCCAGGCCCTCATCGCGCTGGCGATCGAGCGGCGCAAGGGGGAGGAGGCGATCGACGCGGTCCACGAGGGCATCGATCGGCTGTCTGCCCATCAGGAGGCGTGGTCGGCCGAGCACGAGGACGACGAGTCGATCAACGAGCCGTGGATCGACCAGCTCCGCGTCCTGGAGGGGGAGATCCGCAAGAACTTCGCCGTCTCCAAGACGCTGAAAGAGCAGCTCGACGAGGCCGTCGCCACCGAGGACTACGAGCGCGCGGCGCGGCTGCGTGATCTCATACGTCTGCGTGGAGCGAGCAAATAGAGAGCGATCGACCGCGCTTCACCAGACGACGTCCCCCGCCGGGAAGGTCGGCCCCTCGACGCAGACGCGGCGGAGGTCGACCGAATCGTCGGGCTGGCGGATCGGGGCGACGCAACTGAAGCAGGCGCCGAAGCCGCAGGCCATGTGGTTCTCGAGCGAGAGGTCGCACGGGATGCTGAATTCGTCGACGAGCTGAGACAGGGCCCTGAGCATCGGCGGCGGCCCGCAGCCGACGACCTTCGCCGGGCGCTGGCCGCGCTCCAGCCGCTCGCGGAGCAGGTCGGTGACGAACCCGCGACGGCCGGCCGATCCGTCGTCGGTGGCCTGCTCGACGGGGATGCCGGCGGCCTCGAAGTCGGGCAATCCCGCGGCGAGCTCAGCGGTCCGGACGCCGTAGAGCATGCGGGCCGAGGCGGCGGGCCGGTCGAAGGATTGCTCGCCGTAAGCAGCCTGCCCCAGCCACCACTTGCCGAGCGAGAGGAACGGCGTCTGGCCGATCCCGCCCGCGACGAAGATCGCGTCGCCCTGGGGCGGGGGGCCGAAGGGCTGGCCGAGCGGGCCCCAGACCGAGAGCAAGTCGCCCGGCTTTCGTTCCGAGAGAGCGGCCGTGCCCCGACCCAGGACGAGGTAGACGACGTCGATGGCGTCGGGCTCGCCGCCCGCCGAGCGGACGACCTCATACAGGGCGAACGGCCGGCCGAGCAGGGGGTCGAGCGTGGTCGATGGCCGGACCATCACGAACTGGCCCGGCTTGATGGCGCGGGCGATCGCGGGGGCGTCGAGGCGGAGGCGGTAAGTCCGACAGGCGATCGCGACGTTCTCGACCACCCCCGCGAGGATCTGGGTCGAGCAGGCGGGGGCGACGGCGTCCAACGGCGGCGGCTCCTCGTAGGGTCCGCTATCGCGGACCATCCGGTGTGTTGGCCTCGGCAGACGATGGTCCACAATAGCGGACCCTACGAGGACTCATCGCGTCTCGGCCGTCTCGGCTTGAGCGGCCCGAGCGACTTCCGCGGGGGCTTCGGCCTCGACTTCGGCATAGGCCGCTTCCCCGTCGGGCGCGGCCGGCGATCGGGTGGGGGACTTGATTCCATGCCGATCATCCGCCGGCCTCGCCTGGGCGCGTCGTCGCCCGCGGGCTCGACGAGGATCTCCTCGTTGGAGGGCCGGGCGTTCGATCGGGGCGGAGGGCCGACGAGCC
>DASZMJ010000253.1:0-7700 GCA_035551935.1 Isosphaeraceae bacterium
GCCCAACCTCACCAGCGCCCCGGCCACCGAGACGATCACCGTCGCCGCCATCCCGACCGGCGCCGTGCGGGTCATCGGCAACGTCCTGGTCGTCGACCCGGTGCCCCGCACCGACAAGGGCACGAACACGATCGCCATCACCCAGACCGGCGGCAACCTCAATGTCACCGTCAACGGCCTGCTCGACGTCAACCAGCCGGCCGTCAGCAGCATCGACCGGATCGTCGTCTACGGCTCGAAGGCCAGCGACAACGTCACCATCGACCCGAGCCTGACCACCCCGGCGACGATCAGCGGCGGCGCCGGCGGGACCAACGTCCTGAAGGCCGGCGGCGGACCGACCCGGATCCACGCCTGGTTCGGCAGGAACACGATCACCGGCAGCCCCCAGCCCGACGCCATCACAGGCGCCCGCGGTCACATGAGGATCAACCCCACCGCCGGCAACGACCTGATCTACGAGGGGGTCTTCCAGAAGCAGCCCTCGTTCAACGACAAACTCAACAACGCCTTCCCGAACGGCCCCCGGCCCAAGCACCCCGCCAGGGGCAAGCTCCCCGTCGGCCAATATTATAGATTTGTGAACAACCACCTCGTCCCGATCGGCACTCCGAAGGCGTCCGCCGCCGGCAGTCGGAACGCCCAGGTCGACCAGAACCTGCCGTTCCTCCTCCCCGGCAGCTAGCTCACGCCGACGACCGCCGGCACCACGACCATCGGCTCCCCCGTCCGTGCCTTCGCCCGCATGGCGAGCAAGAAGAAATGAGCGGAGTGCAAGAGAATTTAATGAACGATTTCAAATAATAGGATCCCGAGAATATATCGGGATTCTACTATTTGCCGTCATTCATCCGCCACCCGCTCGACCCGGTACCTCGGCCCCTGGGGCAGGAGGCCGAGCTCGTGGGCGAGGCGGAGGCCGGGGGGGGCGCCGGGGGTGCGGGCGCCGAGATGGACGAGCACAGCGGCGGTGGCCGGGTCGCCGGCGATGCAGGGGCGGATCGTCAGGTCGACGTCCGGCGTGCCGCGGAGGACGACCCGGTCGCGGGGGTCGTACTGATGGTAAGACATGCGTAGATGGAATTCGAGCGGCGCCGACCCCGACCGATCGACCAGGCCCCGCGCCTCGTGCTCGAAGCCGACGACGCGGCCGGCGGGGTACGACCGCCCGTCCCAGTCGAACGGGGCGTCGGCGACGACCGGCTCGAGCGACTCCTCGATGGCGACGATCGGCAGGCCGAGCCGGCCGGCCAGGTACGCCGCCGACTCGACGAGGCCGACGTGGCCGATCCGCTGCTCGTCGGCCCGCCCGCGGAACTCGGCCGGGTCCATCCCCAGGCCGGCCTTGCGCTGCAACGGGAGCCGGCGGCGGGCCAGGTCGACGTACCGCTCGCAGCGCACCGAGTGGGGCGGCCCGGAGGCGACGGCCAGGACCGTCGGCAGGACGTCCATGACGAAGCCCGGGTTGACCCCCGCGCCGGTGACGCAGACGCCGTAGCTGCGGGCCAATGCGTCGATGCGATCGGCCCGGGCCCGGCCGCCGAGGTCGGTGTAGAAGAGCTCCTCCGACGAGCTGACGACGCTCAGGCCGCGGGCCAGCAGGGGCTCGAGCTGGGGCTCGAGCGAGTCGAGCCGGCTGGTGGTCGTCAGTAGCGCCACGTCGGCCGTCGCGTCGAGGTCGGCCGGCGCGGCGACGACCCGGACCGCGCCGTCGGGCCGGCCGGGGCCCCAGAGGTCGCCCAGGCTCTTGCCGACCAGGGCCGGGTTCGTGTCGATCGCGCCGACGACCGCGACCCGCCCCGGCCCCCGTCGGGCGCACTCGTCGGCCACGTTCTTGCCGATCGGCCCCAGGCCGACCAGGACGACCCGAAGCGGGGCCGTCGGCATCTCGGGGAGGGACTGGACGGCGATCGTCCGCTTCATGGTTGGGGGCCCGATCGGCTTGGAGCGTTCGTCTCTCGGGTTCGTACCGACCGGGATTCTAACTGTCGACGGTCGCCTTGTCACGCGGCCGGGCTGTTGACGTTCTCTTACAATGGCGGTGGTATAGGGTGGCGGGGAGGGTGCGCGATGGCGGGCGCGGGCGTGCCGGAGTACGCGACGACCCTGGCGGCCTACCACGCCGCCTTCGCCGCCGAGCTGCGGGCGATGGTGGAATCCTTGCCGATCGCCGAGGGGGACCACGTGCTCGACATGGCCTGCGGCGATGGTACTTATGTCGGTTGGCTGGCGGGTCGCGTCGGGCCGGACGGCCTGGTCGTCGGCGTGGACGCGGCCCCTTCGTACCTCGACCTCGCCCGCGAGGCCCCTCGGCCCGACGACGTGCTCGACCGGCTCGGCTTCGTGGCGGCGACGCTGGAGCGCCTGCCGTTCGAGGGCGGGACGTTCGACCTCGCCTGGTGCGCCCAGAGCCTCTTCAGCCTGCCCGAGCCGGTCGGCGCCGTGCAAGCCCTGGCCCGGGTCGTCCGGCCGGGGGGCGTCGTGGCGGTGTTGGAGGACGACACGCTCCACCAGGTCCTGCTCCCCTGGCCCGTCGAGCTCGAGCTGGCGGTCCGTCAGGCGGAGCTGCTCGGCTTCGCCGAGGAGTCGAAGCGGCCCCGCAAGTTCTATGTCGGCCGCCGGTTGCGCGGCGTCTTCGAGGCCGCCGGCCTGGTCGATTGCCGGCGACGGACCTGGGCCGCCGATCGCCAGGCCCCGCTCGGGCCGGCCGAGCGGGCCTATTTCGCCTCGTACCTGACCGACCTCCGCGACCGCGCCGCCCCGCACCTCGAGCCGGCCACGCTCGAGGCGCTCGATCGGCTGCTCGACCCGGACGGCGACGACCCCTTGCTCGACCGGCCCGACCTGATGGTGACGACGATTTCCCACGTGATGCTCGGCCGTCGGCCGGGCGACGACCCGCCGCGACGTGCCGGGACGACCCGCCGCGCCGCGGCCCCGCGTTGAGGTGTGGGCCATGGACTTCCTCGAGCCGCCCGCCGCGATCGCCGTCCTGACCAGTGGCGGGCTTGACAGCGCCATCCTGTTGGGGGAGACCCTCCGCCACCACGCGGCGGTCCAGCCGCTCTACGTCCGCCAGGGGTTGCTCTGGGAAGGGGCCGAGCTCGACCACCTCGGCCGCTTCCTCGACGCCATCCGACGGCCGGCCCTGCTCCCGATGGTCGTCCTCGACCTGCCCGTCGCCGACGTCTACGGCGACCACTGGAGCCTCCACGGTCGCGGCGCGCCCGGCGCCGAGACCCCCGACGAGGCCGTCTTCCTCCCCGGCCGCAACGTCCTGCTCCTGGCCAAGTCTCTGCTCTGGTGCCACCTCCGGGGGATCACAACCCTGGCGCTGGCCACGCTCCGCGACAACCCGTTCCCCGACGCGACCCCAGAGTTCTTCTCGTTATATACCGAGATGATCAACCGCGCCGTCGGCGGCGCGGTGCGCGTCCGGCGGCCGTTCGAGGCGATGTCCAAGGTCGACGCGATGCGGCTGGGCCGCAACCTGCCCCTGGAGCTGACGTTCTCCTGCCTCTGCCCCGTCGCCGGCAATCACTGCGGCTCCTGCAACAAGTGCGCCGAGCGCCGCCGCGCCTTCGCCGACGCCGGCCTCGACGACCCGACCGCCTACGCGGGGAAAAGTGCCGAGTGCTGAGTCACGAGTGCTGAGCATATCAAGAGGAACAGACATTCTTCCTCACTCAGCACTCGTGACTCAGCACTCGGCACTCTTGATTGTCCGGCCGCCGTCCACGGTCAAGCATGTCCCGGTGACGAACTCGTTCTCGATCAGGAAGAGGACCGCCTTCGCCAGGTCCTCGGGCCGCCCCTCGCGGCCGACGAGCGTGCCGCGGATCGCCTCGGCGCGCTCGGCCTCGGGCAGCGATACCGGCAGCATCGCCGGGCCGGGCAGGATTGCGTTGACCCGCACGCGGGGGTTGCGCGTCCCGAGCTCGACGGCCAGGCAGCGGGTCAAGGTGGGGATCGCGCCCTTGGTCGCGAAGTAGGCCGAGTAACCGACGTACGGTCGCGCGTCGGCCCAGTCGCCGAAGTTGACGATGCAGCCCCCCTCGGCCTGGCCGACCATCGCCAGGCCGGCCTCCTGCCCGCAGACGAACGTACCGAGCACGTTGGACTCGAAGTGCCGCCGCACGTCGTCGACCGAGACCTCCTCCAGCGGCTTCGACTCCCAGATCGCCGCGCAGTTGACCAGCACGTCGAGCCTGCCGAACCGTCCGATCGCCCAACGGACCAGTCCCCGCGCCTCCGACTCGACCGCCAGGTCGGCGCCGAAGGCCGCGGCCTCGACGCCGAGTGGAGCCCAGTGATCCACGAAATCCTGGGCCTCGCGAGCGGCCGTCCGGTAGTGCAGCGCGATCGCGAACCCCCGGCCCGCCAGGGCCTCGGCGACGGCCAGGCCGACGCGACGCCGGCCGGACCCCGTCACCAAGGCCACGGGCCGCCGTGTGTCGGCCATCGTCAAGCCCCCTTCTTGCCCTGGATCGGCGCGGCGTTCCGCGTCGTCGGCTCTACGCCCCGGCGAGGACAGAGGTCGGCGAGGTCGCACGACTCGCAGCGCGGCCGGCGGGCGTTACAGACACGGCGGCCGTGGTCGATGAGCAGGTGGCTGAACAGGACCCAATCCTTCTTCGGCAGGAGCCGGGCCAGGTCATGCTCGATGCGGGCGGGATCGGTATTCTCGGTCAGGCCCAGGCGGAAGGCGAGCCGCTTGACGTGGGTGTCGACGACCACCCCCGAGGCGATGTGGAAGGCGTTGCCGAGGACGACGTGGGCCGTCTTCCGGCCGACGCCGGGCAGGGCCGTCAGCGCGTCAAGGTCCGACGGCACTTCCCCGCCGTGCCGCTCGACGATCGCCGCGGCGAGCCCGAGCAGGTGCCGCGCCTTGGCCCGGAAGAAGCCCGTTGGCCGGATCAATCCCTCCAACTCGGCCGGCTCGGCGGTTGCGAGGGCGCGGGCTTCGGGGAAGCGTGCGAAGAGCGCCGGCGTGACCTGATTGACGCGGGCGTCGGTGCACTGGGCCGAGAGGACCGTGGCGACCAGGAGCTGGTAGGCGTCGCGGAAGTCGAGGGCGCACCGTGAGTTGGGATAGAGCCTGGCCAAGGCCCGCGCGATCCGCCGCGCCCGCCGCGTCGTCGCCGGGTCCGCCGCATCGTCCGCCGTCCGCGCCATCCTTGGCCCCCCTTCGCTCGCAACGCCGCCGGCCTTGCCGACGACCCGCCCCGAACTACAATGGCTCTCGCGGCTTAGAATACAGCGGCGACGGGCCCCTTGGGAAGCCCCGTCGATCGCGCCACCCAGGCCGCTAGCCACTCATATCCATACGTAGAACGATCGACACGTTCGTGGACGCCTGGCATGACCCCAGAGCAAGACTTGAGCGATTTCTCGGGGGTCTGCCGGCTCTTCCCGCTGCCGGGGGTGGTCCTCCTGCCGCACGCGGTCCTGCCGCTGCACATCTTCGAGCCGCGCTACCGACAGTTGACCGAGGATGCCCTGGCGGGCGACCGTCTGGTGACGATCGTGCAGGCGCTGCCGGCGGCCGACTGCAAGGGCGCCGCAGAGCCGCCGATCGAGGAGGTCGCCTGCGTCGGCCGCATCCGCGACTGCGAGCGCCTGCCCGACGGCCGGTTCCGGTTCCTGCTGCTGGGTTGCCGCCGGGTCCGGCTCGTCCGCGAGCTCGACGACGCAACGACGCTGTATCGCCAGGCCGAGGGGGTCCTGCTCGACGACGAAGACGAGGCCGGCCCGAACGACCCGCGCCGCGAGGAGTTGATCCGCCTCTTCCGCGGCCTCGCCGAGGCCGGCGGCGGCCTCGATGCCGACCTCGAGGCCTTGCTGGCGACCGACGTGCCGCTCGGCCCGCTGACCGACATCGTCGCCCACGCGCTGAGCCTGCCGCCCGCGACCCAGCAGCGCTTCCTCGCCGATTGCCGCGCCGTCCGCCGCGCCGACGGCCTCATCCACCTGCTCCGGACGGCCCTCCCCGCCTCGCTCCTCGGCGACTTCCCGCCCCCGTTCAGCCCCAACTGACGCGGCCCGCCGGGGATCGGGCACGCCGCTTGATTTCCGGGGCCGGCGGGCCTACAATGCGGCGCGGTTGACGGACGGAACTGATCCAGGGACAACGACTTACATGGCCAATCCGACCGCCCCCGCGCGGCTCAACGGGATGCTCCAGAACGGCCAGGCCGCGGACGACGAGACCGGCGTGGACCTGGACCGCATCCGCCGGGCCGTCCGCGAGATCCTGCTCGCCGTCGGCGAGGACCCCGACCGCGAGGGCCTGAAGCTGACTCCTGACCGCGTCGCGCGGATGTACGCCGAGGTCTTCCAGGGGCTCCGCCAGGACCCCCGCGTGCATCTGAGCCCCGAAAAACTGTTCACCGAAAATTATGATGAAATCGTCCTCTTGAAGAAGATCGAATTCGCCAGCTTCTGCGAGCACCACCTGCTGCCGTTCACCGGCGAGGCCCACGTGGCCTACCTGCCCAAGGGGAAGGTCGTCGGGCTGTCGAAAGTGGCCCGGGTCATCGACGTCTTCGCGCGTCGTCCGCAGGTACAGGAGCGGCTCACCGAGCAGGTCGCCGACCTGTTGATGAGCGAGCTCGACGCCAAGGGGGTCGCGGTGGTGATCGAGGCGAGCCACAGTTGCATGACGGTGCGCGGGGTGTTGAAGTCGAGCAGTTCGTGCGTCACCAGCGCCGTCCGCGGCGCCTTCCGCAAGAACATGGCGACCCGCGCCGAGGTCCTCGCCCTCATCAACGGCACGCGGCCTTGATCCTTCGGGTGTACTGATCGAGGCCGGGCATGCCGCAGCCGACGCCCTTGCTGGCCGACTTCGCCCTCCGGCTGGCTGGGGGGCTGGCGATCTTGCTCCTCGTGACGCGCCGGCGGGCCGTGCCGCCGGCCTTCTTCCGGACGCATTGCCAGATCGTCCTCGCCCTGCTCGTGCTGGCGGCGCTCGACCTGGGGCGGCTGGGGGCGTCGCGGCCGGTCGAGGCCGGGGTGGTCGCGGCGGCGGTGGTCGCCTACCTCGCGTCGGCCTGCTGGGGCCTGGGATTGCCGAGGCTCGGCGTGCCGGCGACGTCGATGGTCGCGGCGGTGGTCTCGGCGCTGCTGATCGTCGCCTCGCGCCGCCCGACGGCCGAAGGCTGGGCGATCCACGCCGCCGGGCGGCTGGCCTCGGCCTTCCTGCTCGGCGCGACGCTCTCGGCGATGTTGCTGGGGCACCACTACCTGACGGCGCCGTCGATGACGATCGACCCGTTGCGCCGCTATGTCCTCTGCATGGCGATCGGCCTGGCCGTCCGCGTCGCGATCGAGGTCGTCGGGCTCGGCGCGCGTGGGGGGACGACGACGGTCGAGCCGATGTTCCTGGCGATGCGCTGGGGGATGGGCTTCGCCGGTCCGGCCCTGGCGATGTTCCTGGCGTGGAGGACGGTCGTCATCCGCTCGACGCAATCGGCCACCGGCATCCTCTACATCGCCTTCGCCTTCGTCCTCTTCGGCGAGATCTCGGCGATGGTCCTGGCGCGCGGCGGCGGGGTCGTCTCCTGATTCACAAGCCCGCTGATGCTGTCCGGTTCGTAGGAGGAGGAGGCGACCCAACCACCCCCTCCGACCCCGCATGACCGTGATCCGCATCCAACTGACCGGCGCCGAGGCCGAGAGCCTCGAACGGGCCTTCCGACAGG
>DASZMJ010000254.1:0-19439 GCA_035551935.1 Isosphaeraceae bacterium
TCGCACTACCGCAAGCAACCGCGCGGGCCGAAGAAGCCGAAGCCCAAGAAGGCCAGCGGATACGAGAAGAAGCACCTGTCGACGGCCAAGCTGCTCAAGGATCAAGACAAGCGTACCTGATGTCACCTTTACAGGGCTGGCTGGGTCAACGAGCCGGTCCGCCCCACTACCTCCTACGAATCTTAAAGAGCCTTTCTAAAATCATTTGAGCCGATGCTGCTGCATTTCCGGATCCCCATCCTCGAACCTTGCGGGGCCCGTCGTCGCGATCGAGCGGTGGGCCATAGGTTCGCTCGTACCCCGGTTGTTGCCGGAGGAAGTCGAGCAGGCCGGCGAGGGCGGAGTCCATCCTCTCGCCCGGTCTCACGCCGATCTCGAAGCAGAGGACGTCCGGATTCTCCGGGTGGGGCACGGGGCGAGCAGGGAGCACCAGGGGGTTACCTTCTCCCCTCATCCAGCGGTTCAAGCGGCTCGTGATCCCGCCGCCATGGCGTCGATCGAGTGCCTTCAGGACCCGGCGGATGGTCGAGTCGATCGGGTCGCGGCCCCCCCTCGTCCTCTCGAACTGGAGGGTAATGGTCCTCGCCTGGGCATCGCTGAGGACGTTGAAGCTCCCCCGAGCGAAATCGACCGAGTGTCGTTCTGGCATATTCTTTAAAAATGGATATTCATGTACTTTGCTCGTTGCTGCCCTGGTCTCATCCGACGAGTGTAAACGCTCGGGATATCGGGGTCAACGGCCGGGTGGTAGGGGGCCGTCCGGGCGCGGGGTCGGGATGCGGGACAACCCGGCTGTCGAGCGTCACGAGGACCGTGTCGGGCCCGATCCGGATGACGGACTCGCGGCCGTCCCCCTCCTGGGCGATGGTGAACTTCTGGAACCGGGCGTCGGTCGACTTGACCCGTCCCCGGCGCTCGATCGCCAGGGCCGGGGCGGCCGTCAGGGCCGGCACGAGCAGGGCCCCGGCCAGGTAGCGCGGATGCGACATCGCTCGAATCCTCCCCCAAGGGCCATGCGGGCCCGAGTGACTTGGTCTTGGCGGCGTCCGACTCCCGGCGGATCGACCGATGGTAGAGGATACGGAGGAGGGCCCGCCCCGCGAGCGGTCCGTGGCACGAACCGGCAGGGGCGTCTCATGCAGCGCCAGGGCCTCCGCGCGCCAGGTCGGCGAGGATGGCCATGGTCACGGCGTCCACGCCCCCGGTCGCGATCGGGCCCAGGTCCGCGCCCGGCCGGACCGACACAACCTCGACCGCGTAGATCCTGACCCGGCGCGGGAGCCGGCCGAGCACCTCGGCCAGCCGGAGCGCCTCGACCAGGCCCGGCCCATGGGTGCTCAACGGGCGGAGGGCGACGAGGTCGGGGCACGGCCAGTCGAGGACATGCACCCGTCCCGGTCGGCCCGACGGCGCGGCCGCGTCCACCACGATCGCCGCGTCCTGCCCCTCCAGGCACGCCAGGAGGTCGAGCCCCCCGCCCACCGCCCGCGCCGTCGCGAACGGGGGCAGGAGCGGGCGCAGCCGCTCGACGACCGCCCAACCGACCTGATCGTCGCCGTGGGGGCTGCCGAGGCCCACGACCAGGACGTCCCCGCGGGCCGTCGTCATGTCCGGACGACCTTCAGCTTGAGGGAGTGGGTCGCGCAACTGATGCACGGGTCGTAATTGCGGACCACCTGCTCGCAACGCCAGGCGGCCTGGTCCTCGGGCAGGTCGAGCACCGAGGGGGCGAAGCGAACGAGGTCGTCCTCGATCTGGGCCTGGTTCTGGCTGGTCGGCGGGATGATCGTCGCGACGAGCACACGGCCCGCGTCGTCGGACTCGTAGCGATGGTACAGCGCCCCGCGCGGGGCCTCGGTGATCCAGGCCCCCGACCCTGCGACGGGCTCGTAGGGGACGAACGGTCCCGCGGGCGGCTCGTAGGAGGCGATGAGGCGCAGGGCCTCGTCTACCGCGAAGGCCACCTCCAGGCTGCGGGCGACGATCCCCGCGTACGGGTTCCGGCAGGGCCACGAGATCCCCGTCGCGCGCGCCAACTCCTGGAGCTCGGGCGGCATCCGGTCGAGGTTCAGGTTCAGCCGCGCCAGCGGGCCGACGAAGTACGTCCCCCCGCCCTTGCGGCGGCATTGCAGGGCGTTGGAGTGCGGGACCTGGAACTCCTCGAAGTGCGCCGCGAATTCGGCCGCGGCGATGTCGAGCCCGCGGCTGGAGACGAGGCGGCCCTCGTTCATCGGGTACTCGGCCTCGTGCCGGAGGGCCACGAACTCGTAGTCGTGCTCGAGGGGCGGGAGCACCAGGGAGGAGGTCCAGCGGACCAGGGCCCGGGCGATGTCGCGGACGGCCCGCAACTGCGCCGCCAGGGCCTCGAGTTCGCCGGCGCGGGGGACGCGATAGAACCCGCCGAGGCGGACGTTGATCGGGTGGATGGCCCGGCCGCCGAGCGCCGCGACGATGGCGTTGCCGGCTTTTTTCAAGGCGAGGGCGTCGCGGACGAGTTCGGCGTACTCGGGCCGGGCCTGGGCCATTGCGATGGCGCTCTCGAAGCCGAGGAAGTCGGGCGCGTGGAGGAAGGCGACGTGCAGGACGTGGCTCTCGATCCACTCGCCGCAGTAGAGCAGCCGTCGCAGGTCCCGCAAGGGCCGGGGTAAGGCCAGGCCGACGGCCGCCTCCAGGGCGTGGCAGGCGCTAATCTGGTAGGCGACCGGGCAGATCCCGCAGATCCTCGCGGTGATGTCGGGCACCTCGAAGATCGACCGGCCGCGGAGGAACGCCTCGAAGAATCGGGGGGCCTCGAAGATCCGGAGCTGCGCCTGCTCGACCCGGCCGTCGCGCACGCGGATCGTCAAGGCCCCCTCGCCCTCGACTCGGGCGATCGCCCCGACCCGGATCGTCCGTTCGACGGCCTCGACGCGGGCCTCGTCAGGCATGGCGCAAGCCCTCTCGCTTGAAGTCCGGCGCGTTCGCGTAGAACGCCAGGAAGAGGCGGCGGACCTGATCGCGGTCCAGTCCCAGCTCGGCGAACCGAGCGGCCAGGCTCGCGGTGTTCGGCTGGGCGACCGGGCCGAAGCAGCTATAGCAAGGGCGGTCGTGGTCCGGGCAGAGGGCCCCGCAGCCCGTGGTCGTGACCGGGCCCATGCACGGCGCCCCGCGGGCCACGAGCACGCAGACGATCCCCCGCCGCTTGCAGTCGAGGCAGAGCGAGTGATCCGGGACGTGCGGCCGGCTCCCGGCGAGCCACTGCGCCAGCACGAGCAGGAGCTGGCCCTTGCTGATCGGGCAGCCCGGCAACTCCAGGTCCACCGGGACGTAGGCGCTCGCCGGCCGCGAGTCGGCGAGCGTCTCGATGTATTGCGGCGAGGCGTAGACCACCGGCAGCACGTCGTCGAGCCTCCCGAAGTTGCGCAAGCCCTGGATGCCCCCGGTCGAGGCGCAGGCGCCGAGCGTGATGAGGAAGCGGCTGCGACGGCGGATGTCGCGGATCTCCGCCTCCTGCGCGGGCGTCGAGATCGACCCCTCCGTCAAGGCCACGTCGAATTCGCCTTCCAGCGGGCGGCGGGTGGCCTCGAGGAAGAAGGCGATCTCGACCCGATCGGCCAGGGCCAGCAGCTCGTCCTCGCAGTCGAGGATCGAGAGCTGGCAACCGTCGCACGAGGCGAACTTGAAGACCCCGAGCCTCGGCCGGGCCCGCCGCCCGGGGGCGTCGCGCAGGACAACCAAAGGTTGCGGCATGGCGAGTGCCTCAGACGTTTTCCTGGTGGAAGAAGCGGGCGACCCGCGAGTACGCGAAGACCGGGCCGTCCTTGCAGAGGAACTCCGGCCCGAACTGGCAATGCCCGCAGAGCCCGACGGCGCACTGCATGTTCCGTTCGAGCGAGACGTAGACGTCCTTCCCGTCGACCCCGGCGGCCAGCGCCTCGGCGACGACGAACCGCATCATGACCTCCGGCCCGCAGGTGAAGACGGCCGAGCGCCCCGGTTCTGCGAGCACCCGGCGAAGCGGCATCGTGACCACGCCGACGTCCCCCCGCCACGCCGCGTCGGCCCGATCGACGGTGACTCGCACGTCCATTCCTCGATGGCCCCAGTCGTCGAACTCGTCCCAAAATAACAGGTCGGCCGGCGTCCGCGCCCCGTAGACGAGCGTCACGCGGCCGTAACGCCCTCGATCGGCCAGCAGGGCCATCACGGCGGGCCGCAACGGCGCGAGCCCCAGGCCGCCGGCCACGAGCACCACGTCGCGGCCGATCGCCTCGCGGACGGGCCAGCCCCTCCCGAACGGCCCGCGGAGTCCGATCGCCCGGCCCGGCTCGAGGGACTCGAGCGCCCGCGTCACCCGGCCGACGGCCCGGATCGTGTGGGCGACCCCGGGCCCCTCGTCCGGGCCGCCGGAGACGGAGATGGCGACCTCGCCGACGCCCGGCAGGTAGACCATGTTGAACTGGCCGGGCTCGAAGCGATAGGCCGCGCGCAATCCCTCGTCGGCGAGCTCGACCCGGTAGGTCGCCACGTCGGGGATCTCCGCCACGATCGCGCGGATGATCGCCGGGTGGGGGCGGTAGGGGTCGGCGTCCGGCGTCGTCAACCCGACCGTCGTGCTCATACGGAAGCGTTCCCCCGGATCGCGGCGACTTCCTCGGTGATGTCGATCGCCACCGGGCACCAGGTGATGCAACGGCCGCAGCCCACGCAGCCGGAGACGCCGAACTGGTCGATCCATGATGCGAGCTTGTGCGTCAGCCACTGGCGGTAGCGCGAGCGGATGTCGGGCCGGGCGTTGCCGCCGGCCATGTGGGCGTGCTCGGGGTTGAAGCATGAGTCCCACACCCGGACCCGGTCGCTCCGCTGCGCGTCGAGGTCGGGCACGTCCTCGACCGAGTGGCAGAAGCACGTCGGGCAGACCATCGTGCAGTTGGTGCACGACAGGCACCGCGCGGCCACGTCGTCCCAGCGGGGATGCTCCATGTTCTCGTAGAGCAGGCCGGGCATGTCTGAGGTATCCAGCCGGCGACGGATCTGCGCCTCCGTGTCGCGCGTGACCCGGGCCGCGGCGGCCAGGTCGTCGTCGGTAGCCGCTCGGTGGGGGACCTCGGCCAGGACGCTTGCCCCGCGTTCGGTGCCGACCTCGACGACGAAGGCGTCGGCCAGCTCCGTCAGGGCCAGGTCGAAGCCGCTGGAGGCGCGCGGGCCGGTCTTCATGCTCGGGCAGAAGCACGTCGCGGCCGCCTGGCCGCACTGGACGGCCACGACGAAGGCAGCTTCCCGGCGGTCGCGGTAGTTCGGGTCCACGTAAGGCCCGTGGAGGAACGTCCGGTCCTGGATCTCGATCGCGTGCAGGTCGCACGACCGGACGCCGAGGAAGGCATAACGCGGGGGCGGCTCCGGGTTCGGACGGACCTCGAACGTGTCGCCGGCCTGCTCGATCGTGTGCAGCAACAACCGGGACGGGAACAGGTAGCCCTTCCACGAGTTCGGGCCGACCGCGAAGCCGAAATAGGCCCCGTCGTCGCGGCGACGGAGGCGGTAATGGCCCCCCCTCCTGCTCGTCGGTCCAGCCGATCGGCAGCGCGTCGAGCGACTGGATCTCGCCGAAGACGATCGCCCCTTGCGCGATCGTCGGGCCGATGACCGTGTAGCCCTCGCGGCGGAGGAGCCCGACGATCGCCCCCAGCGTGGGCTTGTCGATGATCCGGGCCTGGCCCGCCGGCTGGGCTCCTGCCGCTTCGGGCATCAGGGACCTCCGCGGACGATCGGCTCGGGGCGGCCGAAGACGTCGAGCAGTTGCAAGCGGGCCGCGTGGAGCCGGTCCGCGACCGCGGCCAGGATGCGTCGCGTGACGAGGTAGCCGAACCTCGGGTCGGCGTCGCAGAGCGCCCGGAGCCGGTCGGCGTCGAAGGCCACGGCGCGCGTCGCCTGGAGCGCCCGGGCCGTGCTGGTCTTGGGCCGCGCGTGGAACAGGCTCGACCAGCCGAGGATCTCGCCCGGCCCGACGGTGAGGAACGTCACCGGCCCGTAGCCGAGCCGGGCCAGATCGAGCGCCACGCGACCCTCCTCCACGACGTAGAGCCGCGGGTCGCGCTGGCCCGCGCGGTAGATCGCCTCGCCCTCCTTCCAGGCGACCGTGGCGCCGATCTCCCCGAGCCGGGCCAGGTCGTCGGGCCCCAGGCCCTCGACGAAGGCCAGCCCGTCGAGCCGCGGCGGCGTGGCGGCGGTGTCTGCCATCAATGGCTCCAGCCCGGGCGATCTCAAACGATCAGGGCCACGACCGCGCGAGGAGTTCCCCGCCCGATCGTGGCCCTCGTCACCACGAACCCCCTCGCCCGTCGCGAGCGGAGGAATCGACTCGCAATCTAGCAGCCCCCTCCCCTGCTGTCAAAGCCCGAGCGGCATCGAGAGTCGGCGGACGCCCTCGGACGATGGGGCTCGTGGTGCGGGGATTCGCCGCGGGGACGCAAGCCCAACGCGGGATCAGGCGTTGGACGACGGGGCGACTGCCGCGAGGGCGGCGGGCCGGGGACGGCGGTCATGGGCGCGGCGGGTGAGGCTGCGACGCTCGGGGTCGTTGCGGGGCGAGACCTTCGGCCGCGCCATCGTACCGGAGAGGCCCGCGGGGCCGTCGCACTCGACGACGATCGTCAGCCAACGACCGTCGGCGGGCGAGGGCACCGGGGCCCGGGGCGCGAGGCGGTCGGCGGCGGTCCCGGCGACCATCGCGGTCAGGGAGATCAGGCCGAGCAGGGCGACATCGCCCCAGGGGACGACGCCGGCGGAGGGACGGATCAGGGTGACCCCGACGGCCAGGGCCACACAGCCGGCGACCGCCCCCCGGCCACTGACATGGCCGGCGACCAGGAAGCCCGCCACGGGGAGTGCCATCGTCAGCAGGGCCAGGGCCGCCGTGGGAAGGCCCACCGCCGACCCCAGGGCGATCCCGGACACCGCCAGGGCGGCCAGGACCCAATCGCGCCTCGTCGCGTGCCGTCGCCGCTGTGCCAACATGGGACGCGCCTCCGGATCTCTCGATGCCGATCCCCGGGCCGCCGCCGTGACGAATGCTCGGCGGCCCTGAGTGACCCTAGGCCGCGGGCCGCATGCTGTCAAAACCGCGGCGTGGCCGCCCGGCAACGCGGCCGACGGCCCGATTGACCTGGCGTTTTTCGGGGACTTCGCGTAGATCGTCGGGCCGGGAAAGGGGGTGGCCGGGATGCGTCGCGTGCCCGAGCTCGATGCGCTGCGCGGCATCGCAGCGATCACGATCGTGATGTATCACCTCAGGTATATGCTCGCCTTCCCGCTGCTGGGGACGGCGGTGGACCTGTTCTTCGTGCTCTCGGGCTACCTGATCACCACGATCCTGCTCGACGGCGAGGGCCGGCCGGCGGGGCCGTTCTTGCGGGCCTTCTACGCGCGACGGGCGTTGCGGATCTGGCCGATCTACTACCTGACCCTCGCCGCCTTGCTCGCCGTCAATCGCCGGCTCCCCTGGCCGCAGCCGACGTCGGCCTGGCCGTTCTTCGCGACCTACACGCAGTTCGTGCAGGCGTACTGGTCGGGGCCGTTCCCGCCGTTCAGCCGCCACTTCCTCCACACCTGGACGCTGGCGATCGAGGAGCAGTTCTACCTGTTCTGGCCGCTCCTGGTGCGGTGGTCGGGGCGGAGGCGCCTGGGGTTGCTGATCGTCCCCCTGCTCGCGACGCCGATCGTGCTGCGGTCGCGGGGCATGTTCGGTCACCTGCTCCTGACGCGCTGCGACGGCCTGGCGTGGGGGGCGGTGCTGGCGCTGGTGCTCCGCGACGGCGATCGGGTGCGGCGGCGACCGGCGGCGTACCGGCTCGGCTTCGCGGCGGTCATCGGGGCGGCGTTGAGCTTCGCGGCCTGGCGTCGGCCGTTCCTGATCGCCTTGATCCCGCTGGCGCCGTCGTGGCCGTGGCTGAAGGTCGCCGAGTCGCTGAGCATCGCCCGGATGGCGGCCTTCCACTTCGGTGTGGTGGGCCTCGTCGCCTGCCTGGCGGGGAGCCGCTGGGTCCGCATCCTGAGGCGCAAGCCGCTCGTCTTCCTGGGACAGATCAGCTACGGCTTGTACCTCTATCACCCCTTCGTCTTCGTGCTCGTGGCCGTCGCGCACCAGTCGTTGGGGATCAAGGGGTCGGTCTGGATCGACACGGGCAAGGTCGCCCTCTGCCTGGCGGTGGCGAGCCTCTCCTGGTGGTTCGTCGAGCGACCGCTCCTCGCGCTCAAGGAACGCTTCCGCGATCGCGATATCGAGCCCTCCGGCCTCTTCCGAGGTCCCCACGCGGCGCCGGTCGCCGTCCGGGAGCGAACGTGAGGCTCGGCTGGGACCGATCGGCCCGGAGGGCCGACCGCCCGGGGCGAAGCCGGGTCGATCGGCCCGGGGACGGGCAGGTCAGTGGGAGGCATGCATCCGGGACATCTCGCGGCAGTGCTTCTCGCAATCACGGCAGGCGTCGGCGCAGCGCTTCATGGTCTCGGAGCTGAACTTGGCGCACTCGTCGGCGCACTTCTTACAGGCCTCGGCGCAGGCGCCACAGGCCTCGCCCATCAGGTCGCTCTCGCGGCTCATCAGGCACGCGGCGAGGCCGCAGAACTCGGCACAATCGAGGGCCAGGCGGGCGGGGTGGGCGTGGTCGCGCTGGCCTTGCTCGGTGAGGCGGAAGCAGTGGCGGAAGGTCTCGTTGCAGACCTCGGCGCAGTGGCCCGTCACCTTGATCGCCTCATCGTGTCGCTTGTCGTGCTCGTGGCCCTCCTGCGCGACGGCCCGGCCGCCGGCGTTGAAGGCCACGAGGCCGGCGGCCCCGGTCCCGAGGACGCCCAGAAGCTCGCGACGATCCATGATCCTGTGCTCCCCATCTTGATGTGACCGACCCCAGGTCCGATCCGCGCGGACGATGTCCGAGTCCGGTCGGCGGCCTCCATTCCAAGCAAATGGGGCGCCCGGGAGACGGCTCAGGGCCGGCTCGACCAGGATCGCAGCGCGGCGGCGATCCGATCGAGGGGGAGGACCTGGCGGGCCGCGCCGCGGCGGATGGCCTCGCGGGGCATGCCGAAGACGGTGCTGGTCGCCTCGTCCTGGGCGATGGTCCAGCCCCCTTCCTCGTGCATCTCGAGCAACCCCTGCGCGCCGTCGTCGAGCATCCCCGTCAGGAGGACGCCCGCCCCCTTCGGCCCGGCGGCCTGCGCCACCGATCGGAACAGCACGTCGATGCTCGGCCGGAACCGGCTGACCGGCGGGCCGTCGACCAGTTCGACGCGGTAGCCGCCCGGGGCGCGACGGAGGAGGCCGTGGGCGTGGCCGGGCAAGACCAGGGCCCGGCCCGGCCGGACCAACTCGTTCGGCCCGGCCTCGGCGACCTCCAGCGCGATCTCGGGGTTGTGGTCGAGCTGCTGGGCGAACATGGTGGTGAAGACCGGCGGCATGTGCAGGGCGATCACGACGCCGGGGGACTCGGGCGGCAGGTCGGCCAGGAGTCGACGGATCGCCGGTACGCCGCCGGTACTGGCGCCGACGGCGACGACGCGGTCGGCCTGGCCGGGCCGCTGCGTGGACGCGATCCGCGGCAGGATCGCGTCCGCGCCGTGGCGTGAGTTGGGCTTGCCGAGGCCCGTCATCAGGCGGAGCCGGTCGCGGAGCCGGGCCCCCCAACCCGAGAGGTCCGACGAGCTGGCCCAGTCGGGCTTGGCGACGACCTCGCGCGCCCCCCACTCCAGCGCCGCCAGCCCACGCTCGACGTGGTTGGTGCAGATCAGGACGGGCAACGGATGCTGCTTCATCAACTTCTTCAAGAACGTGATCCCGTCCATCCGCGGCATCTCGACGTCGAGGACGACCGCCGCCGGCTTCGACCGCTTCATCGCCTCGACCGCCTCGTAGGGGTCGCCGGCCAGCGAGACGCGGAAGGCCGGCTCGGCCTCGATGATCGCGCGGAGCGAATTGCGGACGATGGTGCTGTCGTCGACGACCAGCACCTCGACGGCCCGCTTCGGGGGGATCGGCAGGTCGGTCCGGCTCATGGGGCCGACTCCTTGCGGAAGATCGACGGCCCGACCTTGCGGAGCATGGGCGGGCAGTCGGGCAGGATCTCGCAGTTGCCGACGACCAGCCAACCCCCGCCGCGGAGCCGGCCGGCCAGCCGCTCCAGCAACGGCCGACGCTCCGCCTCGGCGAAATAGATGGCGACGTTGCGGCAGAGGACCGCGTCGAGGTCGTTGGGGACCGGCCAGTCGGGCTCGTGGAGGTCGAAGTGGAGGAAGTTCCAGAGCTTGCGGATCTCGGGGACGATCCGGTACGCCCCCTGCCTCGGCCCCCTGCCCCGGAGGAAGTAGCGTCGGAGGCGGTCGGGCGAGACGTCCCCCAGGTCACGATCTTCATAGATGGCGCGGGCCGCCGCGCGGACCATCTCCGAGGACATGTCCGAGGCCCAGCCGACGAACCGTCCCGGGGCGAGCACCGGCACCAGCTCGGCGACGGCCATCGCGAGGCTGTACGGCTCCTGGCCGGCCGAGCAGCCCGCCGACCAGACGCGCACCGAGGCCGTCGCCGTGCCGCGGAGCCGCTCGGCGAGGCGCTCGGCGAGGTATCGGAGGGGCGCGGCCTCGCGGAAGAAGGTCGTGTGGTTGACCGTGCTGAGGTCGATGAGCATCTGCATGCCCGACCCCTCGGGCCTCGGGCGGAGCACCCGGTCGTGGAACCAGGTGAAGCTGGGCAGGCCGCGCGACCGGAGTCGGGCCTGGAGCCGGGCGCGGATCAGGTCGAGTCGCTGCGGCGGCAGCGGCCCGCCCGGCCGGGTGCGAAGCACCGCGGCGATCGGCCGGAAGTCCTCGACGCTCCAGGGCTCGGGCGACATCCGTCGCGGCATTCGAAGAGGCCCCCCGACCAAGGCCGTCAACTTGGAGTTCAGGCCGCCCCGGTCCGCGCCGCGACGCCGAGGGCGGCGAAGACGCGGTCGAGGTCGATCCAGAGCAGGAAGCGATCCTGGTGGCGGATCAGGGCCCGGACGAACGCCGAGCCGCCGCCGAGGCCCAACGTCGGGGCCGGCTGGATGTCGTCCGGCCCGATCTCCAGCACGTCGGAGACGCGGTCGACGAGCAGGCCGGCGACCCGGCCCGAGCGGTCGGCCTCGGGCTCGACCATCAGCACGCAGGGCGACCGGCCCGACGGCCCGCCGTGGCCGAGCTGGAACGGCACGCGCAGGTCCCAGACCGGCACGACGTGCCCGCGGACGTTGCAGAGTCCGGCGAGCGAATCCGCCCCGCCGGGGACGCGGGTCAGGTCGCCGACGTCGAGCACCTCGCGCACGCGACCGACCTCCAGGGCGTAGCTCTCGCCGCCGAGCTGGAAGACGACGAACGAGACGGTCCGCTCCGGCTCGCCTTCGGTCGCGTCGAGGTCATCCATTGCACCCCCTCCGATCGGCCCGGCACGCATCATTGTACCCTAGAACCGCTCGAAGTGGGTGTCGTCGTCCAGGTCGACGACGATCCCGCCGTTCGGCCGTTCGGCGTGGTCGCCGACGCGACGCGCGGGCGGGGCATGGGGGGCCTCGGGGGCCGGGTGCGACGGCGGGTTGCGGTCGGGGGCGGGACGGGGGCCGTGGGCGGGCGCGAGATGGCCCGTCGCGGACCGCGGCATCGGGCGTCGGGCGGTCGGCTCGTCGCCGGTGTGGAAGAAGCCGACCTGGTGCTCCAGGGAGGTCGCCTGCCCGGCCAGGGCCGAGGCCGTCGAGGCGAGCTCGACGCTGGCCGACACGTTCTGCTGGACGACCTCCTCGAGCTGCCGGACGCCGACGTGGATCTGGTGGATCGCCGCGGTCTGCTCCTGCGACGCGGCGGCGATCTCCTGGACGAGCCGCGAGGTCTGGCCGATCATCGGCACGATCCGCTCGAGCAGCCCGCCGGCGTTCTCGGCGACCTTGACGCTCGACTCGGCCAGCTCGCCGATCTGGTGCGCCGCGGCCTGGCTCCGCTCGGCGAGCTTGCGGACCTCGCCGGCGACGACGGCGAAGCCCTTGCCCTGCGTGCCGGCGCGGGCCGCCTCGATCGCGGCGTTGAGGGCGAGGAGGTTGGTCTGATAGGCGATGTCCTCGACGACCTTGATCCGGCCGGCGATCTGCCGCATCGCGGCGACGGTCTCCTGGACGGCCCGGCCGCCGTCCTCGGCCCGGGCGCTGGCCTCGTTGGCGGTCCTCGCCGTCTGCTGCGCGTGCTGGGCGTTGTGGTTGACCGAGGCGTCGACGGTCTGGAGGCTCGAGCCGATCTCCTGGAGCGTGCCGGCCTGCTCCGTGGCCCCTTGCGAGAGCTCCTGGGCGCTGGCGCTGAGCTCGTTGCTGGCCGTGGAGACGGCGGCCGTGGCCTGGCCGATCTCGCGGATGACCGAGGCGAGCCGCTCGATGACCGAGTTGATCTGCGCCGCGAGCCGGCCGATCTCGTCGCCCCGCCGGATGTCGGACCGCACGTCGAGGTGGCCGTCCTCGAGCCGCCGCGTGACCTCGATGATCCGCCCCAGCGGTCGGACGAACCGCCCCCCGAGGAACAGGCCAAACGCCAGGGTCGCGACGACGCAGGCCGCGAAGACGACGAAGACCTTCACCCGGATCGCGATCATCGGGCCGAACGCCTCGGTCCTCGGCACGGTGACGACGACCGCGTAAGTCGCCGCGGGCGAGCCCTCCCTGGGCCGGAGTCGGATCGTCCCGACGGCGACGATCTCGCCGCCGGTGAGGCTCGGGTTGATCTCGAAGTACGGGGACTCGTCGGACGTCGTGTTGGCGCCCGAGGCCAGGATCGGCCGCACCAGGGGCGTATACGGCGGGCCGAGCCGCTCGCCGACGGCGAACGGCCCGTCCTGGCCGCGCCGCGACCGCTGGGCCAGGATCGTCAAGTCCGGGCCGACGAGCACGCATCTCATGGAAGGATACTGGTATTCTTCCACCAGGGAGTCGAACAGGTCGAGCAACGGCTGGAGGTTCGAGCCGATGACCGGCGCGTTGGCCCCGCGGGCCTTGTCCAGCGGCGAGTGGTCCAGCGCCGAGGCGCCGAAGAGCGCGGCGCGGCGGATCGCGCGGCCGGCGCGCTCGCGGAGCTGGTCGGTCGCCTCGAAGGTCACGAGGGTCATGACCGCCGTCGGCACCAGGCCGAAGAGCAGGAACGCCAGCGTCAACTTCGTCCGGAACGACCACGACATGGGTGCGGCCTCTTCGGAATCGGATCAGCACGAGACGGGGTTCGCGTTCGAGTCGAAGTCGACGGCACGGGCGTCGGCGACGACGGTGGCCAGGTCGAGGATCAGGCAGATCGAGCCGTCGCCGAGGATCGTGGCGCCGGAGAACCGCCGCAGCTCGCCGAGGCCCTCGTCCAGCGGCTGGATCACCGCCTGGACCCGGCCGAGCAGGCGATCGACCGCCACGGCGACCCGGCGCTCGGCGTGCCTCGTGAGCAGGAGCTCGCGCCTCATCCCGTCGGCGACGCCGCCCCGGCCTCGGAGCGAGACGATCGGCACGTACTCGCCGCGGACGATCGCGGCGAGCCGGCCCATCGCGGGCATCGTCTCGTCAACGGCCACGGCCACGCATTCCTCGACCTGTCCCATCGGCACGACGAACCGGGCGCCGTCGGCCTCGACGAGCAGGCCGTCGATCATCGCGAGCGTCAGCGGCAGGCGGAGCAGGAACGTCGTCCCCTGGCCCGCCTCGCTCCGCACGCTCAGCGAGCCCCGCAGCGCCCGGATCGTGTCGCGGACGACGTCGAGCCCGACCCCCCGGCCCGACAGCTCGCCGACCTGATCGCGCGTCGAGAAGCCCGGCTCGAAGATGACGTTGACGACCCTCGGGTCGTCGGGCGAGGCGTCCGGTGGCAGCAGGCCCGCCGCGACCCCCTTGCGGACGATCCGGGCGCGGTCGAGCCCGCGGCCGTCCTCGGCGACCCGGATCGCGACCCGGTCGCCGGCGTATTCGGCCCCGATCGTGATCCGGCCCGTCGCCGGCTTGCCGGCGGCCCGCCGCTCGTCGGGCGACTCCAGGCCGTGGTCCACCGCGTTGCGGATCAGGTGGATCATCGGCTCGGCCAGCCGCTCGATGATCGCCCGATCGAGCCTCGTATCCTCCCCCTCGATCCGCAGCGCGATCAGCTTGCCCGAC
Organism: Isosphaeraceae bacterium; assembly: GCA_035551935.1. GTDB lineage: Bacteria > Planctomycetota > Planctomycetia > Isosphaerales > Isosphaeraceae > DASZMJ01. The sequence goes on from DASZMJ010000254.1 coordinate 14,148, forward strand.
CGCTCCGCGAGGTCGCGGACCAGCCTCGGGAACCGGACGAACAGCTCCTCGACCGGCACCATCCTCAGCTCGAGCGTCGTGTCGCGGAGCCGACGGGCGATCCGCTCCAGCGCCTCGATCGACCCCAGCCACGGGCCGATCCCGTCGAGTTCCCGGAGCCCTTGGAGGCCGTCGGACAGCATCGCCAGCTCGCCCGCCATGCCCACGAGCAGGTCGAGCTGCTCGGCCTCGACCCGGATCCGGGCCGATGGCGCCGGCCTCGTCGTCGGCTCGGTCGCGGGGGGGAGGGGCGGGGCCGGGGTCGCGGTCGCGGGGACGTCCGGGGTGTCGTCGGCGTCGAGGGGCGTGATCGAGAGCTGGCCGCGGTCGTCGAGGAAGAGGAAGACCTCGTCGAGCCGGGCCGGGTCGGCGGCGGTCCACAGGTCGACCGTCCAGGCGAGGTAACAATCCCTCGGGTCCAGGTCCTCCAACGGCGGGACCCGCCCCCAGTCGGCGACGACCTCGGCATCGCCGAGCTCGCGCAGCTCGGCGAGGATGCCGAGCGGACTGACCCCCTTGCGGAGCAGGTCGCTCTTCGGCGCGAAGCGGACCCGATAGCCCCGCGTCGGGATCGGCCCGGTCGCCGCCGACGGGCCCGGGTCGATCGGCTCCGGCGACTCGGCCGGCGTCGCGGGCCCCGGCCCTTCGAGCAGGGCCTCGAGCCGGCCCTCCAGCCCCGTCGGCGGCTCGATCGGCCGGCCGGCCTCCTCGGCCTCGACGGCCGCGGCGAGGTAGTCCTTCGCCGCGAGCAGGGCGGTGATGATCTCGGACCGGACCCCCAGCGTCCCGGACCGGATGCGGTCGAGCACCGCCTCGACGCCGTGCGTGAACCCGGCGATGGCCCGGAGGCCGACCATCCCCGCCGCCCCCTTGAGCGTGTGGGCCGCCCGGAACGTCCGGTCCAGGTGCGCGCGGTCGTCGCGACGAGCCTCCAGGTCCATCAGGCCCGCCTCGAGGGCCTGGAGCAGCTCGCGCGCCTCCTCGAAGAACATGCTCAAGAAGCGGTCGTTCGCCAAGGGCCGATGGCCTCAAGGAATCCAGGGATGTGGGATCAACTGGGTGTGGCTGAGGTGCCGTCGATCAGTCGGCGAGGCCGTCGATCGACCCGGCGAGATGGCCGTCTAGGGCCGCCTGCTCGGCGATCGCCAGGAGGACGCGGGGGACCCGGTCGAGCCGGACCGCCTGCCCCGCGCGTCGGCCCGAGGCCATCGCGGCGAGGACGAGCTGGAGGCCGGCGAGGTCCCACGGCCCGGCCGCGGCGAGGTCGAGCCGGAGGTCGTGCCCGCGGGCCAGCGCGGCCAGCAGGGCCTCGCGCCAGCGCGGGGCCTCGGCCAGCGTCAAGGGTCCCGTGACCTCGACCGTCGTCGCCGGCCGATCGGCTGGCAAGGCGAGTCTCCCCGGACCGTCAGGACCGTCGATCTTTCCCTATCTTACCACGTCGCCGCCTCAGCGGGGCGGATTCTGGAGGAGGACGAGGTTGATGTCGTCGTCGGCCTGCCTGGGCTTGACGTGCTCGGCGACGGCCGCCTCCATCGCGTCGAGGATGGCGTCGGGCCCGACGGTCCGTTGGGCTTCGAGCACGGCGGTGATCCGCCCCTGGCCGAAGAGGACGTCGGCGGGGTCCATGGCGTCGGTCAGGCCGTCGGTGTAGACGAGGAGCGACTCGCCGGGCGCCAGGACGTCGGCGCCGCCGGCCCCCTCCTCGGCCAGGCCGATGCCGAGCAGGCCGGGGTCGGAGGGGAGCTCGCGCGTGCCGCCGGGGCCGACGATCAGGGCGGGGGGATGGCCGACCCCCGCGTATTCGAGGGCGCCGGTGGCCTCGTCGGCGATCAGGTAGAACCCGGTGCAGAAGTAGCCCTCGGGGAAGTACTGGCCGATCGCGGCGTCGAGCCCGGCCAGGACCTTGCCCGGCGGCAGGCCGGCGGTGGTCAAGGGGGCGGCCAACGTCTTGACCATCCCCGAGAGCAGGGCCGAGTTGACCCCGTGACCCGAGACATCCACCACGAGGATGCCGAGCCCGTTCCCCTCCAGCCGGGCGAAGTCGTAGACGTCGCCGCCGAGCGCGTTGGCGGGTCGATAGCGGACGGCCAGGCGGAGCAGGCCGCGGGGCTTCGGCGGCTTCGGCATCAGGGCTTGCTGGACGGTCCGAGCCACCTCGAGCTCGCGGTGGAGCTTGGTCTGCGCCGCCTCGAGCAGGCGGTTCCGCTCGTCCAGGGCGCGGCGGAGGTCGGCGATCCGGAGCTGGGCGCGGATCCGGGCGAAGAGCTCCTGGACGTCGTCGGGCGACTTCGGCTTCTCGATGTAGTCGTCGGCCCCGGCGTTCAGGCCGATGACCTTGCTCTGGGTCGCGCCCAGGGTCGTCAGCATCAGGACCGGGATCGGCCGCAAGGCCGGGTCGTCCTTGACGGCCCGGCAGAAGCCGGGGCCGTCGAGGTCGGGCATCTCATAATCGGACAGGATCAGCTCCGGCGGCGCCTCGCGCGCCTTGACGAGGCCGTCGTTGCCGTCGACGGCCAACGCGACGTCGTAGCCCTCCTCCCGGAGCAAGGCGGAGATCATCCGCCGCATCGTCGAGCTGTCCTCGACCAGCAGGAGCCGTCGCGACATCGGCATTCTCCGGCGATCGGTGCCCTCGTCCTCAAGGGCGCAGGCCGATCGAGACGTACTTCGTCTCCAGGTAGGCGTCGAGACCCTCGTACCCCAATTCACGCCCCAGGCCCGACTCCTTCATGCCGCCGAACGGGCATTGCGGCGTCGCCGGCACCGGGTCGTTGATGCCGATGATGCCCGCCTCGAGACCCTCGGCCATCCGGGTCGCGACGGTCAGGTCATTGGTGAACACATAAGCCGCCAGGCCATATGGCGTATTGTTGGCGGCGGCGATCACGTCGTCGAGCTTCGCGAAGTCGAGCAGCGGCATGACGGGCGCGAACGGCTCCTCGGTCATGATCCGCATCGCGCCCTGGACCTCGCGGATGACGGTCGGCTCGAAGAAGTAGCCGCGGTCGAACCGCGACGACCGGCCGCCGCCGGTCAGGACCTTCGCGCCCTTCTCGCGGGCGTCGTCGATGAGCGCGGTGGCCTTGGCCATCGCCCGCTCCTCGAACATCGGGCCGACCTGCACCCCCTGCTCCAGGCCGTTGCCGAGCTTGAGCCCCCTGGCCAGCTCGACGGCGGCCTCGGTGAAGTCCTTGCTCACCTGTTCATGGATGTAGAACCGCGACGGCGCGATGCAGACCTGGCCGTTGTTGCGGAACTTGCCGATGACCGCCGCCTGCGCGACCTGGGCCACGTCGGCGTCGGGGAAGACGATCAGGGGGGCGTGGCCGCCGAGCTCCAGGCTCAGCCGCTTGACCCCTTCGGCCGAGCGCCGGATCAGCTCCTTGCCGACGCCGGTCGAGCCGGTGAAGCTGATCTTGCGGACGGCGGCGTGCTCGAAGTACGCGTCGGCGACGGCGCGGGCGTCGCCGATGACGAGGTTGGCCACGCCCGGCGGCAGGCCGGCGTCGGCCAGGCACTCGAACAGGCCGATCAAGGACAGCGGCGTCTGGTCGGCCGGCCGGCTGACGACCGTGCAGCCGACGGCCAGCGCGGGCGCGATCTTGCGGCTGGGCAAGGTGATCGGGAAGTTCCAGGGCGTGATCGTGCCGACGACGCCGACCGGGTGCTTGATCGCGAAGTGCCGCTTGGCGACGTTCGCCGACGGGATCACGCGGCCGTAGGCGCGCTTGCCCTCCTCGGCGAACCACTCGAAGGTGTCGGCCGCGTGCAGGACCTCGGCCTTGGCCTCGGGCAGGGGCTTGCCTTGCTCCATGGTCAAGGTCCGCGCCAGGGCGTCGGCCCGCTCGCGCATCAGGTCGGCGGTCTTCTTGAGGACCTTGGCGCGGTCGTAGACGGTCAGGGCCCGCCACGCGGGCATCGCCTTCTCGGCCGCCGCGACGGCCCGGTCGGCCTCGCCGCGGCCGCCGTGAGCGACCTCGGCGATCGTCGACTCGTCGGCCGGGTTGATCACGGCGAGGGTCTTGCCCCCGTCGGCGTCACACCAGCGGCCGTCGATATACATCTTCGCGTGCTGTCCCTGGGTCGCCATCGCCGTCCTCGCCGTCTTCCAAGGTGCGTGCCGATCGTGTCCCCACAACATAGCCGCCCGGCCCTCGACCTTTCAACCTGCGGCCGGCCCCGGTCCCGAGGATCGCCCCTTCCCCTCGCCGTCGCGTACCCCGATCGCCGCCGACCCCTTCGGATCGGCCTTCGCTGATACGTGACGGTCGTCCGGGGTGCGTCCCCGTACCGCGTGCCGTCCGCTTCCGCCTCTTCGTAGCAGGCACGCTCCGCGTGCCGTCCGCTTCCGCCTCTTCGTAGCAGGCACGCTCCGCGTGCCGTCCGCCGAGCCACAAGAGCGCCTTTGGTGTCGGCGGACGGCACGCGGAGCGTGCCTGCTACGGGGACGCACCCCGATCGCCGCCGACCCCTTCGGATCAGCTTTTCTTGATGGGAACGGGCGATTCGAGGCCCGGAAACGGGCCTCAGAAGCGCCGCGGCGGGGCCGAAGTCGGCGTCGGCGCCACGCCGACGACGACCGAGGACGCCGGCCGGGGCGTCGTGGGCAAGGGCATCTCATCCAAGACCATTACGTAGTCGTAGGTTGCATCGTTCTTCGGTTCGTTCCGCGCCGGCGCTTCCGGGGCCGGCGGGGTGGGCTCGGGAGGCGTCCAGGCGGGCTCGTTCTCGCTGCTGGAGAGGATCCGGCCGTAGAGCTTCAGCCGCGCGTTCTTGCAGGCGATCAGCGCCGTCGACAGCTGGCGGAAGCTGCGCTGGTGGTCTTGCAGGTAGCGGTGCCGGCGCATGCCGTCGTCCGACGTGTCGACCGCCGCGGCGTCGACGACCTGCTGCCGCTGCTCGGCCTCCTCGGCCTCCAGCTCCGGCAGGATCGACCGCAGCGCCTCGAGCTCCGTGGCCATGAGCGCGCGGAGCCGCTCCATCGGCCGGTCCGCGTCGATCGCGATGCCCTTGGCGAGGTACCGGGCGTGGGTCTTCAGGTGCGCGTCGCAGGCCACGTCCAGCGCCATGCCCAGGCCGTGGACCACGCGGGCCCGCTCGTCGTCGAGGTCCCCGAGGGCGCAGCCGAGCATCGCCAGCATCCGCCCGCGCCAGTCGGGGCAGAGGTGGCCGCTGCCGGTGAGCTGCTCGTCCAGCTCGTCCCATTTGGCGATCAGCCAGCGCACGCCGTCGGCCCGCGCCAGCAGCGGGATC
>DASZMJ010000255.1:0-4833 GCA_035551935.1 Isosphaeraceae bacterium
AGCAAGGCGTCGATCGGGTCTGTGGTGCCGTCCATATAGAAACGCCCGTGACGGAGTGATGATTATCCTCGGTGGCCCTCGCCGGACCGCAAAAGAGCATAACTCCCTCGATGGGTAGATTTCCAGGCTCCAGTCGCCTAATCCCCCGCCGCGTCGGCCTGCGCCGAGTTGCCCAGGCAACGCTCGCTGAAGGCCACCGTCTGGCTCAAACCGTCCGTGATCCAGGACGGGCGGACCGAGCTCTGATACCAGAAGATGCCGTCATTGTGCCCCTTACCGTCCGGGCTATCGGCGGCCAGATTGTACGGCGAGGTGCCGGCGCAACCGCGGTAATTGTTGTGCCCCAGGCCGTATTGCTCGTCGATCTGGTCCCAGTCGGACGGGCAGTGGAACAGGGAGATGTGGGTGGAGATCGCCGTTTGGTTGATCGGCCCGTAGGTCGGGTCATGCGCCCACGGCAGCCCGCAGAAATTCAGGGCGCTGAAGACAGGCTGTTGCTCGAGTTCGGGGAGCAGTTGCGCGAGCGACGACCAGCGCGGCAGACGGCCGGGCGGACCCCCCCCACCGACGCCGAACGGGTAGACTCCCTTGGCCGTCTCATAATGGGCCAGGGCCAGCCCGATCTGTTTCAGGTTGTTCTGGCACTGGAGTCGGCGGCCCGCCTCGCGTGCCGACTGTACCGCCGGCAGCAACAACCCGACCAGGAGGCCGAGGACGGCGAGCACGACCAAGAGTTCGATGAGCGTGAACCCCGTCGCCAGCACTTTGGACGCGGTTGACCAACGTCAACGACATCGAGGAGACGGTCTCGCACCCGATCACCCGTGCTCGTCCCGACTCGGGCCGTGATGATCGATGGCGACGGTTGCGACGGGGGGGGGGGCTTGTGCCGATCCCGGGAAGCGGGAGGCGGAGAAGCGCTTCAAGAGGCCGGGCGCCGGCAGGGCGACCCCGGCGAGATGACGGAGCCGGATGCGATGGGGATGTCGATGCGACATGGCCTGTCCGAACCTCGCTCGGAGTTCGCCAGCGAACGCCCAACGACACTTGCCGGAGTCTACTCGGCGACAAATCGTCTCGTCAAGGCCCATCTTTTCTCCCTCAGCAATGATGTCGATTCGGCCAATATGGCAGGTCTCCGGCCTCGGAACCACGGGACTTTGGTCACTGGATGGCCGGGTCGAGCGCGACGCCGACGACGGCTCAGGGATACCAGGAGATGGCCTCGCAGGGTCAGAAGCCCGCGCCGCGATCGGAGGTCGCCCCGGGCATTGCGGGGGGCGATCGGTTAGGATGGGAGCATCGCCCGATCCTTTGGGAAACGCTCGGGAGCCGCGATGCGCGAGGCCGCCGGGGACGCGGGGCCGGGCTGGGTGCCGGCCGCCGAGTCGATCGTCGTCAAGATCCGCTGGTTCGGCGTCGCCGCGGGCTTCGCCCTGGTGCAGGCCCGCGTGGCGCTCGGCGTGCCGCTGCACAACCCGTCGGCCGTGCGGGCCTTCCTCGCGCTGGGGGCGGGGTTCGCGGCGCTGGACACGGCCTTCCACCGCATGGGCGAGGTCTTCCTCGAACGTCGGCCGCTGTTCGTCGCGACGATGGAAGGGACGTTCATCGCGCTGCTCTGCTATCACGACACCGGCATCGACAGCCCGTTCCGCTGGTACTACCTCCTCTCGCTCGTCTGCTGCGCGATCCGATACCGGCCGGCCCTTGCCTGGATCACCCTGGTCATCCACGCCCTGAGCCTGCTCGCCCTGACCGCCGTCCTGGGCGCCTGGCGCGAGTCGGCGACGACCTTGCCGGTCACGCTCCTGTTCCTCGGCTGGGTGACGTGGGCCAGCTCGTCCTTGGCCTCGTTGTTGAAGGCGACCGGCGCGGCGCTGGAACGGCACCGGGCCGAGCTGGAGGACCGCGTCGCCGAGCGGTCGGCGGCCTTGCGGGCGGCGCAGGCGCGGGTGATCCACCAGGAGAAGATGGCGGCCTTCGGCCTGCTCGCCGCGGGGATCGCGCACGAGGTCGGCAACCCCCTGGCGGCGCTCAGCTCGCTCGTCCAGATGCTCCGGCGGCGGGGGCCCGACCCGTACGCGGCCGAGAAGCTCGAGCTGGCCGGCCGCCAGCTCGACCGCATCGGCCGGACCGTCCGCGAGCTGGTCGACTACTCCCGACCCGCCTCGACCGTCGCCGGGCCGGTGCGGGTCGCCGAGGTCATCGACGACGCCCTCGGCATCGCCAAGTACTATCAGAGGACCAAGGACCGAGCCATCACCACCGCCGTGGCGCCGGACCTGCCGCCGATCCGCGCCGTCCGCGACCACCTGACGCAAGTCGTGCTGAACCTCGCCCTGAATGCCGTCGATGCGACCGAGAAGGGTGGCCACATTCACCTCTCCGCGACGATGGACAACCACCAGTTGGCCCTCCGCGTCGAGGACGACGGCCGGGGGATCGGCCTGGCGGACCAGTGCCGGCTCTTCCAGCCGTACTTCACCACCAAGCCGCGCGGGACGGGCCTGGGGCTGTTCATCAGCCGGCAGATCGTCGAGGAGCTGGGCGGGACGTTGTCGTATCGCACCGAGCCGGGCGAGGGGACGGCGTTCACCGTGCTGCTGCCGGCCCCGCGCCCCGAGCCGGCGCGGGCCGTGGCGGCCGTCGGGGCCGAAGGGGGTCGCGCGTGAGCCGGGGCCGCGTCTTGATCGTCGACGACGAGGAAGTCCTGGCCGCGACCCTCCGCGAATTCCTCGCCGACGAGGGCTTCGACGTCGCCACCGCAGGCGACGCGGCAAGTGCCCTCGACCTCGCCGGCCGCTTCGAGCCGGACGTCGCCCTCTGCGACGTCCAGCTTCCCGGCGCCGACGGCCTGGAGGTGCTCGACGGCCTGCTCCGCGTCCGGCCCGAGACGATGGTCGTGATGATCACCGCCTTCGGCACCATCGAGAGCGCCGTCGCCGCCTTCCGCAAGGGGGCGCAGGATTACTTGCTCAAGCCAGTCATCTTCGAGGAGTTGCTCGCCAAGGTCGACCGCCTGATCGCCTTCCGCGGCGCCTTGCGCGACAACCAGGCCCTCCGACGGCAACTGCACGCGACCGCCGGCGCCGGCCGATTGGTCGGCCGGGGGGCGGCGATGCGAGGGGTCCGGGCGCTGGTCGAGAAGGTGGGGCCGACGCGGAGCCATGTCCTGATCGTTGGCGGCAGCGGGGCCGGCAAGGAGGTCGTGGCTCGGGCGTTGCACGACGAGGGGGCCGACCCCGAGGCGCCGTTCCTGGCCGTCAACTGCGCGGCGATCCCCGAGGGCCTGGTCGAGAGCGAGCTGTTCGGCCACGTCAGGGGGGCCTTCACCGGCGCCGACCGCGACCGCGCCGGCCTGTTCGTCGCCGCCGGCCGGGGCACGGCCTTCCTCGACGAGATCGGCGAGGCGTCGCCCGCCTCGCAGGCGAAGCTCCTCCGCGCCATCGAGTCGCGCGAGGTCCTGCCCGTCGGCGCCTCGCGGCCGGTGCCGTTCTCGGCCCGGGTCGTCGCGGCGACCAATCAAGACCTGCCCGCCGAGGTCGCCGCCGGCCGCTTCCGCGCCGACCTGTATTACCGGCTCAACGTCGTCACGATCCGCCTCCCCCCCTTGCGCGAGCGTCCCGAGGACATCCCCGACCTCGTCCAGTCCTTCCTCGACCGCTTCGGCCCGAGGCTGGGCCGTCGCGTGCTGGGGGTGGACGACGCGGCGATGCGACGGCTGCTGGCCCAACCGTGGCCGGGCAACGTCCGCGAGCTGGAGAACCGGATCGAGATGGCCATCGTCCTCGGCGACGGCCCCGTCCTCACCGCCGCCGATCTCTTCCCCCAGCAGCCCGACCCGGACGCCGAGGGCGACTCCGACGACCTCCGCGCCGCCCTCGCCCGCTTCGAGCGCGGCCACATCGCCCGCGTCCTCGACCTCTGCGGCGGCGACAAGCGCGAGGCCGCCCGCCGCCTCGGCCTCGGCCTCTCCACCCTCTACCGCAAGCTCGACGAGGCCGGCCCCTGCTGAGCGGACCTCATCGCGCACCCCGATCGCCGTCGACCCTTTCGGATCGGCCTTCGCTGATGGGAATTGACGATTCGAGGCCCGCTTTCGGGCCTCAGAAGCGTCGCGGCGGGGCCGAAGTCGGCGTCGGCGCCACGCCGATGACGACCGAGGACGCCGGCCGGGGCGTCGCGGGCAAGGGTGTCTCATCCAAGACCAGGACGTAGTCGTAGGTTGCGTCGTTCTTCGGTTCGTTCCGCGCCGGCGCTTCCGGGGCCGGCGGGGTGGGCTCGGGGGGCGTCCACGCGGGCTCGTTCTCGCTGCTGGAGAGGATGCGACCGTACAGCTTCAGCCGCGCGTTCTTGCACGCGATCAGCGCCGTCGAGAGCTGCCGGAAGCTGCGCTGGTGGTCCTGCAGGTAGCGGTGCCGGCGCATGCCGTCGTCCGACGTGTCGACCGCCGCGGCGTCGACGACCTGCTGCCGCTGCTCGGCCTCCTCGGCCTCCAGCTCCGGCAGGATCGACCGCAGCGCCTCGAGCTCCGAGGCCATGATCGCGCGGAGCCGCTCCATCGGCCGATCGTCGTCGATCGCGATGCCCTTGGCGAGGTACCGGGCGTGGCTCTGGAGGTGCGCGTCGCAGGCCACGTCCAGCGCCATGCCCAGGCCGTGCACCACGCGGGCCCGCTCGTCGTCGGGGTCGCCGAGGGCGCAGCCGAGCATCGCCAGCATCCGCCCGCGCCAGTCGGGGCAGAGGTGGCCGCTGCCGGTGAGCTGCTCGTCCAGCTCGTCCCATTTGGCGATCAGCCAGCGCACGCCGTCGGCCCGCGCCAGCAGCGGGATC
>DASZMJ010000256.1:0-27065 GCA_035551935.1 Isosphaeraceae bacterium
TGGGTCGGCCGGGGCGTTGCGTAAGGCCGGCCGCTTTGAGAGGATAGTCGTCTTCACCGGCACGGCCCTTTGATTCACGACCAATGACGAATGACCAGTGTCCAATGACGAATGACTCTCCGACCTTCCGGCCGCGCCCGGCGCTCCTGGCGGCGGCGGCGCTGGTGCTGGCCCTCGGCCACGCCGGCGCGGCCGCCGCCGCCGAGCCGATCGGCCTGCTGCTGGCCCAGACGGCCGACACGACCCGCGGCGCCGGCAATTACATCAATTGGTTCAAATTCGTACCTATTATTTTCATCTACCTGATCTGGGCGTGGATGACGTACTGGGTCAGCGAGGACACCCGCGAGCTCGAGAACCCGAAGTACGGCTACTGGACGACCGCGGTGTTCCTCTCGGGGGTCCTGGGGCTGGCGCTGGTGTTCGTCGTGCCGTTCTACGCGGTCGGCCTGGTGCTGGCGCTGCTGCTGGTGTTCGCGCCGGTGCTGGTGTACGTCGGGGTGCGGAACCAGGGGATCCACCACGAGGACAAGGTGCTGACGCCGTACCACCTCGGCGAGGTGGCCAACGACCTGATGCGGAAGGCGGGGATGAAGGGGCCGTTCAACCGGCCGGTCAAGGCCGACGAGGGCCCGCCGGTGACGTTCGTGCCCAAGGGGGCGATGCTCGCCAAGACCGACCCGGAGCTGATCGAGCAGGCGTTGCAGGCCGAGGCGATCTTCGGCGCCAAGGACCTGATCTACGACGCGGTGGTCCGCCGCGCCACCGACGTGCTGCTGGAGCCCGACGGCGAGCAGATGACGATCCGGTACCGGATCGACGGCATCCTCCACGCCGCCGAGCCGTTCGACCGCGAGTCGGGCGACGCGGTCATCAACATCTTCAAGGTCTTCTCGGGCCTGGACATCAACGAGCGCCGCAAGCCGCAGGAGGGGACCTTCGGCGCCAAGGTCGAGAAGCGCGAGGCCGACTTCCGGGTCGCGACCAGCGGGTCGCGCGCCGGCGAGAACATGGTGCTGCGGGTCACCGACACGACCGCGGCGATCACCAAGCTCGAGGAGACGGGCCTGCGGCCCAAGCTGGCCGAGCGGCTCCGCGAGATCGTCACGCAGAAGCAGGGCCTGATCCTCTGCTGCGGCACGCCCGGCTCGGGCAAGTCGGCGACGGCCTACGCCTGCCTCCGCTCCGTCGACCGCTACCAGCACAACCTCTACACGATCGAGGACCGCATCGAGCAGACGATCGACAACGTGACCCAGTCCGAGGTCGACGTCAAGAAGGGGGAGAGCTATCCCGAGAAGCTCCGCTCGGTGCTCCGCCAGGACCCGGACCTGATCTTCGTCGGCGAGCTGAAGGACCGCGACCAGGAGACCGCGTCGATCCTCTGCCAGGCGGCGACGACCGGGCACATCGTCCTGACGACCATGCAGGCCGGCGAGACCGTCGAGGCCCTGTTCAAGCTCATCGACATGGGCATCGAGCAGCACACGCTGGCCTCGGGCCTCGGCGCCATCGTGGCGCAGCGCCTGGTGCGGCTGCTCTGCGAGACGTGCAAGGAGCCGTACAAGCCCAAGCCCGAGGCGATCCGCAAGCTGAACCTGCCGGCCGACAAGATCGACGTCTTCTACCGACCCCCCAAGGAGCCCGACCCCGAGGTCGGCCCCTGCCCCGACTGCGGCGGCACCGGCTACCTCGGCCGCACCGGCATCTTCGAGGTCCTCGATGTCACCGAGCCGATCCGCGAGCTGATCCGCGAGAACCCCTCGGCCAACGCCATCCGCGCCGAGGCGCGCAAGAACGGCATGATCTACCTCCAGGAGGACGGCATGCGCCAGGTCATCCAGGGCCGGACCTCCATCGACGAGCTGCGGCGCGTGGTCAAGTGACCCGGAGTCCCGACCCATGGCCTACTTCATCGACGTGCTCCTGGCCGGCATCGCGCTGGGCGTGTTCATCTTCCTCTGGGGCGAGCGGCTCTGGGGCGCCGCCTTGATGTTCTTCAACGTCGCCATCGCCGGCCTGGTCGCCTTCAACCTGTACGAGCCGGTCGCGCAGATCCTCGTCGACAACGTCTGGGACGTCGGCGGCTACGTCGACGTCCTGGTCTACGGCGGCCTGTTCTGGCTGGTGTTGATCGCGTTGCGGGTCATCACCGACTTCACCATGCCGAAGCAGGTCCGGTTCCCGGCGCTGGTCGACCTGCTCGGCCGCGTCGCTTTCGCCCTCGGCACCGGGGCGCTGGCCGCGGCGATCGTGATGACGCTGTTCGAGACGGCGCCGGTCGGCCGGAAGGTCTTCGGCGCCATCGCCGCCGACGACCGCGCCCCGTTCAACCTCGGCCTCGACCACGCCTGGCTCGGCTTCATCGAGCAAATCGCGAAGCGCCGCAGCGGCCCGATGGCCCGCGGCGGTCGGTCGGTCGCCCCCGAACATCCGGTCGATTTCCGGGCCCAGACGTGGCTCGACAAGCGCCAGGCGAGCCGGGCCAAGCTCTTCGGCGGCGGGGGCGAGGGCGAGGGCGGATAGCCCGGGCCCGCTCAGGCGCCCAGGGCCTCGCGGGCCAGTCCCCTGCGCCGGAACCGCTGCGGCGCCGGCCGCTCGCGGCCGCCGAAGTGGGCCGCGAACCGGGCGGCCCGCCACCAGGCATACCAGGCCGCCCGGGCGTCGTCCTTGCCGAACTCCTCCGCCGTCCTCAGGCGTCGTCGTCGACCGCCGTCCATCGCCCCCTCCCGTCCCCCGAGACCGCCGGACCTCCCCTCGGGCTGTTAAGACCTCTCCATGCATTGAATCTAGGTCACGCCCGGCCCCCCGGCAACTCGGGGCCTCCTTCCCCGGAGCAGGCACGCTCCGCATGCCGTCCGCCTCCCACCGGGTTGTGGGGAGGCGGACGGCACGCGGAGCGTGCCTGCTACGAAGGCGGGCCGACGGCGAGCACCCCGACGCCCCCGCCCCCGTTGACCGGCGCCGGGGCGGGGGCGTAGCCTGAAAAGGGTGGCGGGCGATCGGTCGGCCCGCGCGCGGCGACGCGACGACGGCGCGTGGGGTCCTGGAAGGGGGGCGGGCGTGATGGCCGCGGAGAAGGCCCACCTGGCGGTGGCGTCGGTCAACCAGACCGTCGGCGACTGGAGGGGCAACGACCGCCGCATCCGCGAGGTCGTCGCCGAGGCGCGGGGCGCGGGGGTGAGGCTGCTCCTCTTGCCCGAGATGTGCATCCCCGGCTACAGCCTGGGCGACCGCCTCTTGCGGATGGGTACCATCGAGCGGTCGTGGGCGGGGCTGGTCAACCTCGCCGACGCCACCCGCGGCATCGCCGTGGCCGTCGGCCTGCCGATCCTGTTCGAGGGGGTCGTCTACAACGCGATGGGCCTCCTGGCCGACGGCGCCCTGGTCGGCCTGGTGGCCAAGGCCAACCTCGCCACCGGCGACGTCGAGTACGAGAACCGCTACTTCCAGGCCTGGCCCCACGGCCGCCGCGTCGACTACCGCGGCCCCGACGGCCTCGCCGCGCCGCTCGGCACCCAGATGTTCGAGCTGCCCGGCCTGGGCACGATCGGCTTCGAGATCTGCGAGGACGCCTGGAAAGGGATCCGACCCGGCTCGACCTACGCGTTGGCCGGCGCCGAGATCCTGCTCAACCCCTCGGCCTCGTGGTTCACCATCGGTAAGCACCGCGTCCGCCGCCGGATGGTCGAGCAGATCAGCCGGGAAGACCATTGCGTTTACATGTATGCGTCGCTCCTCGGCTGCGACGCCACGCGGCTGATCTTCGACGGCAGCCTCTTCCTCGCCGTCAACGGCCGGGTCGAGGCCGAGGGGCGGCGGTTCGTCTTCGGCCGCGACTGGGAGCTCCTGCAACGCGTCGTCGACCTCAACGAGGTCCACGTGGCGCGGATGGAGGAGGGCTCGTGGCGCGAGCAGCTCAGCCGCGTGCAGGCCGGCACCTTCGGGCAGCCGCCGCCGGTCGTGCGCGTCGCCGGGGATTACGCGACCGCCGCCGAGGCCCCGCCGCCGCCGCCGTACTGGGTCCCGCCCGAGCCGAGCCACCCCGACCCCTCGCTCCAGTACCTCGAGAACCTCGCGCTCGGCGGCCGGCCGATCGCCGAGCGCGACCTCAACCACCTCGAGCTGGAACTGGCCCTGGCCCTGGCCCTCCGCGACTACCTGGGCAAGACCGGCGTCCGCAACTGCTGCCTCGCCCTCTCCGGCGGCCGCGACAGCGCCATGGTCGCGTTCCTCGTCCACCGGATGTATCGCTACCAGTTCCCGGAGATGCCCCGCGACGAGCTCGCCGCCTCCATCGCCGACCGCTTCCTCTGCGCCTACCTGGCGACCGAGAACTCGAGCCAGACGACCCGCGATGCCGCCCGCGCCGTGGCCCGCGAGGCCGGCGCCACGTTCCTCGACGGCTCGGTCCAGGGGGCGCTCGACGCCGCCGAGGAGGCCGTCGGCCGGCTCACCGGCACGCCGCTCTCGTGGGAGGACCCGCGCCACGACCTCCCCTTGCAGAACATCCAGGCCCGGGTCCGGGGGATGCTGATCTGGACGATCGCGAACATGCACAACGCGCTCCTGCTCGTCACGAGCAACAAGAGCGAGGCGGCCGTCGGCTACACGACGATGGACGGCGACACCAGCGGCGGCCTGGCGCCGATCGCCGACGTGCCCAAGAGCCTGGTCAAGCTCTACCTCGCCTGGGCACGCCAGTTCCACGGCGCCGAGGGGCTCGGCCGCGTCGACGCGATGGAGGCCAGCGCCGAGCTGCGCCCGCCCGGCCGCGAGCAGACCGACGAGTCCGACCTGATGCCCTTCCCGGTGCTCGACCAGCTCATGAACGCCTTCGTCCAGCTCGGGCTGGATCCCCTGGCGATCCTCAAGCGCCTCTGGCCCAACGTCCGCCCCTACTACCCCGACGGCCCCGCCCGGTTCGCGGCCGACATCCGCAAATTTGTTCGCATGTTTTGCTTCGCGCAGTGGAAGCGCGAGCGGTTCGCGATCAGCTTCCGCGTCACCTCCTTCGACCTCGACCCCAAGACCGGCTTCCGCTTCCCCCCCGTCCAGGCCCCGTTCACCGAGGAACTCGAGGAGCTCGACCGGTACCTCGCGGGCCTCGAATAGCAGGCACGCTCCGCGTGCCGTCCGCATATTCACACCGTTCTTGCGTGTCGGCGGACGGCACGCGGAGCGTGCCTGCTACAGGGAAGGAAGCCGGCTGCGTCACGACGGCTTGCGGTTGCGGTACAACGACGGGTCGACGGCGCCGGCCATCGTCTCGGCGTCGCCGGCGCCGAGGAAGGCGCGGACGCGGGCGGCCTGGCCGGCGGGGTCGGCGACGAGGTCGTTGTAGCGGACGTCGAGGACCTCGAGGTGCCGCTGCTGCGGCAGCCAGGCGCGGAGCTTCTCGAGGTGGGCCGTGAACGACCGCTTGATCTCCTCGCGCGGCGCCGACGGCCGGCCGAGCCGCGCGAGCATCTTCTCCTGCGAGGCGAGCATCTCGTCGAAGTCGCGCTCCATGAAGATCACCTTGTACTTCTCGGTCGACGGCAGCTCGTACAGGAGCTGCGAGACCATCTTGAAGGCCTTGCCGCGCGTCGAGGGGACCCACGACGTGTCGCGCTTGATGGCCTTGACCTGCTCGAACTCGTAGTAGCCGCGCGGGTTGTCGGTGTCGGCGGCCCGGATGTTGTCGGTGACGACCGGGATGCCGCCGTGGTCGAGCATCTGCATCATGAGCGACGTGCCCGAGCGTGGCAGGCCCGAGACGACGACGATGGTGTCGGGGTCCATCCGGGATCGTTCTCCGTGGTGGGATGTTCGTGACGTCAGACGTTGACGTTGAGCGCGCGGCGGAAGGCCAACGCGGCGACGAACGAGGCGACGAACCAGTAGATCACCCAGTTGTCGGTGCCGCTGGTCCAGGACGATCGCCGCGGGTAGACGACCTCGATCGACCGGAACGGCGAGTCGGGCCGGAACGGCGGCTCCCAAGGATACAGGAGCATGTCCGACCATCGCCACCCCGGCCGCAGGGCGCTGACCCGCATCATCCGGTCGCCGACGGCGACCTGCTTCTCGGCGGTCGCCTCGCCGACGCGGACGACGGCGCGGTGCTCGCCGTCGCGGCGGCCCTTGATGATCCAGCAGAATTCGGGGAGCTTGCCGGCGCGGACGGGCCCGAGCGTGACCTCGAACCCGTCGTCGGGCTCCAGCGCCACCGGCGGCGGCGGCCCCTTCGGGTCGCCGTTGAGCCTGAGCGTGACGACCGTCTCCTCGCCGACCTTCAGCGGCCGGGCCTGGTACCAGACCGACAACTGGCCGAGCATCAGCGTCACCGGCACGGCCATCGCCAGCATCGGCACGATCGCCAGCACGAACAGCTTCCCCGCCCCGGCGACGATCCGCCCCTGCGCCCGGAGCGCGACCTCGGGGCTGTCCTTGAACAGCTTCAACGCCAGCAGCTCGGCGTTGATGCCGTTGCGCACCTTCTTGATGGCATCCTGCTTCGACGTGTACTTGAAGACGACCAGGAGCAGCACGCCCGTCACGGCCGCGACGATCGTGGCCGAGAGCCAGCCGGGCATGGACCCGACGAAGGCGAGCAGCGGCCCGCCGACGGCGTCGGCCGCCGCGTCGAGCCAGGCGACGATCTGATTCAATACGTTCATCATTCGATGTAGCCCAGCCCTCGGAGCTGGTCGGAGACCCGGGCCTCGTCGTCCTCGACCTTGAGCCTTTGGATTTCCTTCTCGACGGCGTTGGCGATGAACTCCTCGACGCTGCTATAGCCGGCCGCCTCGGCGGCGCGCCTGGCACGGTCGAAGAGGCCGTCCTCGATCTTGACCTTGGCCACGCGAAAGACCTCCGATCGGGTTGCGTTTGCAAAGAGGTTCACGTTTTCACGAGAGGACGTTCTTGCCGACCATCGGCTTGGGGGTGGGCAGGCCGAACTCGGCGAGGATCGTCGGCGCGATGTCGACGAGCGAGGGCCCCTCGGCGCCGATGTGGCGGTTGCAGAAGAGGACGCCGGGCACCTCCAGGGCGTCGGCGCAGTGGTCGGCGCTCCAGGCGTTGTTGTTGTCGGTCAGGACCTCGTCGCCGATGTCGCCGAGGATCGTGTCCCACGAGGCGCGGTAGTTGCGGCGGTAGCCGACGATCAGGTCGGGCGCCAGCGCCGTCGCGGGGCCGCTGTAGATCTTGTCGGAGCGATACACGCCGCGGATGACCGGCTGGCCGTCGACGTCGGTGACCTGCATCAGCTCCGCGGCCAGCGTGTCGAGCAGCGAGTCGCGGTCGCCCGGCTCGACGGTGCCGTGGGGCTCGCGGCCCTTCAGGTTCAGGTACAGGCCGTTGATCCCGAGTCCGTAGGCGAAGGTGTTCGACCAGTCGACGTCCTTCATGATCGACGTGCAATTCGGCGGGCCGAGGTAGTTGTGCGAGCGGAGCCAGCTGTTGAGGTTGAACTGCCGGCCGAAGTTGGCGAAGCCGTGGTCGCTCATCACCAGGATCGTCGCGCGGCTGCCGTAGCGGTCGACGACGTCGCCGATGACGGCGTCGAGCCGCTTGTAGAGCTTGTGGATATGATCGAACCCATGCTTCGCCTCGGCGCCGGTGCGGATCGGGTGGGCGTCGTCGGAGTCCCACCAGAAGATGTGCGACTGGAGGTCGCTGCTGGAGAAGTAGAAGAAGAGGAGGCCGTCGTCGTAGTTCTCGAGGGCATAATCGAGCAGCGCCAGCCGCTCCTCGAGGACGGAGTCGGCCTGCTTGAGGTACTCGTCGTCGTCGAGGACGTTGGTCTTGCGGGCCTGGTAGAGCTCCTGGAAGCCGGTCGTGGCGAACGGGCCGAGCTTGGCCGATAAGTCCTGCACGAACGTCCCCGGCTCGGAGACCGGCAGGGCGGGGGCGGCCGGGTCGATGTTGATCGGCGAGACGAGCAGCCGGGTGGGCGAGGAGACCTTCTGGAGGTAGAAGCGGCAGAGGCCGTAGGCCGTCGTGGCGGGCGCCGGCTTGGGGGCCGAGAGCTCGAAGCCGAGGCTGATCCAGCGGCTCCACTGGCCGGCCTTGAGCACGACCCGCTGCCCCTGGACGTCGATGACCGCCGCGTCGGCGTCGCGGTCGCGATGGAGCTCGAAGTCGACGCCGGTGGCCCTGGGCACCTTGAGGCCGCTGTCCTCGGGCCCGACGATCCGGCCGCGGGCCGTCTCGTCGTCGAAGACGAGCTTCGAGCGCTCGCCGCCTTCCTCGCTCGTCGGCGTGTCGGGGCCGTCCTCGGCGAAGAGCTGATAGGTGCCGTAGCCGCCGTGCATGTCGGGCGTCCCCATGCCGCAGAGGCAGCGGTGGTGGCCGTACTGCGACGGGCTGGCCGGGTAGTTCGACGGCAGGTCGTAGAACGTCGTGGGGATGCCGACGGCGTCGAGGTGGTCCCAGAACGGCACCCCCTGGCGTCGGAGGACGGGGGTCGGCGGCTTGTGGCGGACGGGCCAGTAGGGGAACTGGATGCGGTGCTCGCCGATCTCCCAGTAGCCTTCGCCGGGCGTGACCTCGGAGGCCGAGTAGAAGGGGTGCTGGATGTCGTCGGGGCGGCGGTGGATGAAGTCGAAGATGCCGTGCGAGCCGGGCCCGGCGCCGTTGATGAAGGTGGCCCAGGCCACCGGGCTCTGCGGCGGCGTGCTGGTGCCGAGGTCGCGGAAGCCGCCGCCGCGGCGGAGCTTGTCGAGGTTCGGCATCTGGCCCGCCTTCATCAATCGCTCGGAGAGCCGCGGGTCCATGCCGTCGATGCCGATGACGATGACCTTCTTGCCGGCGCCGCGCGACGGCCGCGCGCGGCGGCCGAGCCAGTAGTTGCCCGCGGCGAACGCCGCGGCGCCGCCGGCCGCGGCGACGGCCGCGCCGGTGAGCAGGGTCCGCCGACTGATCCCGCCGTCCCGGCCCGGTTGCTGCGGCTGTTGCTGTCCCGATTCGTCCGCCATTTAACCGACCTCGGCCAGGGTGCCTACTCGTTCCTTGGGGGCCTGCTCGGGGGCGTCGCCCACGGTCAGGGCCTTGCCGTCCATGTAGTCGGGGACCTTCGCGCCGAAGAGGCTGAGCACCGTCGGGGCGAGGTCCATCAGCCTGGGGTTCTCGTTCGCGATCGGCCGGTTGCAGAAGAGGATGCCCGGCACGAGCGAGGGGTCGACGCAGTGGTCGCCGCTCCAGGCCTTGGCGTTCGGGTGGAAGACGCCCTCGGTCGTCTTGCCGATGGCCGTCTCCCACGACACGCGGTAGCCGCGCTGATAGCCGGGGATGAGGTCGGGGCCGTTGTCCTTGTACGGCCCCTTGTAGAACCGCGATGCGATGTAGACCCGCTTCACCGCGCCCGCGCCGTCGGCCGGGTCGACCAGGGCCTCGAGCCGCTGCTTGATCTCCTCGCGGAGCTCGTCGGCCTCCTCGCCGGGCTCGACGATCCCCTGCGAATACTTGTCCTTGATGTTGATATAGATGCCCGACAGGCCGATGGCGAAGGCGCGGGTGCGCGACCAGTCGACGCCGGCGAGGTGCTCCTCGTGGCGGCGGGCGTCGTCGACGACGAGGTAGCCGTTCTCCTCGAGCCAGCGGTTGAGGTCGACGCCGGTCCGGAACGGGCCGAAGCCGTGGTCGGAGATGACCATCAGCAGGTCGTCCTGGTCGCGGCACTTGGCCACCGTCCGGCCGACGAGGTCGTCCATCCGGCGGTAGAGGTCCTCGATCACGTGGCGCGAGTTGACGGTGGCCTCGTCGGGCCGCGCCGGGTGGCGCTCGTCGATGTCGCGCCAGAAGGTGTGCTGGAGCCGGTCGGTGCCGTCGAAGACGCAGCAGACGAGCCCGCGCGGGACCCGCTCGAGCGCGTCGAACCACATCGCCTCGCGCTCGTTATCCATGTCGAGGCACTGCTGGATGAAGTGGTCGTCGCCGATGACGTGCTCGTTGAGCGCCCACGTGTCCTCGGCCAGGCCGAGCGTCGCGTACGGCCCCTGCTTCTTGGCCAGATAGATCGAGTACACCGACGGATACCCGACCGGCATCGCCGGGTATTCGGGGTCGATGTTGATCGGCGTGACGTAGAGGCCGAACTCCGGCCCGCCGCCCAGGAGGAGGAACTTCGCCAGGCCGCTGACCTTCACCCCCGGCGCCGCATTGAAGCGGAACCGGACCCATTCGGTGTAAACGTCTTTTTTCAACTCGTACTTGGCGCCGTCGATCTTCAAGGTGGCGCGGTCGTCGCCCTTGATGGTGACGGTGAAGGGGACCTTCAGGGTCTCGGGGCCGCCGAAGGGGTCGGCGGGGCCGATCAGTTGGGCGCGGACGGTGTCGCCGTCGCGGGTCACGTGGTGGACCTCGCCGCCGATCTTCTCGCCCTCGTTGCGGGTCCGGGTCGTGTAGAACGAGAACATGCCCTGCGTGCCGCGGAGGTCGGGCACGCACATCGCCGACAGGAGCACGCCGCGGAGCTTCTCGGGGGGGAAGGTGATCGGCACGCGGAGGACGCAACTGAAGATGCCGTACTTGCTCAGGATGCCCCAGAACGGCTGGCTCTTGCGCAAGAGCCGCACGTCGGCCTTGCCGAGCGGGATCTGATATTTGCCGATCCGGATGGATTGGCGCGGCGGGCGGATCTCGACGGAGCTGAGCTTGGCGGCGTAGGTGCGGAGGTCGGGCGTGAGGAAGTCGAAGATGTTGTGCTTGCCGGGGTTCACGCCGATCTGGAACGACGACCACGCGACCGGCGAGATCGGCGGCACGGTCGACCCCAAGGGGCGGAAGCAGCCCCGGTCGCGCAAGGCGGCGAGGTTGGGGAGCTTGCCTTCCTCGAGCATCGTCTCGGTCAGGCCGTGGTCCATGCCGTCGAGGCCGAGGATCACGACCCGCTTGACGCGGCTCCGCCGCAACGCGCGGAGGCCGAAGAGCGAGCGCGTGACCAGGCGGATCGGCCAGGTCAGGATGGTCAGGAACGCCGAGAAGATCGCGGCGAAGACCGCGAAGAACGACCCCGCCAGCGCGAACCCGGCCCCGGGCCCGATGTAGGCGTGCGCCGGGGCCGGCGCGAAGAGCAGCAGCACGACGGCCAGGTAGAGCAATCGGACGCGGGCAGTCTTGCTCATCGGTTCACTTCACTTCCTTCCCCGGTCGCTTGCGTTCGAGTTCCTCGACGGTCTTACCCGGCGTCAGGTCCTTGCCGGCCAGGCCGGGGTAGTCCTTGGCGTAGCGGTAGGCGCGGAAGATCGAGTTGCCGCCGAAGCCGCCGGGCGGGCCCATCGGCGGGCCGCCGGGCCCCGGAGGGCCGCCGGGCCCCGGAGGGCCGCCGGGGCCGCCGGGGCGGAAGCCGGGCGGGCCGCCGCGGGCCATCATCTCGCGCATCTGCTTGAGGATGTTCTTCTGGTCGTCGTCGAGCAACGCCTCGACCTTCGGGTCGACCTCCTTCTGGATCGCCGCCACGGCCGCCTTCTGGTCGGCCGACAGCTTCAAGGCGAGCTGCGTCGGCAAGGGCAGGACCTGGCCCGGCGCGGCGAAGCCGGCGAAGCCCATCGGGTCGCCGGCGCGGCGGTCGAGGAGCTGCTTCTTCTGCGCGGCGGTCAGGATCTTCTCGAGCTTGCCGACGGCCTCCTTCCGGATCGCCTCGAGCTTCGCCCGCTGGTCCTCCGATAGGTTGAGGGCCATCTGCATCATCGGCGGCAGCACGTCGGCGAGCGTCGGCGGGCCGCCCATCGGCGGGCCGCCGGGCATGGCGAAGAGGCTGAAGAGGGAGCCGCCGGCGGGGTTGGCGTACTTCCAGACGGTCTTGCCCTCCGGAGTCACCTCGAAGATCGTGCCGCTCAGGCTCTCGCAGATCAGGGTATTGCCGTTGGGGAGCCGGTTGGCGCCCGACATGATGAAGGCGAACAGCTCCTCCTTCTTCGGCGCGGTGTACGACCAGGCCGCCTCGCGCGGGCCGAAGGGCTTGCCGGGCTCGCGGGCGTAATGGCCCTGCGAGTCGACGGGGAGGACGATCTCGTCGACCGACGAGTAATTGCCGTCGGGCCGGCCGGCGCCGTTGTTGAAGACCAGGACGTGCCCGGCGCCGGGAGAGCCCTTCGGGATCCATTGGGCGTCGTGCTGGACGAAGAGGCGTTGATCCGCCTGGGTGCCGGCGCGGTACGACCGCGGGTTGCCCCAGCGGTAGAGGAGGTCGCCGCCCTTGCCGCGCCTGCCGCCGGTGTGGCCCTTGGCCTCGGCGGTCGTCGTGCCGTGGTCGATGACCCAGATCTCGCTGAAGGAGCGGACGCTGAGCATGACCTGATCGAGCTCGGGGTTGTAGGCCACCGCGTTGACGTGGGTCCAATCCGGGATGATGCCCCGGTTGCCCCGCGCGGTCGGGTTGCCGACGTAGCCGATGCTCTTGAGCCGGTCCATGTCCTTCTTCTTCTTCGCCTCGTCCGCCTTCGGGTCTTCCTTCTTGGCGACGTCCCGTCGCGGCGGGCCGGGGGGGCCGCCGGGGAAGCCGATCTCGCTGTCGCCGAAGTTCACGTCGATGAGCTCGGGGTGCTTGCCGACGTCGCCGTGGTTGGATTTCGAGGGGTCGACGTCCTGGATCAGGTGGTCCCAGGCGTGCCACTCCCAGACGACCTCGCCGGTGGCCTTGCCGGTGGGCTTGACCTCGACGAGCGAGTCGGCCAGCCACGGCCCGCGGACGGTCTCGGGCTTGCGGCCGGCGGCGACGGCCTCGGCGCCGGTCTTGATCTCCCAGACGATGAGGAGGACGTTGCCGTTGGGGAGCCGGCAGACGTCGTGGTGGGAGATGCGCTTATCATCATGGAGCTTGAAGTCCCAGACGAGGTTGCCGTCCCAGTCGAACTCCTGGACCCGCCCCCCCTGACCCTGGCCGGCGAAGACCTGTTCGCGGGGGTCGATCCTGGCGGCGCGGAGGAGGTGGCCGTCCTCGAGGAGGTACGCCTCCTGCCCCGCCGTGTACTTGCTCTCCCACGAGCGGACGACCCGCCCTTGCATGTCGATCAGGTAGGTCTTCGTCGCGGTCAGCGGGGCGATCAGGGTATACCCCTGGAAGGCCCCCGGCTCGTTGACGAGCAGCCCCACCTTGGCCGGCGCCTGCGGCATCGGCGGCCCCGGCGGGCCGGCCTGGGGCGGCCCGGCCATGAGGCGCCCCGAGGCCGCGCCGGTCGCGGCGAGCAGCATTGCCACGGCCGTGGCCGCGCCGAGCCTCGTCGCCAGTCGCGTCATCCGCTCGATCCGAGACTTCATCGGGATTTCCCCTCGGTGATCCGGCGGGGGCGGTCGGATTCGGCCGGAGCGTCGCCCTTTGCCCACGCGGCCCATCCCCCGGCCCGGCCCTTCGTCCCCCCGCGCCGCGATGCGTCGCGGCGCGGGGGAGTCGGGCTCACTTCGACGTCGACTCCTTGTCCTGGTCCTTCTTCGTCTCCTGGTCCTTGTCCTTGGCCTTGTCTTTCTCCTTTTCCTCGGCCTTCTTCTTGTCTTCCTGGTCCTTCTTGTCCTGCTCTTCCTTCTGGATCTCCTCGACGGTCTTGCCCGGCGTGAGGTCACGGCCGGCGAGGCCGGGGTAGTCCGGGGCGTAGCGATAGGCGCGGAAGAGCGCGGCGCCACCGGCAGGGCCACCGCCGGGAGGGCCACCCGGGCCACCGGGGGGAGGGCCACCGGGGCCACCCGGGCCACCGGGGGGAGGGCCGGCGCCGGGGGGGCCGTTGCCGGGGCCGCCGCGGGCGAAGTCGGCGAGCAGGTCCTTGAACTGCTGCTTCTGGTCGTCGTCGAGCAGCTCCTTGAGCTTGGTGTCGGCCTGCTTCTGGAGGTCGTCGACGACCGTCCGCTGCTCGTGGGTCAGCTTGAGGGTCAGCTTCGTCGTCGTCGACATGATCTGGCCGGGTTGGGTGAACCGGCCGGGGCCGAAGCTGGGCTCCTTGAGCTTCTTCTTCTGGTCGTCGGTCAGCGCCTTGTCGAGCTTGGCGTCGACTTCCTTCTGGAAGGCGGCCAGGGTCTTCGTCTGCGCGTCGGTGAGGTGCAGCATGTCCTGGAGGAACGACGGCAGGACCTGGTTCGGCGGCTGCGGGCCCGGCGGCCCGCCGGGTCGGAAGCCGCCGCGGGAGGGGTTGATGTACTTCCAGAGGGTCTCGCCCTTCGGCGTCACCTCGAAGATCGTGCCGTTGGCCCCGGAGCAGATCTGCGTGTCGCCGTTGGGGAGCCGGTGGGCGCCCGAGATGAACGACGAGAAGAATTCCTTCTTGTTCGGCGCCTCATATCTCCAGGCGAGCCCGGCGGGGGCGAAGTGGCCCCCTTCCTTGCGGTAATTCCCCTCGTCGTCGGCCGGCAGGATGACCTCGTCGACCGTCGAATACTGCCCGTCGGGGCGGTTCGGCCCGTTGTTGAAGACCAGGACGTGCCCCGCGCCCGGCAGGCCCTTGGGGATCCAGTGGGCGTTGTGCTGGGCGAAGAGTCGCTGGTCGGCCTTCGTGCCGGCGCGGTAGGAGATCGGGTTACCCCAGCGGTAGAGGAGGTCGCCGCCCTTGCCGCGCCTGCCGCCGGTGTGGCCCTTGGCCTCGGCGGTGGTCGTGCCGTGGTCGACGATCCAGATCTCGCTGAGCTCGTGGACGCTGACCAGGATCTGGTCGAGGTCGGCGTTGTAGGCCACCGAGTTGATGTGGGTCCAGTCCGGGTTGACGCGCTGCGAACGGGCCTGCGGCGAGGCGACGTAGCCGATCGTCTTGAGCTTGTTCAGGTCGTCCTTCTTGGCCGCCGCGTCCTTCTTCTCGTCCTTCTTGCCCTCGTCCTTCTTGGCCACGTCGCCCTTCGTCTCGTCCTTCTTGGCCGTGTCGTCCTTCTTGGGCTGGGGCCGCGG
The DNA here is from genome assembly GCA_035551935.1 of Isosphaeraceae bacterium. Lineage (GTDB taxonomy): Bacteria > Planctomycetota > Planctomycetia > Isosphaerales > Isosphaeraceae > DASZMJ01. Next base: position 14,852 of record DASZMJ010000256.1, read on the forward strand.
TCCCATGGCGTTCTCGACGAAGTTGATGTCGACGAGCTCGGGGTGGTCGGCCACGACGCCGTAGTTGGGCTTGGAGGGGTCGACGTCCTGGATCAGGTGGTCCCAGAGGTGCCACTCCCAGACGACCTCGCCGGTGGCCTTGCCCGTCGGCTTGACCTCGACGAGCGAGTCGGACAGGACGTACTTGCTCACGAGCTCCTTCTTGCGGCCGGCGGCGATGGACTCGTCGGCCATCTTCTTCTCCCAGACGATGAACAGGTAATTCCCGTTCGGGAGCTTGATGACGTCGTGGTGGAAGAGGTGCTTGTCGTCGAAGATCGTGTAGTCCCAGACGAGCTCGCCGTCCCAGGTGTATTCCTGGACCCGGCCCAGCGAGCCGCCGCCGGCGCCGAAGGAGCGGTCCTTGCCGTTGAGGTCGGTGGGGCGGAGCAGGTGGCCGTCCTCGAGCAGGTAGGCGCAGTGCATCGAGTTGAGGGGGGTCTCCCAGGTCTTGACGACGCGCCCCTGCATGTCGAGCAGGTAGGCCTTCTTGTTGCCCATCGGGTTGAGCAGGGTGTAGCCCTGGAAGGCCTTCGGGTCGTTGAGCCGGAGGCCGAGCTTGGGGGGGACGATCTTCTTCGGCGTGGTCGAGGGCTGGGCGTCCTTCTTCGGCGCCGGGACGTCGTCGGGCGCCGCCACGACCGCGGCGGCGGCGGTCGCGAGCGTCAACGCGGCGGTCGCGACGGCGACGCCGACGCGGCCGAAGATTGGCTCAAGGCGCAACCTCATGGGGTGACTCCTCCCGGCGTCGTTGGGGCGTGCAACTGGGGGCTCGGCCGCGGGTCGTCGGGGGCGTCCCGGACGGGCCCCGCCTCCTCGGGTCGCGACGGACCCGCGGCCTCGGTCCGGGAAGGATCGACGCCCGCCGTCCGTTGACCCCGCGGCGGGTCGCCGATCGCCCCGGCCGCCCTAGTCTGCCAGGCGCGCCCCGAAAAGGCTAGGGGTTGGCGCCCGGGCGGATTCGAGGGCGGCCCGATCCTATCGCCGGCCGCGCCGGCGCTCCGTAAAGGTTTGTAAAGGCGCCGAGGGCCGTCGAGGCCGGGCCGTCGTGCCATCACCGTCCTCCCGCACGGGCCAGGAGCGCGGCGACGTCGTCCCAGAGCCGCTTGCAGGCGGCGCGGTCCGCCTCGGGGAGGGTGGCCAGGTCGGCGTCGTCGCGGATGCCGGCCAGGTCGGCGTCGTCCTGCCAGTGCCGGAGGACCTGCCGGACCACGTCCCGGGCCCGCGGCGGCGCGGCGTCCAGTGCCGTCGACCAGGCGGTCAGCTCGGCCTTCAGCCATGCCAGCGCCTGGTCGCGGAGCCTGGCCCGCGCCGTTGCGTCGGGGGGCGGCTCGTCCTTCGACCGGCCGGCGGCGGCCAGGGCGGCGGAGCAGGCCGCGTTGTAGCGGTGGGCCTGTTCCCGGTCGTCGGCCCGCTTCGGGTCGGCGGCGAACGCGCGGTCCCAGAGGCGGACGGCCGCGGCGTGTCGGCCCCGGGCGGCGCAGATCCGGGCCAGGTCCAGCCAGTCGTCGGCCGCGACGGGCACGTCCTCTCCGCGCAGGACCGCCGGGAGCCGGCGATCCAGGTCGTTCAGCCGCTCGGCCTCGCGCACCCAGTCGCCCGAGGGATACGGCCAGCCGGGCCGCTTCGAGCCCAGCTCGTGGCCCCGTCGGAAGCACTCCAGGGCCTCGGCGTACGACCCCTGGCCCAGCAAGGCCCGGCCGAGGTTGCAGAGGGCCTCGGGGTACTCGGGCCGGAGTCGCAACGCCTCGCGATAGGACGTGATGGCCTCGTCCGCCCGGCCCGAGATCAGCAGGGCGCCGGCCAGGTCGTAGTGGGCGTCGGCCTGCCGGGGTGCCCACCGGACCAGGCTGCGGTAGGCGGCGATCGCCTCGTCCGGGCGACCGGCCCGGAGCTCGACCTGGCCGAGGCTGCGGAGGGCCTCGGCGGAATCCGGCCGGATTTGGAGCTCCTCGCGGAACGCCGCGATCGCGCCGTCGAGGTCCCCCTTCTTCGAGAGGATCAGGCCGAGGTTCCTGCGGAGGCCCGGCCTGGCCGGCGCCAGGCGGATCGCCTCGCGGCCGGCGGCGACGGCGCCGTCGAGGTCGCCGCGGGCGTCCAGGGCGTTGGCGAGGTTGAAGTGGGCCTCGGGGTCGTCGGGCCGGAGGCGGATCGCCTCGCGGTCGGCCTGGATGGCCCCGTCGAGGTCCCCCTTGTTCTCGAGCGCGACGCCGAGGTTCTTGTAGCCGCGGGCGTACTTCGGGTCGCGGCGGACGGCCTCGCGGGCCGCGGCGATCGCGCCGTCGAGGTCGCCGACCCGGCCGAGGACGGCGGACAGGTTGTTGGGGGGCCGCGGGTCGCTGGGCTTGAGCCGCATCGCCAGCCGGTGCTCGGCGACCGCGGCGGCGAGGTCGCCGGTCCCCTCCAGCGCGATCCCGAGGTCCGTGTGGGCCTCGGCCAGGTCGGGGTCGAGCCGGACGGCCTCGCGGAAGGCGGCGACCGCGCCGGCGTGGTCCCCCTTCATCTCGAGGACGACGCCGAGGTTGGTCCGGGGCGTCGGGTCGTCGGGCTCGAGGCGGACGGCCTCCCGGGCCGCGTCGAGGGCGCCGTCGAGCTCGCCGCGAGCGGTGAGGACCGTGCTCATATTGCTATAAGCCCTCGCATACTTCGGGTCGAGCCGCAAGGCCTCGCGATGCTCGGCGAGGGCGGCGTCGGGATCGCCGCGCTTGCTCAGGGCGATGCCGAGGTTGTCGTGGAGCACGGGGACGTTCGGGTCGAGCCGGAGCCCCCCGCGGTAGGCCGCGACGGCGCCGTCCTGGTCGCCGAGCGATTGCAGGGCGTTGCCCAGGACGAGGTACGCCTGGAGGTCGTCGGGGCGGGCCTTGAGGAGCCCCCGCGCGACCTCGGCGGCGCGGCGGTAGGCCTCGCGGGCGGCGTCGGCCTCGCCCCGGCCCTCGCGGACCTTGCCGAGGCAGACGAGGTGGCGGGGGTCGTCGGGGGCGCGGTGCGCCAGGTCGTCGAAGACCGCGACCGCCTCGGCGGTGCGGCCGGACTGCTCCAGCAGGTGGCCCAGGTCGTGGGCGGACCTGGGCCGCAGCGCCCGGGCGATCGAGTAGGCCTGGATCGCCTCGGCCGTCGCCGTCGGCCGGGCGCGGCGGATCATCGTCGCCAGGTCGTGGTTGATCCAGAAGTCGCCCGGGTGCCGGAGCCGGGCCCGGCCCAGCAGGTCGGCGGCGGCCTCGGGGTCGCCGGCGTGGGCGAGGGTGTTGGCCAGCAGGTCGAGGGTCTGGACCGGCCACGAACCCGGGTCGACCTCGCGGGCCAGGGCGCGGAGCGGCCCGAGGCCGGCCGAGACGTCGCCCTTCGAGAAGAGGGCGCGGAGGCGGTCGCGCCCGGGGTCGGGGTCGACGCCGCGGGCGACGGCGACGAGGCGATGCCAGTCGTCCCCGGCCCGGCCCCGGTCGCGTCGGATCGCCGCCCAGTCGTCGAGCGCGGCCACCACGGCCGTCGCCAGCGCGGGCGGCCGCGCCTTGACGAGGGCCACGGCCTCGGCCGTCGGCAAGGCGTCGGGGTCGAGGCCCGCGTCGCGGAAGGCGACGGCATAGGACGCATCGGCGGCCGTGCCCTGGTTGTCCTCGGACCGGGTGCTCCGGATGTCGGCCAGGCGATCGAGCAACGTCCGGTCGCGACGGGCCGCGTCGGCCCCGGCCTCGACCTCGACGCGCAGGGCCTGCAACTCCCGGCGGGCCTCGGCGACGCCTCCCAGGGCACCCTCGGCCTGCTCGATCGCCGCCAGCGCCACCTGCCAACGCGTCGGGTCGTCGGGCCGCTCGAGGGCCTGGTTGCGGAGCGTCCGGGCCGCCCCCAGGACCCTCGCCACGGCCTCGGCGTTGGCCGCGCGCCGCCTCTGGTAGGCGCCGGCACTCACCCCGACGACGGCCGCCAGGGCCAGCACCGCGGCGGCCAGGCCGACCGCCAGCCGGCGCCGGTCGCGCTCGACCTTCGCCCGCTTCCCCTCCTCCTCGGCCCGGGCCTGCGCCTCGACCCGCGCCAGCTCGGCACGACGGAGGCGGTCCTGCACCCCGGCGAGGTAGGCCGCCATCCGCCCGGCCACCGCCCCGGCCCGACGCGGTCGGCCCTCGGGCTCCGGCGCCAGGCAATCCCGGGCCAGCTCGACCAGCTCCGCCTCGGCGCCGCAAGCATCCAGCCGGCCGAAGGCGTCGTCCAGGTCGCCCCGGCACGTCTTCCGCAAGGTCTCCCCCGGGCTGCCGCCGACGACCGCCGGCCCGCCGGTCAGGACCTCGCAGAGGATCGCCCCCAGGCCGAAGACGTCGGCCCGCTCGTCGACCGCCTCGACCTCGCCCCGAGCCTGCTCCGGCGCCATGTAGCCGGGCGTCCCGAGCACCGACCCGGCCATCGAGTCCCCGGCGTCCGAGCCCGACCGCGACGTCCGGACCACGCTGGCGGGCGGGTCCGGCTCGGGCGTCGGCTCGCGGCCGTCGTCGGTCGCCCCGCCTCGGGGCAGGACCTTGGCCAGGCCCCAGTCCATCACCTGGACCTCGCCGAAGCCGCCCACCATGATGTTCGACGGCTTCAAGTCCCGGTGGATGACCCCGCGGGCGTGGGCATACGCCACCGTCTGGCAGACCTGCTCGAAGATCCCCAGGGACCGCGGCAAGCCGTCGGCCGGCGACGACCGCTCCCGCAGCAGCTCGGCCAGCGTCCGACCCTTGACCAGCTTCATCGTGAAGAACGGCCGGCGGTCGGCGAAGGCGCCCAGCTCGTAGATCGGCACGATGCCGGGGTGCTGGAGCTGGCCGCCGATCTGGGCCTCCTCGACGAACCGCCGCAGGAAGTCCGGGTTGTCGCGGTGCCGCTCCAGCAGGACCTTGACGGCCAGCTCGCGGCCGAGGTCGGGGTCGCGGGCCTTGAGGATCGCCCCCATGCCGCCGCGGGCGATCTCGCCGAAGAGTTGATACCGGCCGGCCTCGGTCGCCGTCGGCCGCCCGGGCGAGTCGGGCCGCTCCAGCGGCGACGGGCCCGATTCCGGGTCGGTGTCCCGCAGGAGGACCCGGGGCAAGCCCCCGAGCGAGCTTGCCAGCGTCGCCAGGCTCCCCGGCCCGGCGGCGACGAAGTCGGCCGTCGCCCTCGGGTCGCCCGTCCCGTCGGGACCCAGGCCGGCCCGGAGCAGGCAGGCCGGGCAGAGCCCGCCGACCGACTCGCCCGCCAGGTCCGTCCCGCAACTCCGGCAGATCCGATCGACGTCCATCGCAAGGCCCCCCGCGGCGACGACCGTCGCCTCTCCTCTCCAGAGAAGGGCACGCCCCGGGACGTTACAAGGAAAAAACCGGCTTCCTCACCGCCCCTCCAGTTCCCTGCGCAGCCGCCCGACGACCTCGGGGCGCCCCCCGGCCACGTCGCGGGCCTCGCCGGGGTCGGCGTCGAGGTCGTAGAGCCGGGGCGCCGGGTCGTTGCCAAGCTCGGAATTCGTTAATATGTTCTTTTTCGGACCATTCGATGCCGGGATGAACTTCCAGTTCCCGCGGCGCACGGCGAGGCCGGAGGCGTGCTCGATCAAGGACCCCCGGCCGACCGGGTCGTCGCCGAGCAGCGCGGCCAGGTGGTCGCGGCTGTCGGGGGCGGTCGCGAACGGGCCCGCCGCCCCGACCAGCGCCGCGAGGCTCGCGAGGAGGTCGACCTGGCTGACCAGCGCCTTCGAGGTCCCCGGCTTGACCCGGCCGGGCCAGCGGACGAGGAACGGCACGCGCGTGCCCCCCTCGAACTTGCTGTACTTGCCGCCGCGATACGGGCCGGCCGGCCGGTGGTCGCCGAGCTTCGCGACGGCCTCGTCGCGATAGCCGTCGTCGACGACCGGGCCGTTGTCGCTCGTGAGGATGACGAGGGTGTTGTCGGCCAGCCCGTCCTCGTCGAGGGCCTTCAGGACCGCGCCGACCGACGCATCGAACTCGACGATCGCGTCGCCCCGCGGGCCCATGCCGCTCTTGCCGACGAACCGCGGGTGCGGCACCCGCGGGACGTGGATGTCGTGGGCCGCGAAGTACAGGAAGAACGGCCCGGCCTTGTTCCGCCGGATGAAGTCCACGGCCTCGCGCGTGAACGTGTCCGCCATCTCCTCGTCCTTCCAGAGCGCCGCCTTGCCGCCCTTCATGAAGCCGATCCGGCTGATGCCGTCGACGATCGCCATGTCGTGCCCGTGGCTCGGATGCAGGCGGAGCAGCTCCGGGTGGTCCTTGCCCGTCGGCACGCCCGCGAACGGCCGGTCGTAGCGGACCTCGATCGGGTCGGCCGGGTCGAGCCCGACGACCCGGTGCCCGCGCACGAAGACGCACGGGACGCGGTCGCCGGTCGCGGCCATGATGAAGCTCTCGTCGAACCCGACTTCCAGCGGCCCCGGCGTGATCTCCCCGTTCCAGTCGATCGACCCGTCCCCGAGCCCCAGGTGCCACTTGCCGACGACCCCCGTCCGGTAGCCCGCCCGCTCCAGGACGCTCGCCGTGGTCGCCCTCCCCGGCTCGATGATCAGCCGCGCGTCGCCGGGTAGGACGCCCGTCCCCTTCTTCCGCCAGGGGTATTCGCCGGTCAGGATCGCGTACCGCGACGGCGTGCAGGTCGCCGACGTCGCGTGCGCATCGCTGAAGTTGAGCCCCAGCCGCGCCAAGCGGTCCACGTTCGGCGTGAGCCCCGCCCTCGCCCCGTTGCAGCCCACGTCGCCGAAGCCGAGGTCGTCCGCGTAGATCACGACGATGTTCGGGCGCTCCGCCGCCGTCGCGATCGGCGCGGTGGCCGCGAGGCCGACGAGCAAGGCGAGGGTACGGATCATGAGGTGCGACTCCGCGGCGACGGGACCTTCGGGACAGCCAGCCGATCCGATCCGACCGTATCCGATCCGACCGCCCGGCTCCAGCCGTCGGCCCGTCGCGCCGTCTTCGGTTCGTTCCGCGCCGAGGTCCGCCAACCCCATCCCCCCTCGCCCATCCCCCATCTCCCCCGAAGGCCCGCCGACCCTCGCCGCGATCGGGTCCGTTTTCGCCGTGGCACGCCCGTCCTTCGGTTCGTTCCGCGCCGACTCGATCCCCCGGTAAACCTTGCCCACCTCCCCCAACGCCCCGTTCGGTTCGTTCCGCGCCGCGACGCCTGGCCCCCTCCTTCGGTTCGTTCCGCGCCGCGGCCGGCCAGCATCCAGCATCCCCCGTCCAACCCCCATCCCCCTTGCCGATCCCCCAAACCTCCCATTGTTGGGTTCGTTTTTCCGCGACGAACCCCCGAAGTGGCTTTGATTCGCGCCGGGAGGACACCGATCGGCGCCACCTTGCCGTGAGACTCGGCCCATCCCCCCCAATGTTGGGTTCGTTCGGCGCGACGTCCTCGCCCCGTGGGTTCGTTTCGCGCCGGCGCCGTGCCCCCTTCGGTTCGTTCCGCGCCGACGCGCCGGGTGGCCGCGCCCCGGCCCCCGACCCCGGAGCCCCGGACGCTTGCCCCGGGGCCCCACCCCGCCCGATCGGCAGACTCGCCCTCTCTTGCTCATTCTTGGGTTCGTTTCGCGCCGCGCCGCTCCCCGCTTCGGTTCGTTCCGCGCCGGCCCGCGGACGAGCCCGGGGCCGTCCTCGTCGGGATGTCGATCGTTTCGGGGAGCCATGGGGTCGGTCACGTCCATCCTCTGCCCGCACCGCGCGGACGCTGCCCCTCCCGCGAGGAGCCGCTATCCCCTCAGTTGGAATCCGGGGCGAAAACCGGCAGCAATTCCGGGAGAATGGCCCGTTGGGCTCGTTCTGGTCGCTCCGTCACCCGGGCTCGATCGCCTACCGGGCTGATCCCGGCTGGGCACAATCCCGACGGTTGTCATCCGCCTCTTGCGGCTTCGCCACCCGGACGCCCTCGGGCGTCCGGGCCACCCGCGAGGAGGAGGGACGTGCCGGCGGAGTGGTCGAGTTGGGGTGGTCGGGGCAGGGGTGGAGGACGAAGCAGTTATTCGTACACTCGTGCCGCCAGCAGGATGTCGGCAAACACTCGCCAGCCGGGACGCTCCAAATCAACGTCCACTCCTCGCTGAGCGTAGTATTTCTCCATGTCCAGCATCCACGCTTCCATCGCTTCCAAATAGGTCTCCAGAGTATCGTTCTCCCATTGCTTCGAGTTGATCCGACAATCCTCACGAAGCAACGAGAGGACTTTCAGGAAGTCCTGCTTGCTGCCGACCCGTTGTCGCAGATCGTAAATCTGGTCTTCGATATCGTTGTTTTGTTCGCTCATTGCCGCCTCTGTCGGGGTGATAATCGGTGTCAGTTCAGTTTTCTGTCCTGACAGAAACTACGGAAAACTGAACTGACACCGATTATCCATGCCCGGCTATGGCTTCGCTAGTGACTCGACGTTCTCAGGACCCGCACCGGCCCAAGAAGGCCGGAGGGAAGGAGGGGCGAATCGGCGCGTAGAACGTTTAATGACGTCCACGCGTACTTCTTCGTGGCGTTGGGTTGCAGGTCGCCTATCAACCGGTTGGCCCACAGATTCGTCACCTTGATCTCCACCGTATTGGCGCCGGGCTTCAGCGCACGGGTGACATCAGCCCGGAACGGCGGTGTCCACAGCACGCCGGCAGATTTGCCGTTCACCGTGACCTCGGCAATGTTCTTTACGCTCCCGAGGTCCAGCACCATCTTGGCGCCGGTCGCGAACCATTCGGCCGGGGCCTGGATGGTCTTCGTATAAGTTGCCGTGCCGGAGAAGTACTTCACTCCGGGATCGGCACTATCGTCCCACGCGCTCAGTTTATCGAGCGTGGTGCTGGCCGGAGCGCCCCGGTTGGGCTGGAACGCGACCGTCCAGGAACCATCGATCGTCCCGACCGCCGTCTCCGTGACCTGCGGCAACATGCGGCCCTGCGCAGACCCGGCCTTGCGGAAGACCATGAATACGGCCTCAGCCGGATCGAGCTTCAAAGAAACGGTAGTGCGTCCATCGGCGACTCTGTATGACGCCGGCTCGATCTCGCCGGTCTCGGCATGCCAAAGTTCCGGCGCCTTGCCGGCCAACCGGAAAGTGGCTTCCACGTTCTCCGCGCGGTTCTTGCGGTTGTACACGTAGTAGATACCGCCGTCGGAAATCTTGCGATGGACGAAAGCCACGGACGTGTCGCTTTGGGGTTTCGTATACTCGAAATCCGGAGAGATCTGCAAAGCCTTGAGGGCGGCGGCTGCGGACTGGCCAGCGAATACCTGGCCCTTTCCGACCTTGCGCGCGCCCTCGCCGGAACCCCAAAGCTGATCGGCGATGGCTTTGAACTCGGCTTGATTGTCGCTGTTGCTCGGGCTGTCCGTCGGCCTCGGACCGACCACGATCGCGCCGGCGTTCACCAGGTCGCGAATCTTCTTCAGCACGTTGAGCGGCATGTGAACCGCGTTGTTATCGAGGACCAGCACGCGATAGCTCATGCCGGTGGTCGTCGCGATGCGGCCGTTCGTAACGCCAATGCGGTTCAGGACCACGTCCGAGCTGGCGTAGTCGAGCGCGTAGCCCTCCGGCACGTCCGGCCCCTTCTCGCCGAAGAGCGCCGTGATGTTGGAGTCTTCGCCGTAGTAGTACAGGATGTCGGCTACGAAGTGGCCCTGCCGGAGCATATAGCTGCTGCGCGCCAGATAGGTCAGCCACGGCCTGGCGTACTCGGCCCAGGTTTCGTGGCGAGTGAACCACTGACCGTAAACGTGGGTCAATCCTGGAACTTTATCGTCCACCGGCTGGTGGGGACTGGCTTCATAATCGAACTGGTTCAGCCCGTCCGCGAGTGCGGCGTCCGCAGTCGGTTTCAGCGTCTCGGGCGCGAAGGCGTACGCATTGCTTGGCCCGCCGCCGCCCTCGCCCTCACCGCCTGCGAAGGCGGGAAATGACTCAGCCACAACCAGGTTCTGCCCATAGATGTGGGCCACGGAGGCGGATTCGCGGAGGTCCTCGTTATGGAGACTAGGCTCCTGAGGCGGGTTGCCGCTCGAGGCCCACACCGCGCTCATCGGGATGGCGGCGCTCCGCTTTACGTCCATGCCGTCGACAACGTAGACGCGGCTGAATTCTTGCCCTTGACTCTTGCGGCCCATGCCGCGCTCTTTCAGCATGTCCGTGAGCATGTCATAGTTGTACTCGGCCGTCATTTCGGCGATCGTCTTGCGGAAGTCCCAGAGGAACCGGTCGCTTGCTTCGGCGCTTTCCACGACATGACCGACCAGCACCGGGAGCCAAGGCGTCATGTCGTAGCCGCGGCGCCTTTCGAACTCCGTCATCATGTCGTTGGTCCAGTTCCCCTGGCCGCGTTCCCAATTATCCTGCATCATGTAGTGCAGGCCGCGTTTGCCCATCAGCCCGCCGGTAGCTTCCTTTAGTTTATCCAGGTAGTAGTCGTAATAGGCCTTCACGAACGGCTTGCTGAGCTTGTCCACTTCCAGGCCGGTCGCCTCGGGAGTAGCCCCGCGGTTAACGCTCCCGACGAGCGAATAGCCCAGACGCAGGACAGCCCATTTGCCTGCCGGGGTATTCCAGTTCAGGGTTCCATCCGGCCGCATCTGCGACGTGAGATCGATGACGTCTCCTTTGCGCACCACGACGTCGCCTCCAACAGCAGGCGTCGCCATCGCGCAAATGCCGGCGTCCGCCGAGAAGGCCGCCTTCTCTTCGACGCGGTTGACCCATCCTGCGGTGCGCAGGACGAGTTCCGAGATGTTGGTTCCGGCCGGCGCGCCTCGGCCTGCCATGTCGCCCCTGGGCTTGGGCGTAAGAATGGTGACGCGGAAGAACTTCGCGGTTGCCGGAGCGAACGAAATCGTGCACGCGCCGATCGCATATTCAAGAGTGGGGATCGTCAAGCGGCATCCGGGAAGCTCGGCGACCGCATGGAACTGCTTGCCGTCGTCGCTCGCTTCCAGATTCTGGCCCGAACCGGCGCCTCCCATCATCATCATTCCGCGGTTGAGGTCTCCGAGGTACATCGACATGCCGTAAACCGTGACCGGCTTCTGGAACTCGAATTGAATCCACGACTTTTCGCCTCCTGGTGCGGGCGGGAGCGGCGTGCCATTGGCGTAATCGCCGTCGGTCAGCTTGGCGAGGTCAAAACTGCCGCCGCTGGAAGTGACCTTCGGCTGCAACTCGGCCATGGACTGGTCGTTCTCTGGGAGCCGGAACGCCACCACCGCGGCGTCAGCATACCAGGGCTCCGGCGGTTTGATCGTTTTCTCGCCCTGCATGCCATCGGTCCTAGCCAGGTTCTGAAAAGGGCCGACTTCGGTCGGCGGATGAGCCAACTTGCCGCTGAACGGCTTACCGCCATCCACACGCGTCTCCGTCCAAACGAACTTCTTCATGCCCTGCGAAGGCGGGACCCAAGGGCCGCCGCTGGCAGACCATCCGGGCGTGTTGTAAATGCCCATTTCCAAGCCCAGCCGGTCGGACAGCCTGGTGGTGTACTTGAAGGCGCCCATCCATTCGGGCGACATGTACTTCACGTTTTCGACGATGTGCGGCTGGCGCATGGAGAAATAGGACTGCGTGAAGCCACCGATGCCGACGCGCTTCATCCACTCCAAATCGGCCTTGATGCCTTCCTTAGTTACGTTTCCATCCCCCCAAAACCACCAGACCTGCGGTTTCGTGCTGTTCGGCGGATCCTGGAAACCTTGTTCGAGCGGGTCGCCCGGGCTCTGAGCCAGTACGTCGCATGCGCCCAGTAGCGTGACAGCCAGGGCGACGCATCTTAGTTTCATGAGTGTGCCTCGTGTTGGGCGACTAGGCGCGTTGAGCCTTCGGCGCAGGATCGTGTGACGTCGGGTGCCATCCAATCGAGCCGTTGAATGTTTACCAGTCGTCCACAACGTGCCCGTTCACCGGTCAGGACCATGATCCGGTCAAGAGACGTAGCTTACGCTGATCGAGATGCCCGATCAACCCAGGGCGATTGACGACTTCAACCCACGGTGGGGGGATAATCGGTGTCAGTTCGAATGGCATTAAGCTAAGGCGCAAGTCATTGATAATGATAGGTTTGTGGCGTCAGTTCGGCTGCCAATTCGAAAATCATGCGCATATGATCTGTGTTCCATTTGGCTTCGAATTCAGGAGATTTCGGCTTCATGGGCTCATGCTGAGTTGTCGATGGGTCGCGGTCAACTTCCCCGTAATCCGGCATAAAACC
>DASZMJ010000257.1:0-2569 GCA_035551935.1 Isosphaeraceae bacterium
TCCCCGCCGACGGCGGCGACGTGTTCCGCGGGTTCGTCTTGCCGTTGCCGACCGACGGCGACCGGCCGATCGCCGCGATCGAGTTCCGGCCGGGCAACCGGAAGGTCGTCCACCACGCGCGGATCTTCGTCGACGAGACGCCCGACTGCCGGAAGCTCGACGCCGACGACCCCGGCCCCGGCTTCGCCTACGACGCCCGCAACGACATCCCCAAGCCCTCGCTCTGCGAGTGGAACCCCGGCGCATCGCCCCGGCGGCCCCGGCCCGGCGTCGGCCGGACGCTCAAGGCGGGGTCGGACATCGCCATGCTGATCCACTACCACGCATCGGGCAAGGACGAGACGGACCGGTCGAGCGTCGGCCTCTACTTCGCCGACCGGCCGCCCGAACGAATTCTGGGCCGGATCTCGCTCAGCTCGGCGAAGATCGACATCCCCCCGGGCGAGCCGAGGCACCGGATCGTCGCCCGGCGGACCGTCCCGGTCGACTCGTCGGCCGAGAGCGTCCTGCCCCACGGTCACAACTTATTGCGGGAGATAACCCTTACGGCGACCCTTCCCGACGGCCGGGTCGTGCGGATGCTCCGGCTCGACGACTGGGACATCAACTGGCAGGGCCAGTATCATTTCCGCGAGCCCGTCCCCCTGCCGGCCGGGACGAAGCTCGAGGTCGTCGCGGTCTACGACAACTCGTCGGCGAACCCGCGCAACCCGTTCAACCCCCCGCGGCGCGTCCGCTACGGGCCGAACAGCGACAGCGAGATGCTCGGCTGCCACGTCTACGTCGTGGCCGACCGGCCCGAGGGGGACGCGCTCTATCGCGGGTGGATGGAGTCGGGCCGATGACCGGCCGGGCGCTCAGGCGCAGACGGTCGTGAACCCCTCGCACGCGGCGCAGCGGAGGATGAAGACCGTCTGCGTCGCCTCGGACCCGCCGACCGCCACCTTGTCGAGTCGGCGGTATGAGAGCTTGAGCCTGGTGCCGCCGCAGTGGCGGCAGCGGACCGCCTCGGGGGCAAGGGCCGCGCTCCCGGCGGCGTTTTGTGACGAGCCCCGGCGGATCATGGAAGATGCCTTGGGAGAGATCACGAGAGCCGCCTCCTTGCCTGATGCGGTCGTCTCCAACGGGTTCTCTTCGTAAGGTTATGTTCCTCCCGGGTCCTCGTCCAGGCCCTCGCGCGAAAAACAACGAGCCGGCTTCGAAACGACGAGGCCCCGGGGCGACGGACTCGCGTCGCCCCGGGGCCCGGCGGTCACACCTTCATGCTTCAATTGGCGAGCTTGCCGCCCGTCTCGAGGCCGCTCATGAGCCGGTTGAGCGCCTGGCTCTCGAGCTGGCGGACCCGCTCCCGCGTCAGGCCGAGGTTCTCGCCGACCTCGCGGAGGGTCATCGGCGCGTAGGGCTCCAGCCCGAACCGCATCCGGATCACGCTCGCCTCGCGGTCGTCGAGCTGGTCGATTCGGCGGAAGATCCGGTCGAGGTCGTCGTGCTCCATCAGCGCGACGTCGGGCGGGCGCGACTTCTCGTCGGTCAGGACCTCGCCGATGGCGAAGCCGTCCTCGTCGTCGCCGTCGGGGTGGGGCGTCAGGTTGTTGACGCGGATCGCCTTGGCGACGATCCCCAGCTTCTTCTTCGAGAGCCGCAAGGCCTTGCCGACCTCCTCGTTCGTCGGCGGCCGGCCCAGCCGGTCGGCCAGGACGGCCGTCGCCCGCTTCCACTTCGCCAGCAGGCTGACCATGTACGCCGGCAGGCGGATCACCTTGCCGTTGTTCATCACCGAGCGGCGGATCGACTGCTTGATCCAGTAGCTCGCGTAGGTGCTGAACCGGGTCTGCATCGTCTCGTCGTAGCCCTCGACGGCGCGCAAGAGGCCCAGGTTCCCCTCCTCGATCAGGTCCTCCAGCGCCAGGCCCTTGCCGAGGTAGCCGCGGGCGATGTTGACCACCAGCCGGAGGTTGGCCCGGACCATGTGCTCGCGGGCGTAGGGGTCGCCCTCGGCGATGCCTTGGGCCAGCTCCCGCTCCTGCTCGGCCGTGAGCAGCGGGGTGTCGTTGATGTCGGCCAGGTAGATCTGGAGCGGCGTGGGGTTGCCGGCCGGCTCTCGCGGCGTGGCGCGGGTCACGGTGCGTCCTCCTCGGTGCGTCGGTCGGGACCCCCCCGCGCCCGTCGTCGGGCCGTCGGGGATGCATGGTCGGGCCGAAGGGAACCTAGGACACGGTTTCGAAGGCGTCAAGTCACGCCGGCCTTCTCTGAGGACCCGTGTGAGGAGCCCCGGGTTCCCGGCCCTCGGTCGGCCCGCGCCGACCGAACCCGAGCGACGCGTCTCGTTCGCCTTCGTGCGGCCCCGTGCGGTGCGAGGGCGCGGGCCGGCGCGCCGAGCCGAACGGGTGTGGACGAATCGGGATCGGCTCCGTCTCGGCGGCCGGGGATTGGCTTCGTTTCGGCGGCCGGGGATTGGCTTCGTTTCGTCAGACGGCCGGCGGGATTGAAGCTATGAGAGTGGAGGTCGAGCCGCCGGTCCGCAGGGGCCCCTGAGCTGTGGTAGACCTTGAGGTGTTGACCGATCTCC
>DASZMJ010000258.1:0-3327 GCA_035551935.1 Isosphaeraceae bacterium
AAGATGGATGGAAGAGGCCCGCAAGAGCGGACCCTACGAATCAATGCCGGGCCTTGGCGACGGGCCAGCGGTCGTCGCGGCGGTCGTGGTCGGCGGCGCGTTGGAAGGCGCGCTCGCGCTCGAGGCGGGTGTGCTCGTAGAGGTCGAGATACAATTGTTCCTCGAATGGCGTGAACGTGCGGCCGCGGCGGCCCATGACGGTGCGGGCGGTGGCGAACATCTGGTCGAGCGGGAAGCCGGGGGCGACGCGGCCGTAGAGGACGGCGGTGAACGAGGGGACGTGCTTGGGCAAGAGCGGCCCGGCGGGCAGGACGTTGCACATCACGCCGACGGCCGTGCCGGTGTTGAGCATGCTCCCGAGGCCGGTGCGGGTGTGGTCGCCGAGGAAGCAGCCGACCTTGGCCTGGCCGGTCGCCACCGGGTCGCCCTGCAAGGGGACGAAGACCTCGCCGTAATCATTGCGCAAATCACTGTTTGAGGTGATGGCGCCGAGGTTGACCCACTCGCCGACGTAGGAGTGGCCGAGGAAGCCCTCGTGATATTTATTTGAGAATCCATGAACAATGGAGTGCTCGACCTCGCCGCCGATCCGGCAGGTCGGGCCGAGGGTGACGCCGCCGCGGAGGTTGGCGCGGAAGAGATGGGTGTCGCGGCCGACGTAGCACGGCCCCTCGACGCGCGTGAACGGTTGCACCACGGCGCCGGCGGCGACGGTGATCGGGCCATTCGTGGTGTCGAAGACCGTGTACGGGTCGATCCGCGCCGTCTCGTGGATCGCCAGGCGGTCGGCCGGGCCGACGAGGGCGAGGGTCGAGAGGTGGCGGTTACTGACGCCGGGGTTGGGGTCGGCGTCGAAGTCGCGGGCGATGTGCTCTGCGTTCCTGGCGACGAGGTCCCAGGGGCGGTGGATCCACTCGCCCCCCAGGTCGACGGCGGGGGCCTCGGCGAGCAACGCGTCGAACCAGGAGTCGACGCCGTTGGGCTCGAGCGTGGCGGCGCGGTCGGGGCCGACGAAGGCGCAGGCCGGCAGGCCGTCGCAGGTGCCGACCCAGGGGGCGCCGTCGCCGGGCGGCTCGAACGCCGAGGGCGGGACCCAGCGGGCGTTGGCCACGAGCAACGGGCCGCGGGCCTGCCAGTCGCGGTCGTTGAGGGTCGTGTGCGGGTCGCGCTCGCGCTGCAACGCCGCCAGGTGCGGCCGGATGACCGCCCCGCGGCGCGCCGGCCCCGGGCCGACGCCGAAGGCCCGCGCCAGCTTCGCCCCGAGGGCCTTCGAGCCCAGCAAGAGCTCGTACGCCGGGCGGGTCAGGGTCAGCGGCTCCAGGCCGGCGACGGCGAGATCCTCGACGAGGCAGAGGCGCATCGGGTGGTTCCTGTGTCGGGCCCCGGACTCGACCATGCGGGCGTCGGCCCCCCGGCGAATTATAGCCATGGATGCTACCCCCCTCCCAGCCCGATCGGCCGCGCGTGGCCCGAAATCAACGGACGGCGAGGTATCGCAGCGCGTCGGCCCGCAGGTCGAGCAGGGCGACGGTCCAGGCCCGCGCCCGGTGCAAGGCCCCGGGGTTGATGAGGCGGGTCGGGCCGTCGCGGTCGTCGGCCGGCTCGTGCGAGTGGCCGTACAAGAGGTAATCGGGCCCCGCGGCCAGGAGCCGACCGACCTCCGCCGCCGAGTCGCCGTGCGTCACCCCGATCCGCCGGCCCGCCAGGCCCACGAACCCCCCTTTGCCCAGGAACACGCCCCCCATCGCCTCGACCGCCGCGCGGATGCCCACCTCGTCGTAGTCGTTATTCCCCAACACGAAGTACGCCGGCAACGCCCCGCACTCGAAGACCACCTCCGGCCCCGTCAGGTCGCCGCAATGCACCAGCGCCTCGGCCCCCTCCGCCTTCAACACCGCCACCGCCCGCGCCGTCCGCGCCACCTGGTCGTGCGTGTCGGCGATGATGCCGAGCTTCATGCCGGACCTCCGGGGATGACCTTTCGTCGACGGTGCGTCGACTCCTTGCATTCTACTCGACCCTCCGGCGCGAGGCTTGATGGGGATCGGCCGGCACCACTTCCGACGGTCCCTCCACGCCTCCCCCGGAAAAAGGCCTTGTCGGGCGTGTTCCACACGCCATCTTGGCCCGATCCGGACGGCGTGTTGCACACGCCCTACTGAGGACCACGCCCGCGACGGGCCCCGTGCGCGCCGGTCCTCTTCGGGGGCGGGCCGTGATAGGATCGGCCGGGGAGGGGAGTTCCGTGGGCAAGAGAAGGTGGGGCATCGGGCGCGACGGCTGGCTCGTGGGGCTGGTCGCGGCGGCGGCGATCGGCTGGGGGACGGGCTTCCGCGAGCCGCCGCGGTTCGACGGCGCGGGCTACGCGGTGCTGGGGTGGTCGCTGGCAACCGGCCAGGGCTACCGCGCGCTCGACCACCCCGACCGTCCCCGGCACGCGCACTTCCCGCCGGGATACCCGATCGCGTTGGCGGCGCTCTGGGCCGTGACGGGCCGGTCGGTCGTCGCGGCGCACCTGTTCTCGTGGGCCTGCACGACGGCGGCGGTCGTGCTGGCGTGGCGCTGGTTCCGGGCGTTGTATCCGCGACGGATCGCCCTGGCGCTCGGGCTGGCCCTGGCGATCAACTGGACGTGGGTCCGGTTCGGCGGCGAGATCCGGTCGGAGCCCTTGTACTTACTGCTGGGCCAGCTCGCGGTCTGGCTGGCATGGTGGGGGGCCCGGCGCGGACTCGGCGTCGTGCTGGGGGCGGCGACCTTGACGAGGCACGTGGGGATCGCCCTGGCATTGGCGATCGGGATCGACCTGGGCTTGCGCGGACGCCGGCGGTCGGCGGCGACGATGGGCCTGGTGGTGGCGGCGATCCTCGCGCCCTGGGCGTTCTGGATGGCCCGGGTGGGGCAGGGGACGCAGGTCGGGCTGGTGCCCGGGGAGGGTTTGCCTCGGGTGCTCGCCGAGAATGCGTGGTTCTACACGAGGCGGCTCCCGGACCAGGTCACGGGCCCGCTGGTCGAGGTCGCGACGGTCTTCCGGCCCGGCTGGGCCCGGCCGGCGGGGGCGTGGGCGGTCGCGGCGTCGGCGTTGATCGTCGCCGGCTGGGTCGCGGCGGCGCGATCGAAGCGGCGACGGCTGGCGGCCCTGGTGCCGGCGACGACCCTCCCATTGCTCCTGGCCTGGCCGTTCACCGAGGCGGGCCGGTTCCTCGTGCCGCTCGTGCCGTTCGTGCTCGTCGGCGCCCTCGAGGGGCTGGGATGCTTGCTTCGCCTGGTGAACAGTCTCATGAGTCCATTCATGGCCTCACCCGACCCCATGAAAACGGGTGGCACGCC